>CAVFYC010000011.1:0-41987 GCA_963626585.1 Christensenellaceae bacterium Phil1 | reverse complement strand
GTTCAACAGGAATTTTCCTCCGTTGTGTATCTCCGTAATATCAAGCAAGTTGCGGGAAAGATAGGGGCAACTGAGAGAATCACGCCTTGTGCAGGGGATTATATCAGACTGCGGGGGAATCATATCAGACTGCAGAGAGATTGTGTCCGCACCTTGTTTTCACCACATAGGGCAAGCCTCTTGCGACATGCGGCAAAAAAAATCTCCGACCCGTTAAGGCCGGAGATTCATTGATGTTATTACCGCGAAATCAGAATTCGGCTTGTATGATGCCGCGCTTGGAATTGCTGATAAACTTCACTATATTGCTGATTTCTTCGCTCTGCGGAATCTGCTCCTTGATCTTCATCACAGCATCTTCCACGCTCGTGTCGCCATTGAACACCAGGCGATAGGCATTGGCAATGTGGCGCAGGATACGCTCGCTGAGGTTTTTGTAATCAGCCAGTATTCCCGCGTTCACCCCGTGGTATACCACAGGGTTTCCGCTCGTGATGATGTAGGGCGGAACGTCCTTCTGCACACGGCAACCGCTCTGAATGAGCGAGAGGCGGCCGATGCGGTTGCCCTCGTGCACCACAACAAGATTGGAGAGTATGGCTTCGCTCTCAATCATCGTGCTGCCCGCCACAATCGAGGCTATGCCAATCACGGTGTTGTTGTGAATGTCGGCGTCGTGGCAGATGTGCACCTTCTCCATAATATGGTTTCCGTTGCCAATGCGGGTTGCACCGTCGGCATGAGTGCCGCGTGCAATAACCACATTCTCGCGAATGTCGTTGTTGTCGCCGATAATCAAACGGCTTTCCTCGCCCGCGTATCTGAAATCCTGCGGGTCAACACCGAGACTGGCGTGTCCGTGAATGCGGTTTCCCTTGCCCACCGTGGTGCCTTTAAGCACACCTGCATAGGGCATAATCACACAATCGTCGCCGATTTCCACGTTCTCGCCGATAAAGGCGAACGGCATTATTTCTACATTGTTCCCAATCTTAGCCGTGGGATCTACATATGCATGCTTACTTATCATGGTCAATGGTTTTTATGATTAGTATCTTCCGCCACCCAGTGCCGCGTAGAGGTTAACAGCAGCCTGGAGCTTGGAATAGTTGTCGTTAATAAGCGTGAGCTGGGCGTTGAGCAACGACATTTCAGCCGTCAACTTCTCGAGATAAGTAGTGGAACGGTCGAATTTGAAAAGCTCGTTGGTCTGGTCGCGGGTCTTCTCGAGCGACTTCACCTGCTCCTGGCAAATGTTGGCCTGCTCACACGCAGCCTTGTAAGAATAAAGCGCGTTGCTCACCTCTGTCCCAGCATTCAGAATGGTTTGCTCAAAAGTGTTCTGCGCCGTGCGCTGTTGCGATTGCGCAATCTTGAGCTGAGCCGTAAGTTTCCCCTGCATGAACAACGGCTGGGTCAACTGTCCGATGAGCGTAGTAAGAATCTTGCCCGGATTGACAATCATACCGTTACTGTTGGTCCAACCAGCTTGTCCCGTTATCGTGAGCTGCGGATAGAATGCTGAATAAGCAGCGTTTGTGGCATAGAAAGCCTGACGCAACGAATATTCGGCAGCCTTGACATCAGGACGGTTTGAAAGCAACTGCACAGGCACTCCCGCTGACATATTGGCCGGCATCTGCTGCGCTGCAAGAGTGGAACGCGTGATAGCATGCGGTTGCTCGCGAAGAATCTTGCAGAGAGAGTTCTCGGTTTCACGTATGCTTTGCTGCAAAGCCGGGATCGTTGCTTTAATCTGCAAGTTGTTGGCTTTGCTTTGCTCAACCGACGCCATGTTTGTCATAGCCGCTTTCTGCATCGCCTCCATTGCCTCCACGTTCTTGTCCCACAACTCGGAAGTCTCGCGCGTTGTGCGCAATTGCTCGTCAAGCATAAGGAGAGTATAGTAGAGATTGGCGACGTTGGAGATAATCTGCGTTTGCACCGACTGCTTGTAAGCACTGCTCTGCATAAGCACCGACTTGGCCTGCTCCTTTGCATTGCGAATGCTCCCAAACAAGTCCAACTGCCAGGAAGCAACAACGGGCACACTGTATGTCTTAACCGCTTTGCCGCCATCAAAACTGCTCAATGTACCTTGGGCGTTCAAACTCAAAGAAGGCAGGTAGGCAAGTTTGGCTGCTTTGAGCGAAGCCTGCGCCTGTTCAACAGTTTCTTCTGCATTCTTCAAGTCTGTATTGTTTTGCAGCGCCTTTTCTATCAAACTTTGCAGATTGGCATCTGTGAAGACTTGACGCCAAGGCATATTGCCAAAGTTTATTGTATCGCTTGTCAGAATGCCCGTGCTGCTTACTGTGTCGCGATACAAGGCATTCGTGGGCAAGTTCTCCGAACGCTCGTAGTTGGAGTAGATTCTACAACTTACAAGGGTTACGGCAGCAAGCAACAACATAGAAGTGTTGCTTGCTATCCTTTTTATATTTGTTGTCATAATCATTTTGCTCATTTTTTAATGGAATATTGTGCGATATCTCCGCTGGCATCACTGTTGTCAATGTCTTCCCAAACCATAGGTTTGACTTTCTCCTGCAGATATTCGAAAATAACGAAGAGAGAAGGAACGACAAATATCTGACAAATAACACCGATAAGCATACCGCCTACAGCTGCTGCACCAAGAGAACGGTTACCATTAGCACCAACTCCCATGGCAAACATAAGAGGCAGAAGACCGACAATCATTGCAAGAGAGGTCATCATAATAGGTCTCAAACGTGCGCCTGCACCAAGAACAGCCGCCCATGTTATGCTCATGCCCATCTTGCGTCTTTCAAGCGCGAACTGCGTGATAAGAATTGCATTCTTTGCAAGAAGACCAATAAGCATAATAAGAGAAATCTGTACGTAAATATTGTTTGAGGCAGCCCCCAAGAAAGGCAATATATTATTGGCAAGCCCCAACAATTGTACGAAGATAAAGCTACCGGCAAGTCCGAACGGAACAGAAAGAATAACCGCCAATGGCAACAAGTAACTCTCGTATTGGGCGCTCAACAGCAAATATATGAATGTGATACAAAGCACAAATATAATTGCGGTAGCACTACCACTGCTCGATTGTTCCTCACGTGTAATACCCGAATATTCGTATCCGTAACCGGTTGGCAGATATTTCTCAGCAACTTCTTGTACAGCCTTTATGGCTTCACCACTACTATATCCGTCGGCAGGGTTACCATTTATAGACAAAGAGGTGTACATGTTGAAACGGTTGATACTGCTTGGACCATATACCTTCTTAATAGTCATGAACTGGGTAATCGGAGCCATTTCGCTACCATTACGTACCTTTATTTTCTTGAGAGATTCAAGATTGGTACGCTCGCTGCGCTCTGCCTGTACCATTACACGATAGAGTTTACCGAATCTATTTAAGTTCGAAGCATACAAACCGCCATAGTATCCTTGCAACGTTGTAAGAATATCATTAGGAGTAAGTCCGGCTTTCATACATTCCGCAGCATCTATGTCTATCATGTATTGCGGATAGTTTGGACGGAAAGAAGTTTGGGCCTGAGTGATTTCCGGACGTTCGTTGAGACGTTCAATAAAGTCTTGCGCCACTTTGTAGAACGATTCGATAGAACCACCGGTCTTGTCCTGCAAGTTAATTTGGAAACCATTGGAAACACTATAACCGGTAATCATAGGAGGACCGAAGAAAAGAACCTGGGCGTCCTTGATTAATTTACGGGCATTCAGATACAACGTACCAACGACCACATTTGAACTTTCTTTCATGGAACGTTCGTCCCAATTCTTCAATTTGCAAATAAACGAGCCGGCATTTGAACCTTGACCTCCAAGGAAACTGTAACCGGAAATCTGCGTATGGCTTTCTACCGCAGGATTTGCGCTAATAAGACTATCGATTTTTGCCAAGATTTTCTCTGTACGATCTTGCGAGGTGCCTTCCGGCAAGTCAACAGTACCCATTACAGTTCCCGTATCTTCGTTAGGAACGAAACCTGTAGGTGTTACTGCCATAAGAACAAGCAATGCAGCTATACTGATTACTACAAAACCGAGCGTAAGATACGGACGATGGATTTGTTTTAGAACGGCATTTTTATATTTGCCGAGCAATGTGGTATAGGTTGCATTGAACGCCGTATGAAAACGATCTATAAACGATTGCTTTTTGGCTTTGCCATCGTGAGGTTTCAAGAAAATCGCACACAAAGCCGGACTAAGGGTCAATGCGTTCAATGCGGACAAACCTATAGCAATAGCCATAGTCAAACCGAACTGACGATAAAAGATACCGGACGTTCCTGAAATAAAGCTAACAGGAATAAACACGGCCATCATCACGAGAGTAATCGAAACGATAGACCCGCCGAGTTCGTGCATTGCGTCTATTGAAGCTTTGCGGGCGGACTGATAACCTTGGTCGAGTTTTGCATGCACGCCTTCCACCACAATAATCGCATCATCGACGACTATGGCTATGGCTAAGACTAGCGCACTCAATGTAAGAAGGTTGATACTAAATCCGAATATCTTCAAGAAGAAGAACGTACCTATCAATGCAACAGGAATTGCTATTGCAGGAATTAGGGTGGAGCGCATATCTTGCAAGAAGATATATACCACGATAAATACGAGTATAAATGCTTCGATCAACGTCTTCAATACCTCGTGGATTGAGGCAAAAAGGAAGTCGTTCACATTTTGTGCGACATTGATATCGAGACCAGCGGGCAGATCTTTCTTTGCGTCGTCAAGAACTTTGCTGATGTCTTTAACAACTGTCGTTGCGTTAGAACCAGCTACCTGGAAAGCCATACAAGTTACGCCGGTATGTCCACTTACTTTGTTGGTAAATGAATAGGTCAAACGACCGAGTTCTACACGTGCGATATCTTTTAGTCTAAGTACCTGACCGTCTTGGGTAGCACGGATCACGATATTTTCAAATTCGTGTTCGCTTTCCAAACGTCCGCGATAGCGCAGAGTATATTCGAAAGTCTGGTTTTCACGTTCACCTATAGAACCTGGAGCAGCCTCTATATTCTGCTGTGCGAGTGCATTGGTTACATCTGCCGGCATAAGATGATACTGTGCCATGAGTTCCGGTTTGAGCCAAATACGCATAGAATAGTCAGCACCCATCACAAACGCTTCACCCACGCCGTTTACACGCTGAACCTGGGGAATGATGTTGATCTTGGCGTAGTTCTCAATGAATTTCTGGTCATACTTTCCACTCTTGTCGAATACAGAAAATACCATAAGCATACTGTTTTGGCGTTTCATCGTCTCGACACCGACTTTTGTTACTTCGGCGGGCAGAAGACCTTGGGCGGTAGACACTTTATTCTGCACATTCACGGCAGCCATATCAGGATCAGTGCCCTGCTTGAAGGTTATCGTGATTGTTGCAGAGCCTGAATTGGTTGCGGAAGAAGACATATAGTCCATGTTCTCCACACCATTGATTGCTTCCTCAAGCGGAATTACCACACTATTGAGGGTTGACTGCGCATTTGCGCCGGTATAAGTTGCTCTTACAGATACTGTAGGAGGAGCAATGTCAGGATATTGCTCTATAGGCAATGACACCAAGCCTATAACGCCCAATATAACGATGAGGATAGAAATCACCGTTGACAGCACAGGGCGATTAATGAATCTGTCTAGTTTCATTTATTTGTCGTTTTGTTGTTTGACGTATTGAGAGAGACTTTGTTGGATTAGAATGGCAACTTGCCGTCTTTCTCGTCTTGAAGAGCCTGTTTGAAATTCTTCGCCGACTGTGCAGCCGTGATTGGCTTTATCACCATGTCGTTTTTAAGTGTATTCACTCCTTCGGCAACGATACGTTCGCCGTTTGCAAGTCCGGAATTAACGATATAATTTGTTCCGTCGTTCACATCTGCCACTTCTATTTCGCGCTGGCTTACCTTATTGTCTTTGCCTACGACATAAACAAACTTCTTGTCCTGAATTTCATATGTGGCAGACTGTGGAATGATAATGGTCGAAGAGAATACCTGGGGAAGAAGAATACTTCCGGTACCGCCGCTACGAAGTTCGTGTTTGGGATTGGGGAATGTGGCACGCATGCTCACAGAACCGGTATTCTGATCAATCACACCGCTAACTGTTTCCACCTTTCCGTCGTAGGCGTAGATTGTTCCGTCGGTGAGTTTGAGTTTCACGGGAGGCATTTGTGCTATAGCCGATTTCACGTTGCCGCTGTTGCGTGTCATTTCGAGGAGTTGTTTCTCGGTCATTGAGAAATATACATACATTTCCGAAATGTTTGATACGGTAGTAAGTGGGGTTGTGCTTGCCGAACTAACAAGACTACCTACCCTGTAGGGTATTTCGCCTACGACGCCGTTTGACGGACTTACAACGGTGCAATAACTGAGTTGCTCAATGGCGTTCGTAAGGTTGGCTTTAGCCTGAGCGAGTTGTGCTTCGCACGATGCAAGGTTGTCGAGAGCTGTTTGAAGGTCAAAATCGCTTATTATCTGACGCTTGTGAAGTTCTTTCTTGTTCTCCACTGTGAGTTTCTGCGTGTTGAGCGCAGCTTTTGCTACTTCCACGGAAGCCTTTGCGCTTTTCACCTGTGCTTCATACTGCACGCGATCTATCATAAACAAAGGTTGGCCTTGCTTTACCGTGCTTCCTTCGTCAACACAAAGCTTGGTTATGAACCCCGATACTTTGGGGCGGATTTCGATGTCTTGTTTACCTTTGATTGTTGCCGGGTAAGATGTGGACTGCTCTGAAGAACTTGTACTAACGGTTGCCACAACAAATTCGTCGGGTGTACCGCTATTGTCCGTGCTCGATTTCTTGCCGCAACTTACCAGGGCAAGAACCGCCAATGCTAATGCAAAACTGTTTCTCATCATTGGTTTTTTTGAATTTGATTTTTATACTCTATATTTATCGGCTGCAAAGTTACGAAACAATTTTTTCTCTTAAAACAATATGTTTTCCCGCAAGCACTTAATTATTATTAATGATGAAAAATATAGCGATAACATATGTTAAAAGTCCGATTTTTACGGACGAATGGGTGCGCGTTTTTGCTTGATTTGACATCGAAAAAACTCCGGGCCATGTAATTTAAATTAGATGCGTCGGAATTTAAATTAGATGCCTTGGAATTTTTACAAGATGCCTTGAAATTTGAGCTATGTCTAAATACCTTGTAACCACATCTTAACACCCGTGTAACAATAAGGCAATTTGATGTGTTGAAATTTGCACGCGAAAATACATTGTGATTATATGAACAGATTTCTTTTCGCGGCATTTATGCTCGGTGCATTCTGCGCCAATTTGTATGCCCAAACCGAAAAAACTGACAGCGCCATTGCAAGGACTCCTATTATAAATGGTACGGTCAGGGGCAAATATGAATATCAGCCCCAGGAGGGCAAGGGACGTTTTGAGGTAAGAACGGCGCGCATAAGCGTATCAGGAGAAGCCGTGCCGCGGGTTGCCTACAAAGCCGAAGTGGATCTTTGCGACGAAGGTAAGATAAAGATGCTCGATGCTTTCGTGAAAGTTAAACCGATAAGCGACGTGTCGTTTACGATAGGGCAGATGCGTGTGCCGTTTACAATCGACGCCCACCGTTCGCCCCATCAGCAATATTTCGCCAACCGTTCTTTTATTGCCAAACAAGTGGGAAATGTGAGAGACGTGGGAGCTATGATAGGATATAAGCCGAATGCCGACCTACCATTTATGATAGAAGCCGGATTGTTTAACGGCTCGGGACTTACAAACCAGAAAGACTATTGGACAAAAAGGATTAACTTTTCTGCAAAAGCCCAACTGTTTCTCACTACAAGCACTACCCTACAAGCACTACCATTGTTTTCAGCGTTCAGAAAATCCACCCCGACAGTTGTGATATAATAATGTATAACGCAGGCGTTAACCAAAGACTTGGCAATCTTTTTGTCGAAGCCGAATATCTGCTCAAGACATACGCCCACAATGCGTTCAAGAAAGTTCATGCCGTTGACGTTTTCGGCTGCTACGACATCCCTTTGCGGAAATGTTTTTTCAGCAAGATATCACCGCTCATCAGATACGACTATATGAGCGACCATAGCGACGGAATGAGATATCTGGACGGGAAAGAAAACACCGCCGGCACACTCATTGTAAACGATTACGAACGTTCGCGACTCACTGCGGGAGCTACTTTCTGCATCGGCAAACCTTTTGTCTCGGACATACGGCTTAACTACGAACAATACTTTTACCGTAGAAGCGGAGTGGCGAAAGTTTCGGAGAAAAACAAGTTTGTTATTGAATTTATGACGCGCTTTTAATCGATTTCCGCATAATAACGCTTAGGCACCCAATGCTATCAGTCGTTCACCGGTAGCATTGGGTATTTTGTTTGTACACTATCACAACAAATGGGTATTGCGGGGGCGAAAATAAGTAGCTAATTTTGCAGTATGGATAAGACTGCATTCAATAAACTGCTTGTGCGCGCAGCTTTCGCCTTTTTGGCAATTTTATGTGTGGTAATGGCTGTTGCGACATTCCTTGAATTATACAAAGGGTCTGATTTCGCCGCAAACAATATATATGGCGCTCCGTGGTTCTCCGCATTGTGGTTCGTGGTGGCGGCATGTGGCACTGCCTATCTGGCTTGGCGAAAAACTTATAAGCACTTGCTTGTTGGAGGTTTGCACTTTGCTTTGCTGCTTATACTGTTGGGAGCTTTTCTTACTCACCTGACGGCAAAACAAGGTTATATACATTTGAGAAACGGCGAAAGCACAAAAGCATTCCTTGTGAAAGAAAAAGACGCCGAAACGTCATCGGAATTACCATTTGAAATTACGTTGTCAAAATTTCAGGTGGTTTCGTACCCGGGAACCGACGTAGCTTCTGACTACAAAAGCCTCCTGCTTGTAAAAAAGCCTGACGGCAAAACTATCTCGGCAAGCGTTTCAATGAACAACATTTTCAACGACTCCGGAATACGACTGTATCAGGCTTCTTACGACGACGATATGAATGGAAGCACACTTTCCGTGAATTACGACCCATATGGCACTCCCGTTACCTATACCGGTTACGGTTTGCTCTTCTTTTGTTTGATAGCCTGGCTGTTTTCCAAAAACGGAATGATGCGCAAGGCCCTACGTAATCAGAAAACAATTGGAGCGGCAGCGTTTATGCTGTTGTTTTTACCGCAAATGGCATCGGCCCAAACGCAAATAGTGCTGCCCAAGAAGCAGGCGCAGGAAATAGGACGGCTTTTGATGAACTACGAAGGGCGTATTGCTCCGATAGAAACCTTTGCCGATGATTTTGTAAAGAAACTCACCGACGGCAAAACCACTTACAAAGGACTTACATCGGAACAAATTCTTACGGGCTGGATATTCTTTCCGAGCAGATGGGAAGACGAAGATATAATATCTTTAAAAAGCAAAAAGTTACAAGAGTTTCTTGAACTGGAACGCTATACGTCTTACACGAAAATAGCCGCAGCAATTTCTTATCGCTCTCCCGAAGAAATACAAGCGGTGGCAGGCAAAAAAGAAACGGAAAAATTGTCCGAAAAACTCTACCTTGTTTATTCTTTGGAGCAAGGCGAATTGATGAAAATGTTTCCCTACTCAAACAAAGGGCAAGTAAAATGGTTTACATACCTGGAAAATTTACCTGAAAACATATCTAAACGCGACGCCGATTTGATACATATGTCCATGACGCGGATATACGGCTATATTCTAATGCAGAAGCCGCAACTGATATCCGATGTAGTAAAAGAGATATCTGCATTTCAGAAATCGCATGGCGGAAATAGTTTGCCCTCCGCCGCACAACAGAAATGCGAACACCTGCTAAATTCTTTTCCTTTCACAAGCTTGTTGTTCAAGATAAACCTGACAGCCGGATTGTTGGCGCTTTTCTTTTTCATAAGGAAGGACTCAAAAAAAACAAGATTAGGCTTTGTCGCGATATCAACGCTTACAAACATATTACTGCTTGGAGTAATAATTTTGCGGGCAATTGTTGCCGGGCGTGTGCCTCTTAGCAATGGATACGAAACCATGATTGTTTTGGCGTGGCTTATTCAAATTGTTTCGCTTATAGCGTGCCGTCGCCTTGCATTGCTTAATTCTTTTGGATTGATAGGTTCGGGATTTATGTTGCTTGTAGCATCTTTACAGGCAGCCGACCCCAAAATCACTCCCTTGATGCCCGTATTGTCTTCTCCGCTGCTTGCGCTACACGTTTCAGTAATTATGATGGCATACGCATTGCTCACGCTAACGTTTCTCACAAGTGTTTCTGCTTTGGCGGCAGGGAAGTTTTCAAGAAAAAGAGAAACAGAAGAAAGGCTCACCAACTTTGTAAAAATATTACTCCCGCCGGCAATGACGGCATTAGGCATCGGCATCTTTGTCGGCGCTATTTGGGCAAACGTATCCTGGGGAAGTTATTGGAGTTGGGATTCAAAAGAAGTTTGGTCGTTAATAACATTCATTGTATATGGTTGGGCTTTGCACGAAGGGAGTTTTGCAAAATTGAGAACGGCTAAGTTTTTCAACGCATACATCGTAATAGCATACCTAACGGTTTTAATGACATATTTCGGAGTGAACATGATTCTTCCGGGAATGCACAGTTATTCTGGCATGTGATAATTGTGATTTAATAGAACGCTAATTTTAGAATGAGACTATCTGAGTTGCATATGGGCGAGCGCGGAGTTATCGTCAAGATTTACGGTAACGGCGGCTTTCGCAAACGTATTGTTGAAATGGGATTTATAAAAGGTAAGACGGTAGAGGCTGTATCTGATGCGCCGCTTCATGATCCCATTGTCTATAAAGTAATAGGCTATAAGGTATCTTTGCGCCGCGAGGAAGCCAAAATGATAGAAGTTATCAGTGAGAGTGAAGTTGCCGGGCACGAAAATTCAGATTCTACGGAATTACGGCCGATTGAGTCGCACGAACCGCAAATTGGCAAAGCATCTGCCGAATCTGAACCGACACGTCTTCAACTTATGGAACGGCTGGCGGCAGAACGCGGGAAGAATATAAAAGTTGCACTGGTAGGAAATCCTAATTGCGGCAAGACTTCTCTATTTAACATCGCTTCGGGTAGCCATGAGCACGTGGGGAATTATTCCGGAGTAACGGTTGATGCAAAGGAGGGTAAGTTTGAATACAACGGCTACCATTTTGTTATTGTTGATTTGCCCGGAACGTATTCTTTATCTGCTTACAGTCCGGAGGAGTTGTACGTAAGAAAAAATCTGGTAGAGAACACGCCGGATATTATAATAAATGTAGTTGACGGTTCCAACCTTGAAAGAAACATGTATCTCACGATGCAGTTGATTGACATGAACTTTCCGATGGTTGTTGCCTTAAATATGTATGACGAGCTTGAGAAGAGCGGCGACAAGTTCGATTATCCGAGTCTTGCGTCGATGCTTGGTACTCCTATTGTCCCTACAATTTGTCGCAATGGCAAAGGTGTCGGCGATTTGTTCCAAACTGTGATTGACGTGTACAATGGAACGAACGACACGGCGAGCCGCCATATTCATGTTAACCACGGAGAAACGCTCGAGAAGTCGATAAATCGCGTGAGGGCGGCAATAAGTAATGGCTCCGGGGATTTGAGTTCCAAATATTCGCTACGTTTTCTTGCTATCAAGATGCTTGAGAACGACAGCGACGCAGAAAAAGTAATTGCCGCCCAACCTAATCACGAAGAAATCATAGCCGTTACTTACGAGGAGAAGAAACGTATAGAAGAAGAGCTGCACGAACAAAGCGAATCGGCTATTGTGGACGCAAAATATGGCTTTATATCCGGCGCACTCAAGGAAACATACCACCCACAAGTCGTGAAGGAGCATCACCGCACGCTTACAGAACGTATAGACTCCGTGGTAACAAACCGTTTCATGGGTTATCCGATATTTTTCCTGTTGTTGTTTCTAATGTTTGAGGCCACGTTCAGTCTTGGACAGTATCCTATGGACTGGATAGACGGACTTGTTGGAAAGATTGGCGAATTTGTTGGCGCGAACATGCCCGACGGCATATTGAAAGACCTTGTAACCGACGGCATAATAGGCGGAGTGGGGGCTGTAATCGTGTTTTTGCCGAATATATTGATTTTATATTTCTTTATCTCCGTGCTCGAAGACAGTGGATACATGGCGCGAGCCGCGTTCATGATGGACAAATTAATGCACAAGATGGGACTTCACGGCAAATCGTTTATCCCTATGATTATGGGCTTTGGCTGTAATGTTCCCGCCATTATGGCTTCGCGCACCATTGAGAGTCCGAAAAGTCGCCTTGTTACAATGTTGGTAACGCCCCTTATGTCGTGCAGTGCACGCCTGCCGCTCTATATTGTGCTTATCGGTGCATTTTTTCCAAGCCACGCTTCGCTTGTGATGCTTGGGCTTTACGCTTTTGGAATAATGATGGCGGTGGTTATGGCGCGTATCTTCAGCAAACTGTTTATGAAAAAAGGCAATCTGCCGTTTGTAATGGAACTTCCGCCTTATAGAATGCCGACTCCAAGAACTATAATGCGCCACACATGGGAGAAAGGACGCCAATATCTCCGTAAAATGGGAGGCATAATACTTACGGCAAGCATCTTGATATGGGCTTTGGGATATTTCCCCCGTCCCGATGCGTCGCAAACTGAGGCTGGTTCAAATTCCGAGGCTAATACAAATTCTTATATGGAGCGTATCGGCCGCGCCATAGAACCTGTGATGAAACCGCTGGGCTTTGATTGGAGAATGAACGCCGGAATTATTGCCGGCACGGGAGCGAAAGAACTTGTGGTGAGTACAATGGGCGTGCTATATAGTCAGACAGACGAATCAAACGGCGAAGAAACCGATGAAACCACGCATTTGCAACAGGCGGTAAAGAATGCCATGACTCCGCGCAGCGCTGCAGCATATCTCATCTTTGTGCTGCTCTATTTCCCTTGCCTTGCCACAATTGCCGCAGTGCGCAACGAAACGGGTCAATGGCGTTGGGCGCTGTTTACAGCCGTATACACCACGCTGTTGGCATACATCTGTTCGCTGGCGTTCTACCAACTTTGGGGAGTATTTGTGTAACTTGTTGTTTTTCAAAGCGTATTTTAACTTTTAGCCTATAAAGAAAACTACAAATCGTTTCGCTAAAAAAATACAACAAATATGCGCGAAACGAGGTCAGACATAATTTAAATTCCGCCGCATCTAATTTAAATTAGATGCGGCGGAGTTTTTACGAGATGCCGTCTCTTAAAAACGGCTATGCGAGAGGGGAGAAAAACGCCGCATCTCATTAGTCTTTCCCTCCACTAAATCTTGTCGAGATAGAAATCTTTTGTCAGTTGTTCATATTGCGGAGTTCGTTTGCCGTCTTCCGTTTGAAGCACGAGCACATCTCGTACGGCAGGAGAGGGAGAGCGGTCGGTTTTCACGAATTGCATCAGCTTTCGTTTGGCTTGTTTTCCTTCTTTGGTTACTACGTTAGTGATATGAACGGGGAGCAAATCCAACTCCCACGCATCATATTCCAAATCATCTGCGATATCCGACGGCACGACAACCGCCAAACTTCCGCCGGGAGCAAGCAAACCGTTTGCAGCAACTACAAGCTGGTGAAGAGTAAGGGTTTCAAAACTCCGTTGCTTTGAGCGTGCAGAACCTTTTTCAAGGCTTCCCGCTGGGAAAAAGGGCGGATTGCTCACAATAAGGTCGAACTTTTCGGGAACATCAAACGTACGTATGTCGCAGCAGGCAAACGTCAATCTTGCCTCCCACGAACTTTGCGCGGCATTCCGCTTGGCAATCTCCACAGCCCCTGCGTTTATATCTACACCCGTTATCAAGGCCTCCTTGCAACGCTGCGCGAGCATCATGGCAATAAGCCCGCTACCCGTACCGGCATCAAGTATGCGCACCGCGCTTTGCGGAATATCTGTCCACGCTCCGAGAAGCACTCCGTCTGTACCCACGCCCATTGCATCGCCTCCGCTTAGAACCGAAAAATGCTTGAAACGAAATGTTTTCATAAGCCCGTCGTTTGCCGCCATGATGTTTTTTGAGTTGAAACCGAATGCAAAAATACGAAAAGCCGTTTACTTTCGTAAATAATAAGTACTTTTGCACCTTGAATAATTAGGCTTGTGAACATAAGAAAGTGTAAAATCAATACAAGGTCTTATAGAACTATTATCCAAACAACAGAAAACAATTATGAGCAATATAAACGAAAACAAACAGTTTCAATTGATTGCCGACTTTGACGGGGACATCGACAAAGTGTTCAACGTGGAAGTTGACGGGGAAATAGGCATTTTGCCATTGCGCAACATGGCGCTCTTCCCGGGAGTGGCAATACCTTGCACCATAGGCAGGAAATCAAGTCTGCGTCTCGTTAAACAAGCAGACGACAACGATGAATATATAGGCGTGCTGAGCCAAAAGAATCCCAATGTAGAAGTACCCACAGAAGACGATATCTACGAGGTGGGCACATTGGCTAAGGTTGTAAAGGTATTTGAGTTGCCCGATGACAACCATACCGCAATTCTGCAAGGCTTTGCAAGATTCAAAATCAAGAAAATCACTTCTACCGAGCCATATCTTAAAGCCGAGATTAGTGTGCTCAAAGAACAGTTGCCTGCAAAAACCAACAAAGAGTTTCCTGCACTTGCTGCCGCTTGTCGTGAAATCACCGAGCGCTATATGTCGCAGAATTCCATGCAGGCAGATCCTTCGTTCGCGCTGCGCAATATATCCAACGACTTCTTTCTTATAAACTTTATCTGTACAAATCTGCCGTTTCCCTTGAAGGAGAAAAATGATTTGCTTCAGATAGGGTCGCTTGTCAAGAGGTCGTACAAATTGGTAGGCATTCTAAACCGCGAAGCACAGTTTGCGGCATTGAAAGCCGATATCCGAAACAAAACACGCGAGGATCTCGACAAACAGCAAAAGGAATATTTCTTGCAGCAGCAGATCAAGAACATTCAAGACGAGTTGGGAGAAAATCCAAGCAACCAGGACGTAAAAGATTTGCAGGACAAGGCTTCAAAAAAAGATATGCCCGAAAATATCAAGGCTTTCTTTGAACGCGAATTGAAGAAATTGGAACGCATCAATCCGCAGAATCCCGACTATAATGTGCAGCTAAATTATTTGCAAACGCTGTTGTCTTTGCCTTGGAACACAGTAACGGAAGATGATCTCGATTTGAAACACGCCACACGCGTATTGAATCAACAGCATTATGGCTTGGAAAAAGTAAAGGAAAGAATACTCGAACATCTCGCCATATTAACATTACGCCGCGACCAGAAGGCACCGATAATATGCCTTTACGGTCCTCCGGGAGTAGGCAAAACATCGTTGGGAAAAAGCATTGCCGAAGCATTGAAGCGTAAATACGTGCGCATATCTTTGGGCGGCTTGCACGATGAGTCGGAAATACGCGGACATAGGCGTACATACATCGGCGCAATGCCCGGCAGAATTATCAAAGGAATGATAAAGGCCGGTGCAAACAACCCTGTGTTTATTCTCGACGAGATCGACAAAATTTCAGGAAACAACTATAACGGCGATCCCGCTTCGGCGCTTTTGGAAGTTCTCGACCCGGAGCAAAACAATAACTTCCACGACAATTTTCTCGATATAGACTACGATTTGTCGCAAGTGATGTTTATCGCGACAGCCAACTCGCTAAGTACGATTCCCTCTGCCTTGCTCGACAGAATGGAGCTAATAGAAGTGAGCGGATACATCACAGAAGAGAAAGTGGAGATTGCCAAGCGTCATCTTATCCCAAAAGAAATCAAAGCAACAGGTCTTGACAAATTGGACACAGATTCTTCTGTTGGCATGAGCAAAAAAGCGTTGGAGACTTTGGTTGAAATGTATACTCGTGAGAGTGGAGTGAGACAACTTGAGAAGCAAATAAACAAGATAATGCGGAAAGTTGCCTACAGAATAGTTGCAAACATATCTCCATCGTATGCCGGAAATCCGATAGCGCCACGAGATTTGAAGGAACTCATAGGCAATCCGCCTTACAACAGAGACAAATATCAAGGCAACGAATACGCCGGAGTTGTAACCGGTTTGGCGTGGACCTCTGTCGGAGGCGTTATTCTTTACATCGAAACAAGTCTTAGCCGTGGCAAAGCGTCCAAACTTACACTCACAGGTAATCTTGGCGATGTCATGAAGGAATCAGCCGTTCTTGCTTTGGAATATATCAAAGCCCACGCCGACAAACTGGAAATAGACAGCAGAATTTTCGAGAACTGGAACATTCACGTTCATGTGCCCGAAGGAGCAACTCCCAAAGACGGTCCGTCGGCAGGCATTACTATTGCAACTTCTCTTGCTTCGGCATTGACGCAAAGAAAAGTGAGGGAAAAACTCGCAATGACCGGAGAAATCACACTTCGCGGGAAAGTATTGCCCGTAGGTGGCATTAAAGAAAAAATACTTGCGGCAAAGCGCGCTGGGATAACCGATATAATAATAAGCAAAGAAAACAAGAAAGATATAGAAGACATTCCTGCTATTTATATCAAGCAACTTACTTTCCATTATGTAGAGAATGTAATGGAAGTGCTCGACTATGCTTTGCTTTCAGAGAAGGTTAGTAACGCTGTTGACCTTACAATTGACGATAAAAAGCAAGAAGGGAATAAAGATAATCCGCAGGAATGATATGAAGTTTACTCTTGAACATACAGACTCTAAAAGTTCTGCTCGGGCAGGGATTATAAAAACTGCACACGGGGATATCCACACTCCTATATTCATGCCTGTTGGAACGCAAGCCACGGTAAAAGGTGTGCTTGTGCCGGATTTGAAAGACAGTGTCAAAGCTCAGATAATACTTGGCAATACTTATCATTTATATCTCCGCCCGGGAACGGAAATCCTTGAAAAAGCGGGAGGTTTGCACAAATTTTCTTCGTGGGACGGGCCTATTCTTACAGACAGCGGCGGATTTCAAGTTTTTTCTCTCACAGACATTCGTAAAATAACCGAAGCAGGTTGTGAATTCCGCTCTAATATCGACGGCAGCAAGCATTTCTTTTCGCCCGAGAAGGTTATGGATGTTCAAAGAGCGATAGGTGCTGATATTATTATGGCTTTTGATGAGTGCGCCCCCGGAGATTCTACTTACGACTACGCACGTAAAAGCCTCGCCCTTACAGAGAATTGGTTGGAGCGTTGTTTTGAACGTTTTAATAACACAAAACCTTTATACGGCTACGAACAATCACTGTTTCCTATAGTACAAGGGTGTACTTATGACGATTTGCGCAGAGAAAGTGCCAAAAATGTTTTGCAATACAACGCCGATGGTTATGCTATTGGCGGTTTGGCGGTAGGCGAGCCCACAGATGTTATGTATCGCGTCATAGAAGTTGTGAACGAGATACTGCCTGAAAATCGTCCGCGCTATTTAATGGGTGTCGGTACGCCTGCCAATATTCTTGAGGCCATAGAACGCGGCGTTGATATGTTTGATTGTGTGATGCCAACGCGTAATGGTCGAAACGCTATGCTTTTTACATCGCAGGGCATTATGAATCTTCGCAACAAGAAATGGGAAGACGATTTTTCTCCCATAGATCCCGAGAATATAAGTTATGTAGATACGCTTTATACCAAGGCTTATCTACACCATGTCTTCAAGGCGAAGGAACTTGTGGCACTTGAAATAGCTTCTATCCATAATCTGGCATTCTACCTGCATCTTGTGGGTGAGGCCCGCAAACATATTTTGGCAGGAGACTATGTGGATTGGAAAACAGAGACCTTGTCGGTAATAATGCGTAGGTTATGAAAATTTCTGCCATGGGATTAGTCGATACGATGCGGCAGTTTGTTCGCAAGTTGCAAAAACTATTTGCAGCCGACTCCGAAGTGGCGCAGATTCTTACCGAGGAAAAAGAAAAAAAAGACCTCAAAGATAAAAAGGGACGCAAACCTTTCGTCGGGAAAATCGATAGATATATAATTAAGAAGTTTTTGGGAACTTACTTCTTTTCTATCGCGCTGATTATGGCTATTGCCACGATTTTTGACTTCAATGAAAGAATTGACAAGTTTACTTCGTCGCACGCTACATGGCATGAAATAATTTTTGACTACTATCTGAATTTCATTCCTTATCTGGCAAATTTGTTCAGCGCGCTGTTTGTTTTTATTTCAGTGATTTTCTTTACAACAAAACTTGCCGACAATTCCGAGATAATAGCCATGCGTTCCACAGGAATGGGCTTCAACCGTTTGCTGCGCCCTTACATGATTTCGGCAGGGGTTATTGCTGTGCTTACGTTTACCTTGGGTGCTTTTGTGATACCCCACGGAAATGTGGAACGCTTGAATTTCGACCAACAATACATACACAAGAAGAAAATTACCACGGCTGAAAATGTGCAGTTGCAGGTTGATACGGGTGTTGTGGCCTACATTCAGCATTTCGACAACGACACGAAAACCGGCTACAACTTCTCGCTCGATAAGTTCAGCGACAAAAAACTTGTGTCCCACCTTACTGCGTCCTCCATTCAGTATGATACTTTGGCGCAGAAGCGTTACAGATGGAAAATACGCGATTATGAGGTGAGAGAACTCCATGGTCTGCGCGAAAAGATATCCAATGGTTCGGAACTCGACTCAATTATAATGATGGAGCCTTCGGATTTTATGTATTCGCGCAATCAGCAGGAGACGCTTACTTCTCCGGAATTATACGAATTCATACAGAAGCAGAAATTGCGCGGCGCGGCAAACCTCAGTATGTTTGAAGTGGAATTTCACAAGCGTTTTGCCGCTCCGTTTGCCGCTTTCATTCTCACCGTAATAGGCGTTTCGCTTTCATGCCAAAAGCGCAAGGGAGGTATGGGCCTTTCGTTGGGAATAGGACTTGCCTTGAGTTTCTCGTATATACTTTTTGAAACGGTATCTTCTACGTTTGCAGTTAATGCAGGTTGGCCGCCGATGCTTTCAGCCTGGATTCCAAATATATTGTTTTCGATTGTCGCTTTCGTGCTCTACAAAAGAGCGCCGAAATGATTGTTTTTGATGAAAAGCAATTTTACGTTGTTGAAAACATATAGTATCTTTTTAAAAACAGATAGGATATGGATTTTTACGATTTAGATTTAGACGATAAAGTTCTTGATGCCCTCGATGCCATGCGCTTTGAGGAATGTACGCCGATACAAGAAAAAACTATTCCGCCCATTTTAGCGGGGCACGATGTCATGGGAATTGCGCAAACTGGTACGGGAAAAACGGCAGCATATCTGTTGCCGATAATAAACCAACTGTATGTGGGCGATTATTCCAAGAGTTCGATAAATTGCATCGTGATGTCGCCAACGCGTGAACTGGCGCAGCAGATAGACCAAGCCATGGAGGGATTTTCTTATTTCGTGCCGGTATCGTCGGTTGCCGTTTACGGAGGAAACGACGGCATTCGCTACGAACAGGAAAGCCGCAGTTTGCGTCTGGGAGCAGATATGATTATTGCTACCCCCGGAAGACTTCTTGCGCATATCCAATTGGAGCACCCCGATTTCTCAAAAGTGAAATTCTTTGTGCTTGATGAAGCCGACCGTATGCTCGATATGGGATTCTACGACGACATTATAAACATAAACAAACTGTTGCCGGAGGATTGCCAAAAGGTTATGTTCTCGGCAACAATGCCCGAAAAAATCAAACAGCTTGCCAACGGAATTCTCCACAACCCTGTGGAAGTGAAGATAGCCGTTTCAAAACCGGCGGAATCCATAAAACAGCGCGTTTGTTTCTGTGCAGATACCCAAAAATCTGCGGTGATACGCGATTTGTTTCAGAAAAACAAGGACTTGAGTAGGGTTATCATTTTCTCTTCGTCAAAGCGAATGGTAAAGCAATTGGCTATAGAATTGGCAGGAATGCACATAAATGTGGCTCAAATGCACTCTGATTTGGATCAGGCCCAGCGCGATGAAACCATGATGAAGTTTCGCAACAACCATGTATCGGTGCTCGTGGCAACCGATATTATTTCACGCGGAATAGATATCGACGACATTGAACTGGTGATAAACTACGATGTGCCGGCCGACCCCGAAGATTATATTCACCGCATTGGAAGAACTGCGCGTGCGGGTAGGGGAGGCTCCTCTCTCACTTTGGTTTGCGGCAAAGACCGACAGCGTTTCCGCAACATCGAGAAGTTGATGGAGAAAAAGGTTGACATTTATCCTCTTCCCGAAGGAATGGAAACGGTGAAAGAGAAGGTTGCCCCCAACAAGCCACGCGGCGAAAAACGCAACTACAAACCGCGACGAAACAATCGTCGGCCTAATGACGACAGTCGCAAACCGAATGACAAAGGCCGTAGACCGCATCGCGACAACCGTAATCGCCGCAATAATCGGCGAAATGGTAACACGTTCAACGACAGCAAGAAAAACGATGCTTGATTTGGACTGAAACGATGTCTGATATCGTTTAAAACTCCGGGCCATGTAATTTAAATTCCGCCGCATCTCGTAAAAATTAGATGCGGCGGAGTTTTTACGAGATGCCGTGTCGTAGAAATACTAAGTTTTTACACTTTCGGCACAACTAATACGGCGGAAATTTAGTAATTTTGCAAGCGGTTTATTTCGTACAGAATTTGAACATCATGCAAAGCCGCACAAATAGCCTTTCTTTTGTGTATTGCAGACTTGGGAAAAGCTGCAAAGGTGTGGCAACCCCTTCAGAAGTTAAATCATTTAAAATATATAATCGTGGCTGAAACCAAGTATATCTTTGTAACAGGCGGCGTTGCTTCGTCGTTAGGTAAAGGAATCATCTCTTCTTCGATCGGTAAACTCCTACAAGCCCGTGGCTACAACATAACCATTCAGAAATTCGACCCTTATATAAACGTTGATCCGGGCACACTCAATCCCTATGAGCACGGAGAATGCTATGTTACGGCAGACGGACAGGAAACCGACCTCGACCTCGGACACTACGAGCGTTTCACCGGCATCAAAACCACACGCCACAACAATTTCACCACAGGACGCATCTACAAGAATGTGATAGAAAAAGAGCGTCGTGGCGACTATTTGGGCAAGACCATTCAGGTGGTGCCGCATATCACCGACGAAATAAAACGTGATATACTCTACTTGGGAAACAAATACCATTTCGATTTTGTAATTACCGAAATCGGTGGAACCGTAGGCGATATCGAAGGTCTGCCATTCCTCGAAGCCATACGTCAGCTCAAATGGGAACTCGGGAAAAACGCACTTTGCATACACCTTACCTATGTTCCGTTTCTCTCGGCAGCCAAGGAATTGAAAACCAAACCCACCCAGCACTCCGTAAAAGAGTTGCAAAGTTTGGGAATACAGCCCGATATCCTCGTTCTTAGGGCAGAGCACGATCTGAGTGCAGGAATACGCAAAAAAGTAGCGAATTTCTGCAATGTAGATCCCAATGCCGTGGTTCAGAGCATCGATCAGCCTACGATTTATGAAGTACCTCTGAGAATGCAAGAGCAGGAACTCGATTCCACAATACTCCGCAAAATGGGCATAGAGCCGGGTGAAACTCCGGGGCTCGGTCCTTGGAGAGCTTTCCTCGACCGTCGCCACAAAGCCACCGAAGTTGTTAACATCGGTCTTGTTGGCAAATACGATTTGCAGGACGCCTATAAAAGTATTCTCGAATCTCTTTCGCAAGCCGGCACATACAACAACCGCAAGGTGGTATCCCACTTTATCAACAGCGAATACCTGACAAACGACAATGTAGCTGAGAAACTGCAAGGTATGCAGGGAATCGTAATATGTCCGGGATTCGGCCAACGCGGTATCGAAGGAAAAATAGTAGCTGCCAAATATTGCCGCGAACACGATATACCAACGTTCGGAATATGCCTTGGCATGCAGATGATGGTAATTGAATTTGCCCGCAATGTGCTCGGTTATAAAGACGCCGACAGCATTGAGATGAACGAGAAGACTCCCCACAACGTCATCGACCTTATGGAGGAACAGAAAAACATTACAAATCTCGGCGGCACAATGCGTCTTGGCGCTTATGAGTGTACCCTCAAAAATGGAAGCAAGGTTCGTGAAATCTACGGCAAAGACCTGATTGAAGAACGCCATCGTCATCGTTACGAATTCAACAATGATTACCGCGAAGAATTCGAAAAAGCAGGCATGATGTGCGACGGAACAAATCCCGAAACCAATCTCGTGGAAATTGTAGAGATTCCCGAATTGAAATGGTACGTGGGCACACAATTCCACCCCGAGTACAGCAGCACTGTGCTCAACCCTCACCCATTGTTCCTTAACTTCATCAAAACAATAGTTGACAACACGCCCGAAAGCAAGTAAGGCAAAACAATAACACCAAGCATATAACAGATGGATAAAAACACCGTAATAGGTTTCTTGTTAATAATCGCCGTAATAATCGGCTTCAGCTATTTCAACCGCCCAAGCGAAGAGCAGATAAGGCAACAACGCACCCAAGACTCTATTAGCGCAGTACAGCAAAAGCAGGCAGAACAAACAAACAAAAACATTGCTTCGGCAAATGCAGAAACGCTTAACGCCGAAAAAGACTCCGACGGCATTTTCGTTGCCAACAATGAAAAATCAAGACTTGTATTCTTGAAAAACAACGAAATCACCATCGGGATAAACACTCAAGGCGGTGTTATAGGGCAAGTTGTTCTGAAAAACTACAAAGGGCAGGACAAGAAACCCCTTCAACTTTACAGCGACAAGTATGCCAATATGGCGTTTACAATAGCAGGGAAAAAACAAAACATCAATACAGCTTCGTTGGTGTTTACCCCGGAAAATATCACCGACTCCACCGTAACTATGGTGGCACAGGCTGTAAACGGAGGCAAACTTAGCATTAATTACAAACTGCACAACAGTTACGTGCTGAATATGGATTTGAAAGCCGAAGGAATGCAGGAATATCTGTTGCCTACGGCAAAAACCATGAGCCTGGAATGGAGCGAACTTTTGAAACAACAGGAACGCGGCTACAAATTCGAGAACCAATATGCCGCACTCACTTACAAGGAAGCCAACGGAAGTACAGACCGTCTCGACCCTCAGAAAGAAGAAACCAAAGACTTGGAAGAAAATCTTGATTGGATTTCATTCAAAGATCAATTCTTCGGCGTTACTCTCATAGCTGATGCACAATTTAGCAAAGTAAATCTCAAAAGCGAACCGGAAAAGGATCTTAGCAAAGGATTCCTTAAACAATATGAGGCAAATGCTGAAACTACATTCGACCCTTCGGGAAACAAAACTTCGTCTTTCAAATTCTATTTAGGTCCGAACAAATTCCGTACCCTTCAAAAAATAGACGACATCGTAAGTCCCGACAAAGATCTGAAACTTGAACACCTCGTATATCTCGGCTGGCCGTTGTTTAGATACATCAATAGATATTTTACGATTTATGTATTCGATTGGCTCACCGACCTAGGATTATCTATGGGCATCGTACTGCTTCTTATCACAATACTATTGCGTATAATTGTGTACATACCTACTCGCAAGAGCGTTTTAAGTAGTGCGAAGATGCGTGTGCTTAAACCGAAAATAGATGCAATAAACGAGAAATACCCAGATCCTGCCGACAATATGAAAAAGCAGCAGGAAATAATGCAAACCTATAGCCAATATGGCGCGAGCCCGATGGGCGGTTGCCTACCTATGCTTATACAGATGCCTATTTGGATTGCCATGTTCAACTTTATTCCTAACGCGATAGAACTTCGGCAACAAAGTTTCCTATGGGTAGACGATCTTTCAACCTATGATCCAATAATACAGTTCTCCCATCCAATTTGGCTCATAGGAGATCATATCAGCGCTTTCTGTATATTGTTCTGCGTTACTAACGTTGTGTATAGCGTTATGAGCATGCGAATGCAAAAAGACATGATGAGCACGCAGCAGGAAAGCCAGATGAAAATAATGAGATGGATGATGTATCTCATGCCGGTGTTCTTCTTTTTTGTGTTCAACGATTATTCGGCAGGTCTGAACTATTATTATTTCATTTCGCTCCTATTCAGCGCGCTTACCATGTGGTATCTTCGCCGTACAATCGATGAAAAGAAACTCCTTGAGAAACTTGAGAAAAATTACCAGGCAAACAAGGAAAAACCAAAAAAGATGAGCGGTTTGGCAGCACGCCTTGAAGCTTTGCAAAAGCAACAGGAAGAAATGATGAAACTGCAGCAAGAACGTCAAAAGCATAAGAAATAGGATATGAAACAACTTATTTTTTCACTTGCAATAGCTATGTTTTCCATCAGTCCACAATTTGTTTCGGCCGCAAACAATGCTGACCGTCTTACCCCGGAGCGTCTTTGGTCTATGGGCAGAATTGGCAACGTTGTGTCTTCTTCTGATGGAAACAAAATTGTTTACACCGTTACCACTTACGATATCAAGGAGAACAAAGGGCATACGGCTATATTCATAAAGGATTTGAAAAGTGGCGAAACCAAGAGTACAACATCCAAAGCCAGTGAAACGGAGCCCGTATTTATTGAAAATGGAAACAAGATAGCTTATTTGTCGGTCAAAGATGGAGTAAATCAACTTTGGACGATGAATTCCGACGGTACGGACAAACAATGTATTTCCAACGAGAAAGATGATATCGAAGGCTTCCTTTTTTCTCCCGACGGGAAACGTGTCGTTCTAATTCATGAGGTTCCTACCGAAGTTTCCATCGCAAAAAATGATGAAGACCTCCCCAAAGCGTCCGGAATGCTCATAAATGAATTGATGTACAAGCATTGGGATCAATACGTGCGCTCTATTCCTCACCCTTTCCTTGCAGATGTTGTAAACGGTAAGGTTGAGAATGCAAAAGATATATTGGAAGGCCAGCCATACGAATGCCCCATGATGCCTTTTGGTGGTATGGAGGAATTCGCATGGAGTCCGGATTCTAAAAAACTTGCTTATGTTTTGCGCCAAAAGACCGGTAGAGATTATGCGGTGAGCACTGACAGCGATATTTTCTTGTATGATCTCGAAAGCGGGGCTACTTTGAATTTGTGTAAGCCTGTAACGCGCGACATTAAACAGCCGAGAAAAATAGACTATACCCGTTCGCTAAAAGACCAACGCGTATACGATGGAGATGATTGTAATCTTGGTTACGACGATAACCCCAAATTTTCTCCGAACGGTAAATATATTGCGTGGACAAGCATGAAACACGACGGATATGAGAGCGATCGTACTCGTCTTTGCGTATATGAATTTGCTACGCGCAACAAGACGTATGTTACTGAGGCTTTTGACAGCGGCGTTGACAATTATTGTTGGAAAGACAATTCAAAGGAATTGTTTTTTGCGGGAGTTTGGCATGCGCGCACCAATCTTTATTCTACCAATCTAAAAGGCAAAGTTCAGCAAATCACAGATGATGTTTGCGATTACAGTCTTGTGGGATACAATTCCGCCAATGGTAATTTGTTGGTAAAACGACATAGCATCAGTCAGGCAGACGAGATTTATTATGTTAATGCCAAGAATGGAAAGAACACTCAACTTACGTTTGTAAACAAAGATATTTACGACAAGACAACTTTCGGTAAAGTAGAAGAGCGTTGGGTGAACACTGTTGACGGGAAAAAAGAATTGTGTTGGGTGATTTATCCGCCCCATTTCGATGCTAACAAAAAATATCCCGTACTTCTTTTCTGCGAGGGCGGCCCACAATCTCCCGTAAGTCAGTTCTGGAGCTACCGTTGGAACTTCCAAATAATGGCAGCAAACGACTATATTATTATTGCGCCCAACCGTCGCGGTCTTCCGGGCTTTGGCACGGAATGGCTTGAGGAAATTTCGGGCGATTACACAGGACTTTGCATGCAGGACTACCTTTCTGCAATTGATGATATAGCCAAAGAAAGCTATGTTGACAAGGATCGTCTCGGTTGTGTGGGCGCAAGTTTCGGCGGTTATAGTGTTTATTGGCTTGCCGGGCATCACGACAAACGTTTCAAGTGTTTCATTGCCCACGATGGCATATTCAATACGCAACAGCAGTATGTAGAAACCGAAGAAATGTGGTTTGCAAATTGGGATATGGGCACTGCGCCATGGGTTAAGCCCGATGGCAAATTGCAGAAAGTATTCTCTGATTCTCCCCACCTTTCTGTTGACAAATGGGACACTCCTATTTTGTGCATTCATGGCCAGCGTGATTTCCGTATAGAATATACCCAAGCCGAGTCGGCGTTCAATGCAGCACGTCTGCGTGGAATTCCCGCACAGTTGCTTTTGTTCCCCGACGAGAACCATTGGGTTTTGAAACCGCAAAACGGAATTATGTGGCAACGTACGTTCTTCCGTTGGCTTGATAAATGGCTCAAGAAATAAAAATCATTGATATGAGTATAATAACCAAAACAACAAAACATCTCAACGACTCTGCCGCTGCCAGATGGTCAGCGCTTTTCATCGTGGCGTTCACGATGATGGCGGCATACTATGTAAACGATGTGATGGCGCCTTTGAAAGGAATGCTTGAGGGCGAATTGCATTGGACAAGCGGAGAATTCGGCATGTTTACGGGAGCATACAGTTTTCTTAATGTATTCCTGCTCATGCTCATTTGGGGTGGACTTATTCTCGACAAGTTTGGCATTCGTTTCACCGGAATTCTTGCAACCATTCTCATGGTTGGTGGAACTGCTGCGGAATATGCTGCAATTACAACCTATGGTGGAACTACCGAGATGTTCTTGGGATACAAACTTGATGTGTTCATGGCTTCGGCAGGTTACTCAGTGTTTGGCGTAGGTGCCGAAGTGGCCGGAATCACTGTGAGCAAGATTATCGCCAAATGGTTCAAGGACAAAGAGCTTGCCCTCGCAATGGGTGTGCAGGTGGCTTTGGCGCGAATCGGTTCCCAAGTTGCTTACGCTTTGGCTATTCCTATTGCGCGCAAGTTCCAACTCGATACTCCTTTACTGATTGGCGGTGTATTGCTTTTGGGCGGAATGGTTTCGTTCATTGCTTTCAGTTTTATGGACCGCAAGTTGGACAGCCAGGTAAAGGTTTCGGTTGAAAGTTCTGACGAAGACAAATTTTCTTTCAAGGATGTGCTCGCCGTTGTAAAGAATCCAGGCTTTTGGCTTATAGCTTTGCTTTGTGTTTTGTTTTATTCCTGCGTGTTCCCATTCCAGAAATTTGCTACCGAGCTCATGATCACCAAATATGGAGTGAGTGAAGACATTGCGGGAATGTTTGCCGGTTTGCCGGCACTCGGTGCGTTGATTCTTACGCCGGTATTTGGCGGAATGATTGACCGCAAAGGCAAAGCAGCATCGATTATGATGCTCGGTTCGCTCATGTTGATATGCGTACACTTTGTTTACGCTCTTCCTTTCATTCATTCGGCGTGGGTGGCAATAGCCCTGATGATAATTCTCGGCATTGCTTTTTCGCTTGTTCCGAGTGCAATGTGGCCCAGTGTTGCTAAGATTTTCCCCGTTAAGCAACTTGGCACAGCCTATGCGCTTATATTTTTCATTCAAAACATCGGTTTGTGGGGCGTGCCTGCGCTGATAGGCTACATTCTCGAAACTTATTGCATAATTGGAACTACTTCCGAAAACGGAGTAACCACCAATCTTTACAACTACACTATTCCGATGTGCGTGTTTACCGGTATAGCAGTGTTGTCGCTTGTTATAGCGTTCTGCCTAAGAATTGCCGACAAAAAGTATGGCTACAAACTCGAGGAGCCTAACTTGAAGAAATAACAGACAACTGATAAAATGACCAACAAAATATCCCCGTAGCAAAACGCTTCGGGGATATTTTTATATATTAACTGAGCTCGTTTTTACGAAGTCCGATGTAATCAAAAACGAGGTCCGATGTCGTAAAAACTCCGCCGCATCTAATTTTTACGAGATGCGGCGGAATTTAAATTACATGGCCCGGAGTTTTAAACGATATCAGACGTCGTTTCATGGCATATCTGATATGCTTTTTTCTATCTATATTCGGGGATAAAAAACAAACGGAGAATACAAGATAAATCTCGCATTCTCCGTTTCTTATAATTGTATTTCGCTTTCCGATGCCTTATATAGAATGTGTCAAGAGGCTGGAAAGTGGTTTCAAATGTCAGTCGGCGGTTTCGTAATCCACACAACTTCTCCCGCAAAGCAATGGCTTCAATGCAGAAGCCACTTTCACATGCTCGGGATTCTTTCCGTATTCAATCACATCCTGCAATGTGTCAAATTTGCTGTAAAGACAAATATCCCATTGCTCGGCAGAATTGATATTGAAACCGACTTCGATTTCACGAATCGTAGGGATAATGTTTTTCAAAGCCAATATACCGCTACGAAATTGCTCCGCTGCTTTTTGACGAACGTCTGCGGGCGTTTTTTCGTCGAATCGAAACATTACTATATGCTTTACCATTGTTCTCTTTTATAATATGGTTGATATTTTGGGCTATTTCAGAATGTCAATATTTTTTGCATTCCGCAAGAAATTCGGCTATATCGCTTTCAAGACAGTCGGCCTTTATGGCAATGCCGTTTATACCGGTATCGACATACGATTGAAGATTTGCTGCATTGATTTCGCCGCAAGCAACTACGGGGATTCTTACGTCTTGCTCCTGCAAACCGTTCACGATATCGGCATAGGTTTTCAGCATAGCGTTTGAATCATTTACGATGTCCCTATCAATTTTTACTGTAACGTAATCAGCCCCCGTCTTCTTGGCATCGATAATCTCGGAAAGGTTCTCTGCCATTGCGCCAATAATGAATCCTTCTCCCAAAGTTCTTCTCTCCAAGCCTACATTGGCATGGCAAAGGTGCACGCCGTCTAATTCCAACTTTTTTACCAGTTCTATGTTGTCTTCTACAACAAGCGTAGCCTCGTGAGCGTGGCAAATATTTTTCAATTCCTCTATGAGGATTTCTTCTTTCCTTTTTGGAGAATCGCTCACCTGAAGTTGTATCCATTTACACCCATCAACCAATGCTTTTAGCACATCAGCACGGGGATTATTCTGAACTACGGAAAATAAAAGTTGAAGAGGAATCATTTTGCTTGTATAGCTTTGTCGGCTGCCTCGGCTGCTTTTCTTCCGTCGCCCATTGCGAGAATCACAGTAGCCCCACCGCGCACGATATCTCCGCCGGCATATACGTCTTCGCGTGCCGAACGCATTTCTTCGTTTGTTACGATAGTGCCCTTGTCGCTAATTTCCAATCCGCCAACAGAGTTCGGGATAATAGGATTGGGGCGCACTCCGATGCTGACAACTACCAAATCGGCGGGAAGCGTTTCTATTGCGCCGGGAATCTCTACAGGTCTTCTGCGGCCGGAACTGTCAGGCTCGCCAAGCTCCATCTTTTGTAATTTAACGGCTTTTACCTTTCCGTCCTCATCAGCCAAATATTCGATAGGGTTGTGCAGAGTCATAAAGTTCACACCTTCTTCTTTCGCATGTTTGACCTCCTCTTTACGGGCAGGCATCTCGGCTTCCGAACGGCGGTAAACAATCGTTGCACTCTCCGCTCCAAGACGCAAAGCAGTCCTTACAGAATCCATAGCAGTGTTTCCGCCGCCGACAACAACAACGTTCTTTCCAAAAGGAACAGGAGTTGCCGAATCTTTAGACGATGCGTCCATAAGGTTCACGCGGGTAAGATATTCGTTTGACGAGAGAATGTTGATATAGTTCTCACCTGGAATGTTCATAAACCTAGGTAGTCCTGCGCCGCTGCCCACAAAAATAGCCTTGAAGCCTTCTTCTTCGAGCTGTTCCACACTTATTGTTTTTCCTACGATACAGTCTTTCACGAAAGTTACTCCCATTTTTTGCAGGTTCTCGATTTCTGCATCTACAATCTTGTTTGGCAAACGAAACTCGGGAATACCATATTTCAATACCCCGCCAATTTCATGCAAAGCCTCGAATACTGTTACAGAGTAGCCATTCTTGGCCATATCTCCTGCGAAAGAAAGTGCAGAAGGTCCTGAACCAACCGTAGCAACTTTTATATTGTTTGCAGGTTTACACTTGGGCAATTCTCCATGTCCGCTTTCACGTTCATAGTCTGCGGCAAAGCGTTCAAGATAACCGATAGCAACAGCTTTTCCTCCGGTTTTCAAATGTATACAGTTGGATTCGCATTGTTTTTCTTGGGGACAGACACGACCACATACCGCCGGCAATGAACTAGTACGCTTCAAAACTTGCGCAGCTTTCAAGAAATCTCCCGTTTCTATGTTCTTGATAAATCCAGGAATGTCGATGCTCACAGGGCAACCTTTCACGCAGCCCGGATTTGCGCAATCCAAACAACGCATGGCTTCTTTTTGCGCCTGTTCTTTGGTAAGGCCTTGATTAACTTCTTCGCGAAGGCTATGTGCTCTGTATGCAGGAGGAAGTTCCCGCATTTCAGCGCGCGGAATCTGCATACGCTCCTTAGGCTTGACCGATTTGCGCAAATCCACACGCCATTGAGAATTTCTGTCATCGCCTTCTTCGGTTATTTCAAGCGATTTCAATTCTTCGGTTTCCTGTGGTTTGTAAGCTTTGAGCCTCATCAACATTTCGTCAAAGTCTACTTCGTGGCCGTCAAACTCCGGGCCGTCGACGCAAACGAATTTGGTTTTTCCACCAACCGTTATGCGACACGCTCCACACATACCTGTTCCGTCTACCATTATTGTGTTTAGGGAAACATCGGTAGGAATATTGTATTTCTTGGTCAACAGACAAACGAACTTCATCATTATTGCAGGACCAATTGCGAAGCATTTGTCTACTTGCTCTCGATTTATAACTTTTTCAATTCCCTGGGTAACCAAACCCTTTTCGCCATAAGAACCGTCGTCTGTCATTACGATAACCTCGTCGGAAAATTCCTGCATTTCCTTTTCCAATATAATAAGGTCCTTTGAGCGTCCAGCAATCACGGTTATAACTCTATTTCCAGCCTTTTTCAAAGCCTCGACAATAGGAAGTAGGGGAGCGGTACCCACGCCACCACCTGCACAAACCACTGTTCCGTAGTTTTTGATTTCTGTAGGCTTGCCCAAAGGCCCCACAACATCTTCCAGATAGTCTCCCGGCTGCATTTCGCAGATTCTCGTTGTGGAATATCCCACTTTCTGAATTACCAAAGTAACAGTTCCTTTTTGTTTGTCGGCTTGAGCGATTGTCAGTGGAATACGTTCGCTATTTTTGTCGGCACGGATTATTACGAAGTTCCCTGCTTTTCTTGATTTTGCGATTAGTGGCGCTTCTACAACCAATTTGAATACGTTTGTAGAAAACTGTTGTTTCTCTATTATCCTATTCATGATGTTCGTTTCTGTATCTATGTTGATTTACTGCAAAATTACAATTAATAAAGCAAAAAACGAGAATAATTTACACCAATAATGGTAAAAACAAACAGAGAGAAAGTTTTTTGCTTTCCCTCTGTTTGTTTTGTATGCCGAATGTAATTTGTGTTTTACCACGGATCTTCTCCAGTCGAACCGTTGTAAACTGATTTCGGGACCATTTCAAAGTAGTCGAGCATGCAGCATGTACGTGTGTTGTTGAGCACAGACTTTATTCTAATGTAATAAGTTTCGTTGGCAGACATGTTTCCGCTCCAAAGAATTTTACGCAAACGGATATAGTCGCCTTCTGCGCTACGCAAGGAAGATGTAACAACGCCGCCACCTGTTGGCATTCCGTTGTGCTTGTTGTTTTTCATGTATCCGTGCGCACGCATTGTTTTGTCAATCTCACGAATTTCGTCCAAATCGCCATCTTGGGGATCGGCTTTCCAACCGATTTTTGGATTAGAAGCGGCTACACGGAAATCAAGCGGGAGACCGATAGGAGTAGGATTCAAACGATCGGTGCCAAGATATACCTGGAACATACCGAAGTGCTGAATTTCCGGCGCACACATGCGAAGTTCCCAAGTTCCGTCGAAAGGAACGGGCGGTAGTTTGAAAGTCAAATCGTATTGTCCGATGATATTTATTTCATCGCCTTGCATGTTATGTTGGCTCGCTGTATGGTATGGCACATAACGCCATTTGGTGTCATCGGTGTACCAGAAAGTTGACAGATATCCCGAGGGAATAAATCTCCAGCGGTCGTCTTCCACCTGACGCATACCGTTTGTCATAAGATCGGGGCATATAGCAGCGAAGTCAAAGCGCAGACGTTCGTTGAGAACCTTTCCGGGAACATCTTCATCGTATACAAGCACTTCGTCTACGAGGTAATAGAAACCGTTCAAGGCATTGGTGGAACTTCCGCCATTAAGTTGTGTTACCAACGAGCCGGGGCGATCTACCGTTATCTCATCGTATGTGCCGAAGAACGCATTGTCGTATGTGGAGTGGCGGTTAATGCGGATACCGTCGGTTTGTTTTCCTTCCGTGAGCTTAATCAAACGGCGCGGTTTGCCCATTGTTTCATAATATTCCCAGCAATTGATGGTCAATGCCGAAGGATTTTTCCAAGAATATCCCATCTCGTTGTGATGTACCACGAGTTTGTTCCATGTAATGCGTTCGGGGAGCAAGTGATAAGAGATGAACTGGTTCACAGCATTGTCTTGGCTTGTAAGGTCATCGCTCTTGGCATTGGGATATGCCTCCTTGCATTTTTCAATGAACTTGGCGTCGATTTCGGCATAGTTGGTAACGTTGCCGTTCTCGTCCAAAACAGGAGCAGGAATGCCCCATTGGCTTTCAAATACGCTGTCGGGTTCAACAAATGCCGTGTAGCCTATATATCTGTGCTCGGGGCTTGGACCAACTTCGCCACCGGAAGTATTTCCCGGGTCGATAGAACCATATTCGGGGTGATCGTATTCATACACAAGGTCAATGTATTGAACCAAAGAGTCAGCCCAGCCGGTTGCATCGAGCATTCGTGCAAATATTCTCAGGTTTGGAGTTTGCTTGATAAGGTCGGGTAGGGACGAGTCGCTCATGTCGATCACGCGGTCGAGGACATGTACATATCCGTTCGACACTTCGTTGTCTTCTGATATGATTTTAGATTTGTTGTTTATATAGATATTTGCCTTTCCTGCAATGCTGTCGTAATTGAAATTCACTTGCAGGTAACGGTCGTTCATATTCGATTCGCCCAATGTGCCTTCGGTGAACTGGGTTGTGAGATAGGCTTCACTCTCTCCGTTGTCGACGATACTGTTTCTTACAATAAAATCGGCTATGGTGTCTTCCACTTGGGTTATGTCGAAGTTTTTTGTGCTGTAAACGGAGTCAATGAATGTCTGTATGGCTTCGTTTGAAGGGGCAAAAACCGTGTAGTTTCCTCTTGCCGAAAGCAATTCCGAAAAATGCGAATTGGATTTCTTACTAATCTGCACCCTGTCTAAAAGGTAGGCATAATTGGTGAGATTTTCAACAGACTTAAGATATGTGTAGGCGCTTTGCCCGTTAAACACATACAGATTGCTTTCGTCCACCTTGTCGCTACAGGCGTTGAAAAGCAGACCAAAGAGCATGAACAAACATATTGATTTTAATGTTTTCATGAAATTTTACGTTATTGTTTTCTTTATATTGTAATATTCGTATGCAAATATAAGAATTTCAAGTAAACGACTTATAAAAAACCTTGCAAAAATCGCCGTTTTTGACATTTGCAATGTTGTTTTTTATTTTTTTACTCTTGCACCGCTACAAAAAAAATTATAGACGAGGTTTGCTTCCCGCTACATTGCGGTTTTTAGACGCGTTTTCTGAGGGTGAAAAAACATGTAGGATTATAGTTTTTCCGATGTCAGACATAATTTAAACAATGTCTGATTTTGTTCAAATAATGTCTGACATTGTTTTTGGCATATCGCATGTCGTGAAAAACGGTATGCCTTGCAAAGATTTTATTACATTTGCAGAAGTAACTAAAACCAACCTCAAAACAATGAAAACTAAAGTTCTACTAACCATTTTGCTTGGGGCGGCGATGACATGCGCCCAAAATCTACTGGCACAAAACAAGGCGGAAATCGTAATCAATGCCGATTTGGGCAAGACCACTATCAGCCGCCACATCTACGGACAGTTTACGGAACACCTGGGACACTGCATTTACGGCGGGCTATATGTGGGAGAAGACTCCAAGATTCCGAACACAAACGGAGTGAGAAACGACATTATAGATGCGCTCAAACAAATCAGAGTGCCCAATATGCGCTGGCCGGGAGGCTGCTTTGCCGACGAATATCACTGGCGCGACGGAATAGGTCCGAAGAAAGACCGCCCCAAAATGGTCAATACCAACTGGGGAGGCGTTGTTGAAGACAATTCGTTTGGCACAAACGAATTTCTCAACCTTTGCGAATTGCTCGGAGCGGAGCCGTATATCTGCGGAAACGTGGGCAGCGGAACTGTAGAGGAGATGAGCAAATGGATAGAGTATATGACTTTCGACGGGGAGAGTCCTATGACAAAGCTGCGCAAGGAAAATGGGCGCGACAAGCCGTGGAAAGTGAAATTCTTCGGAGTGGGAAACGAAAACTGGGGCTGCGGTGGAAACATGACGCCCGAAGGTTACGCCGACCGCTATCGCCAATACCAGACTTTCTGCCGAAATTATAGCGGCAACCAATTGCGGAAAATCGCCGGCGGTCCCAATGTGGACGACTACAATTGGATGGACGTGCTTATGCGGCAAACCCATAACGGCATGCGTTGGGGAGTGTCGCTCCACCATTATTCCTATCCCAACGGCTGGGACAAAAAAGGTCCTTCGCGTGATTTTTCGGAAGGCGACTATATACGTACCCTCGACCGCGCTTGCTTTATGGACGAGCTCATTACAAAACATTCGAGCATCATGGACAAATACGACCCCGACAAACATACGGCGCTCGTAGTGGACGAGTGGGGAGCCTGGTACCAATGTGAGCCGGGAACAAACCCAGGATTTTTGTATCAGCAGAACACTATGCGCGACGCTATACTTGCAGGGCTGACGCTGAACGTTTTTCATAAGCACGCCGACAGAGTGCGCATGGCCAATATAGCCCAGATGGTGAATGTGTTGCAGGCTCTTTTCCTCACCAAAGACGAAAAGATGATAAAGACGCCCACGTATCACATTTTCGACATGTATAAGGTGCATCAGGACGCAACTCTTCTGCCCACCGACCTGAAATGTGGAAAGTATACATATAATTATATGAATCTTGACCAAGTGAGCGTTTCCGCTTCGAAAGACAAGGACAATGTGGTGCACGTTTCGCTCGTCAATGTCGACCCAAAGAACGACGTTGCGGTAACTTGCCACATCAGGGGTATGAACAGTCCAAAAGCTACGGGAGGGCAAATAGTTTCTTCGGCAAAGATTACCGACTACAACTCGTTTGAGAATCCCGACGTTGTAAAACTGGAGAATTTCAACGGCTATAAGATGAAAAATGAAGAACTTACAGTAAATCTTCCGGCGAAATCCGTGGTTACGATAGCACTGAAATAAAATCCGCAAAACGCAGCAAAAAACTCCGCCGCATCTAATTTGAATTAGATGCGGCGGAATTTAAATTTGGTGGCCCGGAATTTTTACAAGATGCGACCTTGTTTTCTACAACAAGCCATATGCTTCAAAAAACATAAAAACAAGCCCTCTGCCAAAGCATTTGCATCAATGCGCAGAGGGCTTTGTGTTATCGGAAAAGAAGTATTGCAATCTTTTTATATGCTTGTAGCCGGCATAGCTGAGGGAGCAAATCCTCCGCTATTGGTGTTGTAGATGTCAACGCGCCAGCCTTTGTCTTCATACCTTATGAAATCGGCATTTCCAAGCGTGCGCTCGCCGTTCTTGTGAGATGTGAATTCTGCGCCAAACGGCGTAATTCCGCTGAACACGCATACAAAATTGCATTTGCCTATTCCCGCCCTTTTGTAAGTCTCAGGGCAATAAACGTCAAGCACTTTTTCTATTTTGTAGAAGCCAGTCAAAACGTTCACCGTGGTATATTTCACCTTTTTCAAAGCCTTGCTGTAATCATCATTACCGGCAACGGTTGCATTTTCCTCCGATTCCGCAGGAACAACTTCGGCCGAATCGGCTGCTGTTTCCCCCGCGCCCGAATCGATATACAATGTGTCGGTCATATTGTGGTAGTCGTATTCCGGGATATCGTCTTCGCCCAGTGGTCTGACGGGAGGATTTGCCACGATATACTTCTTGCCCTCTTCGCTAAGCGACACCTCGGCAAAATAGTGCTTCACATCTTTGAAGAAAACCTTTGTGCCTTCCCACCAAGTGTATCTCTCAAAACGGTGATGCTCTGTGATTTCGCTTATCTTGCAATTGATTACTCCAGCCTTTGAAAGCGATTCGAGTTTCTTGCGGGCAATGGAATCTACCTCGTAATATCCGATGTTGAAACCTATCACCTGACTGCTGTCGCGGAATGCAGTTTCTTTTTCAAGCGCTTTCTTTGCGGTGCGCGGGGTCAACGTTTTGTTTTCACACGATGCGAGCAAAAGCATAAGCGCCATTGCCGCAAAAAGCCCCGATATTTTTATTGCGGGAAATGATTTGCAAAAATTCATGTGGGGAAAAGTTGGGATTATTGAAGTTAAAAGGCAACCGAAACCATATAAGTTTCGATTGCCTGTGTATTGTCAGAAAATAAAATCAGTCTTTGTTTTCCTGCGAATTGGAATCAGCGTTTTCCTCTTCGTTTGCAGCGTTCGCCTTACTGTCGATATCTTCAATAGATTTGCGAATGCCGTCGAGTTCTTCCTTCAAATTTGCAATACGGTTCTTGATATCGTTTACAAAACCGCTGCCTTTTTTCGAAGAAACACTCAAGAAACCAAGATTGTTCTCGTACGTTTGAATTTCATTGCGTTTAGCCTCAAACAACTGGAACAAGCGTTCGCGTTCGCGGTACATCGCATCTCCGCCACGGGATATTGCAGCTGTGGCGCGCGCTTTGATATTTTCCATACGGCGTGCCGCGCGTCCCATACCCAACTCCTTGTAAAGTCTGTCGGTTTGTTCGCGATATTCCTTGTATATTTTCTCTTTTACCTTGAACGGAACGTGTCCGATGTTCTGCCAAGCAGCCATCAGTTCCTGTACTTTTTTCACGCCTTCCTCTTTTGCTTCGGCTGTGATGGCTTTGAGTTGTTCTATTATCTTGAGTTTTTCTTCCAGATTCTGCTTCTCGCTTTCGCGTTGTGAGGACGTAGCTTTTCGGCGTGCGTCAAAGAATGCGTTGCGGGCCTCGTTGAAGCGTTTCCATATGCTGTCGGACACTTTGTTGGGCACGGAGCCGATAGACTTCCACTCGTCCATCAAATTATTAAGCTTGGAGAATGTGGAATTCCAGTCGGTGCTGTCTTTCAAAGCCTCGGCCTTTTCGCAAAGTGCGATCTTCTTTGCATAATTCTCGTTGAGAGATGCTTTTAGTTGCTTGAAATAGTCGGATTTCTGCTTGAAGAAATTATCGCATGCCTGGCGGAAACGCTCGAATATCTTGGTGTTTACACTTCGCGGCGTAAAACCTATCGTCTTCCACTCGGCTTGCAAAGCAATAATCTCCTGAGTTGTTTTATCCCAGTCGTTGAAAGTTTTGAGATTGCTCAAATCCATTGCTTCTACCTTCTCGCAAAGCGCGGTCTTCTTTTCAAGATTTTCGTTCTCCTTTGCTTTTTGATTTTCAAAGTATGCTTGATGACGCTTGTTTACTATAACGGACGCCGCCTTGAAGCGATTCCAAATTTCTTCGCGCAAATCTTTTGAAACCGGACCGATCTCGCGGAATTCCTGGTGGAGCTTTTGCAACTGATGAAAGGCGGAAACGGGATCGGCAAAGTCTTCGAGTTTTTCGGCAGCCTCGCAGAGACGCGTTTTTGCCTCAAGGTTTTTCTTGAAATCGTATTCGCGGAACTCATTGTTGAGTTTAAGCATATCATAGAAGTTCTCCACGAGATACTGATAGTTCTTCCAAAGTTCCGTAGAGTTCTCGGCGGGCACGGGATTGGTTTCTTTCCACTCGGCTTGGAGTTTGCGGAAAGCGTCGTAGTTTTTGTTTGCATCTTCGGGCGAGCCGGAGAACGCTTTTATCTGTTCAAGTATTTCCTGTTTGCGTTTCAGGTTGTCCTGTTTCTGTTTTTCTTGAATTTCGTGTTGTTTTGCACGTTTTTCCTTCACGAGTGAAAGTTCTGCCTTGAACTTTTCTTCGTCTGCATCGGGGAATGGTTCAAACTCTTCCTCAGTTCCTCCGGCATTGATGAATTTCTCGTGTTGCGCAGCTACTTCCTCGTGGCGCAGACGATAGTATATTTTTTTCAGAAAGTCGATTTCTTCGCGTTCGGGAGTGTTGTCGGAATGAGACAGTTCCTGCAATCTTTCGATTACAGCCTGTTTCGTTTCGGGGGCAATGAGAACTTTGTCCTCTGCCTCGGGTTCTCCTTCAGATTCTACGGCATTAGTAGTTTCGCACGCTTGGGTAGTTTCTTCCTGTTGTGCTTCTTGATTAATAGGCTCATTGATGTTGAGCTCTTCTTGAGAGGGTGTCATTTCGTTTGGTGTCATTTCTTTACTGACATAAATGGATTATAAATTACAAATTAAGCGATTTTTATTTTAACCGCCTAATGTTTCATCGTTTTTTTACATTCTGATGCGTTTTTAGAGGTTTGCTTTGCATATTTCATAAGGATTTAAGAACTGCAAAGTTTGAATCGGGGTAGGGATATGACGCGAAAAAAATAGGATATAGGTTGGTTTTACTGCGGTAATGTTTGCCGCAAAAACGATGTCTGATATTGTTGAAAATTCCGGGCCATGTAATTTAAATTCCGACGCATCTAATTTAAATTTGGTGGCCCGGAGTTTTTGCGAGATGCCTTGTAGTTTTTTCTATATATAATAAGGCTTTTACGATAGGGGAAAAAGAACCGCCTTTGCCTTACTTTTACGCAAGACAAAGGCGAATCAAAGGTCGGAAACCTCTAACGTTTCCTATAATGTCAAACTAAAACGCAATATTATATAATGCCTTGTGCCATCATGGCCTTGGCAACTTTCATAAATCCGGCTATGTTTGCTCCGCGAACGTAGTCAACATATCCGTCTTGGGTGCGGCCGTATTTTACGCATTGTTCGTGAACGGCAGACATTATGTTGTGTAATTTTTTGTCAACTTCGTCAGCTGTCCATGAGATGTGCTCTGCATTCTGGGTCATTTCGAGTCCCGAAGTTGCTACACCGCCCGAATTTACGGCTTTGCCCGGCGCAAACAACATCTTGTTGTTTACAAAAAGTTCCGAGGCTTTTTCGGTACAGCCCATATTTGAAACTTCGGCAACGCACATCGTTTGGTTGTCAATGAGTCTTTGTGCATCTTCCTCGTCAAGTTCGTTTTGCGTAGCGCAACATAGGGCAATATCCACCTTTTGTTCCCATGGTTTTCGGCCGGGATAGAACATCGCTTCGGGGAATTCGTCGGCATACGGAGCCACCACATCGTTTCCGCTCGCCCTAAGTTCGAGCATATATCCGAGTTTTTCGTCGCAAACACCCTCGGGATCGTAAACATAACCATCGGGGCCTGAAAGAGTAACCACCTTGGCTCCCAGTTCTACCGCTTTTTTTGCAGCGCCCCAGGCCACGTTGCCAAATCCTGAGATAGCGACAGTTTTTCCTGCGATGTCAATGCCATGTTCTTGCATCATTTGTCTCACAAAATAGAGCGCGCCGTAACCGGTTGCCTCGGGGCGAAGAATAGAACCGCCGAAATCCATGCCTTTTCCCGTTATGCTTCCCGTATGTTCGTGAGTGAGTTTCTTATACATGCCGTAAAGATAGCCCACCTCCCTTGCGCCTACACCAATATCGCCTGCCGGAACGTCCATGTCGGGGCCAATGTATTTCCAAAGCTCAAGCATAAATGCTTGGCAGAACCTCATTATCTCGGCATCGCTTTTCCCGCGTGGCGCAAAGTCGCTGCCGCCTTTTCCGCCGCCCATCGGCAGAGTGGTGAGCGCATTCTTGAACGTTTGCTCAAACCCGAGAAATTTCAGAATAGACAAGTTTACCGACGGGTGAAACCTAAGTCCGCCTTTATACGGACCAATTGCGTTGTTGAACTGCACACGATAGCCGAGGTTTACTTGCACTTCGCCTTTGTCGTCTATCCATGGCACTCTGAACGTGAAAATACGGTCGGGTTCCACAAGTCGTTCGATTATCTTTGCTTTTTCGAATTCCGGGTGCTGGTTATATACGTCCTCTATCGAGAGCAACACCTCTTTCACCGCCTGCAAGTATTCTTTCTCGCCCGGGTGTTTTGCCTGTAATGCTGATAATATTTGCTCAGTCTTCATGGATTTTTTGTATTTGAGTTTATACTACGAAGCAAATATATGTGGTTTGCTTTGAAAGAGCAAATTTTTGGACAATAAAATTTCAAATGTAAAGAAGAAGTCCTTGATTTTGTATTAAAACCAAGGACTTCTGTGTACAAATAAATATTATTCTGCTGATTTCGGTTACCGTTTTCCGAAAAGCAGTATCTTTTCAGGGATTTCCTTAAACATTCGTGCGCGTATCTCTTTTCGGTCGAGCGGATAGAATTTTAAGAACGTAAAAATCCTTTCGAATGTCAACGAGATATAGAATTTGAATTCCGCGCGGCTTCCTTTGCGTCCGTATTTGCCGAAATTTCCATAGCGTATCGTACGTTCGAGCAACGATGCGGAATATCTTCGGCTCAATGTGTTGGGAATAGGGGAGTGTTTCAGCCCGAAATGCTCGGTCAATACGTTTTCAATTGCGCAAAATGCTTTGCAATATCCCAATTGTTCGAGTTGTTTTTTTAATCTCAGGGCCTTGTGGGTATAATCTTCGTCGTCGGGGCAGAATGCGTCGGATATAAGTACGGCGAGGTCGCAAAGTTGCCGCATTCCAACGCCTATCTCCAACAAATGATACCACAAATGTCCGAATGTATAAATTATATTTGTGATTTGGTCGAGCGTAGGAATTTTTCGTCCGTCGATTTCCACGTATTCCGTCTGTGATCTGTCGACCATCTCGTCGAATATTTTTTGTCGTGTCGGACTGAAAAATTTCAATATCTCGTAGTGCATTTCAAAAACTACGTCGTTGTGCTCAAATTCTATGTGATGGTGCGACTGTCCTTGGTCGGCATCAATTTTCCATTGGGTTTTGAGCAAACCAAGAGCCTTGTCAAAATCTTTCTGCGGCACATAAAAATCGATGTCTCCTGATGTGCGCGCCCACGGGGTAGGGTATCGGGCTGCTATTGTCTGACCTTTGAAAACAAGATAACTGATGCCGTTTGTCTCAAATAGGTCGGCAAGGGCTCCAAGTTCCCTGTTGATTTGTTCGTTCTGCTTCTTGATTTGCTGCTCCACCATCAAAGTTTTTGCAGCATCAGACGGAGTAAGTTCTACATTGATTTTGTTGGAAGAAACAGCGTGTGCCACCATACCAGCAACGGTTTGTTTCATAGCCATGTTCATTATGGCATGATAGTCTTTTGAGGAAATTTTGCCAGGCTGCGTTCCATTTCCCCAAAGTTCGTTTCTCAGAATATTTAGAAGCAATGTTGCGGTTCGTTCCATGAATTTGCGATAATTGTAATTGCAAATATAATTATTAGCCTTGTAGCCAAACGCATTTTTCTGCGACAAAAACCTTTTGCAAGACCAATTTACCCAAAAAGAGTGAGACATAGAAAGCATATAAATATATGCCGTTGCTTTTATGTCCGAAAAAATCTTAGGAAGTAGCGCCTACGGGAATCGAACCCGTGTTCCATGCGTGAGAGGCATGTGTCCTAGCCGCTAGACGAAAG
>CAVFYC010000010.1:0-43915 GCA_963626585.1 Christensenellaceae bacterium Phil1 | reverse complement strand
CGAAAAAACAAGTCGGCATCTAAGAAAAACTCCGCCGCATCTAATTTAAATTCCGCCGCATCTAATTTAAATTTCATGGCCCGGAGTTTTCGCGAGATGCGACATCGTTTTCAGCCCAAGGCAAAAGGGAGACATAAAATGCGGCAAAAGTTTGTCTGTGTCGCATATAATCAGTAGTTTTACAAAGTTTTTCGCTACCGGGCGGGCTTCTGTTCCGGCAGCGTGCAATATTTTGTGTATATAAAGGATTATCATGAAAAATATACTCTCGTCCATAACATTCTGTTTGGTAGCCCTTGCTGGAACAGCGCAGGTAGTAAATCCCGAAACCGACCACCTGGTTTCTCCGCTCGGCATCGACAACGCCTCGCCGCGCTTTTCGTGGCAAACTTCGGGCACATCGCAAAAACAATTCACGCTCTGCGTAGGCACCGACAGCCTTGAAGTGGCTTCGGGAACGGGCAACATGTGGAGCACGGGCGCTGTGGAATCGGCAGCGCAAAGCGCCGTTTACGCTGGAAAGGAGCTGCAACCGTTCACAACCTATTACTGGCGCATCACATCGGTTGACAACGACGGCAAGAGCCACTACTCCCCCGTGGCAACGTTTGAAACCGGAATGATGAACGAGAAAAACTGGCAGGGGTCGTGGATTTCCGATGCCATTGACTGCAACGTGAGACCTGCTCCCTATCTGCGCAAGACTTTCATGGTGGGCAAAAAAGTGGCAAAGGCACGCGCGTATATTTCGGCAGGCGGACTTTTTGTGCTTTCCATAAATGGTAAACGCGTGGGCAATCATTTTCTCGACCCTGTGTACACCCGTTACGACCGCCGGTGCAAATACGTTACATTTGATATCACATCCCTGCTCCACGACGGCATCAACGCCGCCGGAGTAGTGCTCGGAAACGGCTGGTATAACCACCAGGCAATTGCTGTGTGGGACTTCGAACGCGCGCCATGGCGTCAGCGCCCCACGGTGTGCATGGACATTCGCATCACCTACGACGACGGCACCACCGAAACCGTTCCCACCGACCTGAGCTGGCGTTACACCACGGCCGTACCGCTTATATACAATAATATATATACGGGCGAACATTTTGACTTCCGTGTAAGCTTGAAAGACTGGGACACCCCGCAATTCAAAGACGACCAATGGGGCGGCGTAAGGCTCCGGCAAGCTCCTGCACCCGTTGTGAGCGCGCAGGCAATGCAGCCTATTCGTTTCATTGAAGACATCGCGGCAAAATCAATGAAGAAAATCAACGATTCCACGTATCTTTTTGATTTTGGAAAGAACATGGCGGGCGTAACAACCGTGAAACTTCGCGGCGCAAGCGGCACCGAAGTAAGAGTGGCGCATGGAGAACGCCTGCATCCCGACGGCACGCTCGATCTAAGCAACATAGACGTTTATTATCGCGGCGACAAACAAACCGAACCGTTCCAAACCGATATTCTAACGCTTAGCGGCGGCGAGGATAGCTTTACCGCATCGTTCAGCTACAAGGGATTCCGCTACGTACAGGTTTCCGCGTCGCGCCCGATAGACCTCGATCAAAATAGCTTGGTTGCACATTTCACTCACAGCGACGTAGCCTCGGCGGGAAGCATTAAATCTTCGAACGCCTTGCTTGACAAAATTGTTGAAGCCACCCGCCAAGCATATATCTCCAATCTAATGGGCTACCCCACCGATTGTCCGCAACGCGAGAAGAACGGCTGGACGGGCGACGGGCATCTTGCGATAGAAACGGGGCTTTACAATTACGACGGCTTCACGGTTTATGAAAAATGGCTCGCAGACCATCGCGACGAGCAGCAACCAAACGGCGTTTTGCCCGACATAATTCCTACCGACGGCTGGGGCTATGGCACCGACAACGGACTCGACTGGACCAGCACCATAGCAATTATTCCCTGGAACCTTTACCTTTTCTACGGCGACGAACGTCCGCTGCGCGATTGCTACGACAATATAAAACGGTACGTGGATTATGTAGACCGCAACAGTCCTTCGCATCTTTCGTCCTGGGGCCGCGGCGACTGGGTGCCCGTAAAAACACGCTCCGACAAAGAACTTTCGTCGTCAATCTATTTCTATGTCGACGCCACCATACTTGCGAAAGCCGCGAAACTGTTTGGAAAAACGGCAGACCACGAATATTATTCCAAGCTCGCAGGGCAGATACGCGATGCCATAAACAAAAAATTCCTCAACCGCAAGACGGGCGAATATGCTTCGGGCTCGCAAACCGAACAAAGCATGCCGTTGATGTGGGGTGTGGTTCCCGAAGAAATGAGAACGCAGGCAGCAAAAGTTTTGGCCGACAAAGTGATAGCTGCAAACAATCATATCGACTGCGGAGTGCTTGGAGCGAAAGCCCTTCTCAATGCTCTGAGCGAAAACGGCTATCCTGAGGTGGCCTACGACGTAGCTGTGCAAGACACCTACCCCTCCTGGGGCTGGTGGATAGTAAACGGCGCAACCTCGCTGCTCGAAAACTGGGACTTGAAAGCCACGCGCGACATTTCAGACAATCATATAATGTTTGGCGAGATAGGAGCGTGGCCCTACAAAGGGCTCGGCGGAATCTATCCCGACGAAAATGCGCCCGGCTTCAAACATATTATTCTCCGCCCCAATTTCATTGAAAAACTCGGCAGTTTCGAGGCGCGCCACAACACTCCCTACGGCGAAGTAGTCTCGAAATGGGAATGGAACAAGCGCCGCAACGTACTCACCTACACGGCTGTAATTCCCGCCAACGCCACAGCCACGCTCTACACCCCATGGAGCAACAACATCGACGGAGGCACGGAACTCAAAGCCGGAACTCATCAAATGAAATTCAAGATTCCGCGCAACTGACAAGGCAATAAAAACAGCCGTATTTCCACTGAAAAAAACTACACGGCATCTCGCAAAAATTCCGCCGCATCTAATTTAAATTAGATGCGGCGGAATTTAAATTAGGTCTGACCTCGTAAAAGCATATCCGCACACCGTTTTTCTGGCGACGGAAACAATTGAAAATCAAACTATATCTGAATAAAACAAACTAGATATCAAAAATCCAGTTTGGTAACCAAAAATCCGCAGTTGGCTACCAAATACAAAATAAATTGTTTATCTTTGCCACATAACAGTAAGAATATTAACCATGGTAATAGTTAGCACGAGAGATTTCCGCACCAATCAGACTAAATACCTGAACATGGCAAAGTCGGGCGAACACGTTGTACTCAAATCGCGTAGCGGCTGTTTCCGTATCTATCCCGAAACAGAAAAAGACACCATTGATGCCCCACGAGACCTGATCAAGGAACTCAAAAATGCCTTGACCGAAGTGAAGGAAGCAATGGCAGGCAAACACACTCTGTTATCAGCCGACAAACTGCTCGATGAGTTGTAATATCACCGTTTCGGTTTCTACCGACTTTGCAAAAGAAGCAAAGCGCCTCGCCAAGAAATATCCGAGTTTCAAACAAGATTACAAGGAATTCCTGGAAAGCATAAAGGAAAACCCGTTGCAAGGAGACGAAATCACAAAGAACATACGCAAAATACGTATGGCCATCAAGTCGAAAGGCAAGGGAAAATCCGGCGGCGCACGTGTAATCACCTTCAACGTTCTCACGCAACAACTTGAGGGGAATGTAATATTCCTGCTCATATATGATAAGGAAGAAGCCTCAACCGTAAAAGTCAATATAGTAAAGGAAATGGTGCGCAATATGGGGTTGGAAATACAATAAAGCATCTCGCAAAAACAATGTCTGACATTATTCAAACGATGTCAGACATTATTTAAATAATATCAGACATCAGAAAAAGCATATCCGCACACCGTTTTCCGGGCGACGGAAACAGGTTTCCGCAACAGGCAAAACAAGTCCACGATATACAATAAAAAGGAAATTTGACATTGTTTTTACCTTTACGGGGGCTTATTTCGTTGGAAATATATTACTTTTGCTATGAGTTATAACAATAAATACTTAACCTAATGACTTTCACCGAAATCTGCCGACAGGTTTTCCGTCAGGCGATAACAGACTACCATCAATCCGACAACGTTGACACTGCAATGCGCAACCCATATCCCGAGGGCGAAATACAATATGAACTCTACACCAAGGAATGGATCGACACCGTGCAATGGCATTTGGAAGACATTATCCGCGACCCGAAAATCAAACCCGAGAAGGCTCTCGAAATCAAGCGCAGAATAGACCGCAGCAATCAGGCACGCACCGACCTTGTGGAGCGTATAGACAGCTATTTCCTGATGAAGTATCAAAATGTAAAGCCTCTCGAAGGCGCAACAATCAACACCGAAAGTCCTGCATGGGCTATCGACCGCCTGGCAATACTTGCGCTGAAAATTTATCACATGCGTATTGAGGCTGAGCGCAAAGATGCGTCGGACGACCACCGCGAGCGTTGCCAGCAGAAGCTGAACGTTTTGCTCGAACAGCAACAAGACCTTTCCTCTGCCATAGACACGCTGCTCGACGACATAGAAGCCGGACGCAAGTTCATGAAAGTTTACAAGCAGATGAAGATGTACAACGACAAGGACACCAACCCGGTGCTCTATGCCGGAGGAAAATAAAACCACAAGAGCATGACCGCAGATTTGTTTAACTATCACCGCCGCACAACCTATAACGTGCATGTGGGCCGCACACCTCTGGGAAGCAACAACCCCGTGCGTCTGCAAAGCATGAACACCACTTCAACCAACGACGTGGCGGAAAGCGTTAAACAAGCGGCGCGCATCGTTCACGCAGGCGCAGACTACGTGCGACTTACCACGCAGGGAACACGGGAAGTGGAAAGCCTTGCGAAAATACACGACACCCTGCGCACGATACGCATCAAAACTCCGCTCGTGGCTGACGTGCACTTCAATCCAGCCGTTGCCGATGCAGCGGCAAAGGTTGTGGAAGCCGTGAGAATCAACCCCGGCAACTACGTTGACCCGGCCCGTGTGTTCAAGCACATAGATTATACCGACGAAGAGTACGCGGAGGAACTGCAAAAACTCGAACAGCGGTTCACACAACTGCTCGAAATTTGCCGAGAACACTGCACCGCGTTGCGGATAGGCGTCAACCACGGATCTTTGTCCGACCGAATAATGAGCAGATACGGCGACACACCCGCGGGAATCGTGGAAAGTTGCATGGAGTTCCTTAGAATTTGCGTGAAAAACAACTTCCTCGACGTTGTAGTCTCTATAAAAGCAAGCAATCCCGTTGTAATGGTACAGTCGGTGCGTCTGCTTGTAAAGACAATGGACGAAGAAAGCATGCAGTTCCCTCTACACCTCGGCGTAACCGAGGCCGGAGAAGGCGAAGACGGACGAATAAAAAGCGCATTGGGAATAGGCGCTCTTCTAAACGACGGAATGGGCGACACCATACGTGTTTCGCTTTCCGAAGAACCCGAGCGGGAAATACCAGTTGCCCGCAAACTCGTACGGCATATACTCTACCGGCGCGGCAAAAAGCACATAAGCGGACGCGTGCCCGACAGTTTCAATTATATATACCCTGAGCGGCGAAAGACAACTGCCATAGGAAATATCGGAGGCGACAACGTGCCCGTGGTAATAGGCGTAAACTGCGCTCCGGGCAGTTACACAATCGACAATCGCCCCGACTTTGTTTACATCGGCGGTTTCGAACCCACAAAGTCCTACGACCCCACGATGAACTACATTGTTGACGCGCCTAACTACGACGGACGCGCCAACGTGTTCCCACTCTATACCACCGAAAGCCTGAAACAATTGCCCAAGACCCAAGCTCCTTTGAAATTCGTGGCCGTTGTTCCGTTTTTCTTCAACGATGAAATCTTGGAAAGCCTGCGCCAGACGCCCAATGCGGTACTTGTCATACGCAGCGACTCACGCAATTCGCTCGGCGAGGCACGCGCGATAATCCATACCCTTACCCGTGCCGGCGTGAAGAACCCTGTGGTGTTTTGCAAGGCATACGATTTCGGCGCCGACAAGAAAGAGGATTTCGAGATAGCCACTGCCGCCGATTTGAGCAATCTTATTTTCGACCGCCTCATAGATGGAATTTGCGTCTACCCGAATCATGAGGGCAGGAACGGACAAATTTCCGCGCAAGACGTGCTTTCAACCGAATTTTCCATACTCCAGGCGGCACGGCAACGCATCACGAAAACCGAATATATAAGCTGCCCCGGCTGCGGACGCACATTATATAATCTGCAAGAGACAATAGCACGCGTGAAAGCCGCAACGCAGGGAATGAAAGGCTTGAAAATCGCAATCATGGGCTGCATAGTGAACGGACCGGGCGAAATGGCCGACGCAGATTACGGATACGTAGGAGCAGGACGCGGCAAGATTAGCCTGTATCGCAGGAAAGAATGCGTGGAGCGCAACATTCCCGAAGAAGAAGCCGTGGAGCATTTGCTCGCCCTGATACGCGCCGAACGGGAATGACTCTGCGATGAAAAACGACGCATTTCCCAAGCACATATTGCGCTAAGAATGCAACGTTTGGATATCGAAACGCAAAAACGTCCCGCGCATTTGGCACAATACGGCAAAATGTGCATTTTCTTTTAGAAAGTTTAATCATTAAACCGCTCGCACAGCGTGCGTAAACCGATAAAATTGTTATTTTTGCATAGGTCAAAAAAACTACAACGGAACAAACTATTTTAAAACATAAAAAAATGGAATACGTAACAAACGAAAAACTTACCATTGTCGGCGCAGCCGGAATGATAGGCTCTAACATGACACAGACAGCCCTTATGCTGAAACTTACGCCCAATATCTGTCTCTACGATGTGTTCTCGGCAGAAGGCGTAGCTGAGGAAATGCGTCAAAGTGGTTTCGACGATGCAAATATCGTAGCCACAACAGATGCAAAAGAAGCGTTCACGGATGCCAAATACATCATCTCGTCGGGCGGTGCTCCCCGCAAGGAAGGAATGACACGCGAGGATTTGCTCGCTGGTAACTCCAAGGCTGCACAGGAACTCGGCGAAAACATCAAGAAATACTGCCCCGATGCAAAATTCGTGGTTGTAATTTTCAACCCTGCCGACATCACAGGCCTTGTAACCCTTGTTCACAGCGGTTTGAAGCCTAATCAGGTTGCCACCCTCGCAGCTCTTGACTCCACACGTCTCAAAGGCGCTCTCGCAAAGCACTTCGGCGTGAGCCAATCTGTGGTAAAAAATGCTTACACCTACGGCGGACACGGCGAGAAGATGGCTGTATTTGCATCGCCTACCACTGTCGACGGCGTGAAGTTGCTCGACGTAATCGCTGGCAAGGCTACCGTAAACGGCAAGGGCCTCAGCGAAGAAGAATGGAAGCAGATGCAGATTGACGTAACGCAGGGCGGTGCAAAGATCATTGAGCTCCGTCGTCGCAGCTCGTTCCAGAGCCCGTCATACTTGGCTGTGAAAATGATCGAAGGCGCTATGGGCGGTGAGGAGTTCAACTACCCCGCAGGGACATACGCCGACACTGCACGCTACAACCATGTAATGATGGCTATGCCCTCGCGCATCACTTCTGACGGCGTTTACACAAAACCGGTAATCGGTACTGCAGAAGAGATTGCCACTCTCGACGCAAGCTACGAGCATCTCCAGAGCATGCGCGACCAGGTTATCGCAATGGGAGCGCTTCCTCCAGTGGAGAAGTGGAGCGAAATCAACCCCAACCTCTAAGAAGGAAAAACGCCATTGGGCGAAATATAACGGAAGTCCCGGTGCAAACGCGCCGGGGCTTTTTTTGTTTCAATGAAATGCTTTGCTGTACAGCAAGTTAGGCTCTTTGTAAAAACAGCGGAAGATGTCGCAAAAACGGCAAGGCATTTCGTTAAAAACTCCGGGCCACCAAATTTAAATTCCGCCGCATCTAATTCAAATTAGATGCGGCGGAGTTTTTGCGAGATGCCGTGTAGTTTTTTCGGGGTGCGAAAGGGTCAGTTTGACAAGCTATTTTATTGTCATCACAACGTATTCGGAGCGTGTGCCGATGCGGAATTTTCCGCCCCAAATGCCTATGCCCGAACTTACATAGTATCGTGTGTTTCCCTTCTGCAATGCCCCGTAAGCGTCCTCGTACATCGCGTCGGTAATCCACGACACAGGCCAAACTTGCCCGTAGTGAGTATGTCCGCAAAGCTCGAAATCCACGCCGTTTTGCCTTGCCTCGTCGAGATTAAAGGGTTGGTGGTCGAGCAGAACGGTGAAATTTTTTGCATCAACCAGTTTCATAAGTTCTCCGAGCCTCTTGCGGCGCATGTTGGTGCGGTCGTCCCGCCCGATAACGTTTATCCCTTTCACGGTAACGGCCGTATCGCGAAGCATTGTTATACCTGCAAGGCCGTAGAAACGCTTTGAATTTTCGATGCCGGCATAGTATTCGTGGTTTCCGGGGCATGAAAACACGGGAGCCTTGATGCGTTTTAACTCTGCCGCATCGTCGTCGGCAAGCAGCGGCTCAATGCTGCGGTCTATCACGTCCCCGGCAATAAGAACAAGGTCGGGGTTTTCGCCATTTACCATGTCAACCCAACGCGAAAGCTCCGCGCGGCGAATATGATAGCCCAAATGTATATCGCTAAGCATCACTATTTTCACGGGCGCGGCAACGGGTTTCTCCGAATTGATGTTAATCTCCTCGCGGTGCTTGTGGTGGTAGTTTATATTGCCTGCCACAAACACTATGAGCATCGTAGCCGTGAGCACAAGCGTTCCCGTGAGGCTGTTCTCGCGCAGCGACGGCGCCACAAGGTGGAACGCGCCGAGAATGTCGACTATCACGAAGACGATGAGCAGATAAATCATTATGAAAATCCACGAAAGGCTCGTTTTGTAGACTGTGGCGGCAATGTTGAGCGGCAATTTGTCGAGCGTGCCGGGAAGCATGCACACGGGAACCAGCAACATCAGCACAATCATAGCCGTTGCCATAGCTATCTTGCCTGCAAAAGGAAACGGGACGAGTTTCCATGAACGCCAAACCACATAAGCCAAAGCCAAAAACGGCAGCAGGGCCGTAAGTATCCTGAAGATTTTCAATCCGGGCATATATCATCACATTTTGCCGGCGAAAGTAGCAATTTTCAGCGAAATACGGCGGCGCGAAAAGGTTTGGAAAAAACAAAAAAACTAAATTTGCACTATAACCAACGCTTATAATACCAACAATGACCTCACGAAGAAATTTCCTAAAGTATTCAGCCATGCTCGCAGGGGCTATGGTGATAAATCCAAGCCATGCCAACACCGTGGAAAACATCGAAAAACAATGGAACTCCAAGAAAAAACCGGCGTTCACGCTTTGGCAAATCCCGAGCCACAGCAATACAATCGGCAATTCCTATATATTCCAGACAGCAAAGGGCAAAGTAATCGTTATGGACGGCGGATTTGGCGAAGAGGCCAATACTCTGCGCGGATTTCTCGGAGCTTTGGGCAACGAAGTCGAGGCATGGTTCATCTCCCACCCCCACAACGACCACATGGGAGCGCTTACCGAAATTCTGAAAAGCCAGCAAGACCTGAAGATAAAGCATATCTATCATTCCAGAATAAGCAAAACGGTGCAGGCAGCCGAGCCCGACTATTCGCCGATGTGCCAGGAATTTTATGATCAAATCGAAAAAACGTCCATACCCGTTACCGACATTCGCAAACCCGGCGACGTTTACACGTTCGACGGCATGAACCTGAAAATCTTGAGCGTGGCAAACGAGATAACCGAGAACGCCTACAACAACTCGTCGATGATAATGCGCGTATGGGACAAACGAAAAAGCATAGTGTTTCTCGGCGACGCTGGCGTGGAATGTGGCGACCTCGCCCTGCGCGGAGAGTTTAAACAAGACCTCAACTGCGAATATTTGCAAATGGCGCATCACGGACAAAGAGGCTGCAGCCGCGAATTCTACCGCTCCATAAAATTCCGCGCCTGCCTGTGGCCCACCCCGTCGTGGGTGTGGAACAACGACCAAGGCAAAGGATTCGACACAGGTATACTGGAAACCGTAAAAACACGCACATGGATGAAAGAGCTCGGCATCAAGGAGCACCACGTTACCTGCGAAGAAGGACTTTTCAAGCTTGTGTAGCCCCGCAAACGCAGCACAAAACAAAGACAAACGATATGGCAAAAACAATGTCTGATATTATTCAAACGATGTCAGACATTGTTTAAATAATATCAGACATCGTTTTTACGACAAGCCACATAGTTTTTTCCAATAAAAATATCCCGCTGAAAATAACCGCGGGATATCGTTGGGGAAAGGGATGTAAGTGGTTAAAAGCCTGTGTCTTTCATTATATGTACCAGTTCGTCGGTTTTTCTACAGACCTTCCATGGTATTCCTTACTAACTCGAGTGCAAAAGTAGGGGCAAGATGTTTCAATCTTGTTACGGATATATTATATTTCTGTTTTTGAAATCACGGCGCGGCATTTCATAAGAAGCACAACGCAGCTGCGGCGAAACAAAATTGTAGTAACTTTGCCGGCGAAGAATATCAAACGATGAATATCCCCGTTCCCGAAGATTTTAGCAGACATCTGCCCGAAATAGTGGGCAACGATGCCGCCGAGTTCCTTTCCGCGCTCAACGGCGAGCCCTCGCTTAGCGTGCACATCAATCCCGAGAAATACGGCAAGGCCGGCCTTTCAGTTCCCGACAGTGCAGAAAAAGTGGCGTGGGCAAGCAATGGATACTATCTCCGGAGCCGTCCGCGCTTCACCTTTGATCCTTTGCTCCACGCGGGAGCTTATTATGTTGAAGAGCCGTCTTCGATGTTTGTGGAGCAGGCTCTGCGCCGCGTGGTCAAGGAAATTCCCGTGAACCGCGCACTTGATTTGTGCGCCGCGCCGGGCGGGAAATCCGTTCTCCTGCGCAGCACAATGCAGGGCGGTTTGCTGGTGGCCAACGAGCCTATTGCGAAACGCGCCGCCGTATTGGCCGAAAACGTTGCCAAATGGGGGAGCCCCGACGTGGCGGTTACGTCGAACTTTCCCAAGGCCTTCGCAAAACTCCAAGGCTTCTTCGACGTAATTGCTGCCGACGTGCCGTGCTCAGGTGAGGGAATGTTTAGAAAAGATGAGGTGGCGCGCGAAGAATGGAGCCTGGAAAATGTAGTAAACTGCATAGCGCGGCAACGGGAAATACTGCGCGACGTATGGCAAGCGCTCCGCGAAGGCGGATTCCTTATATATAGCACCTGCACCTTCAACCAAGGGGAAGACGAGAGCAATGTGGAATGGATTTGCAACGAACTTGGTGCGCAGCCTGTGGCTATTGAAACTTGCGAGAACTGGAATATTTCGGGCGACACCTCGGGGCGTGCGTTGCCGGTCTATCATTTTTTTCCCTACAAGGCAAAGGGCGAAGGTTTCTTCCTTGCTCTGCTGCGCAAGAACGGAGAATATCGCGATGCCGACCGAAAGCGCAAAAACAAGGCGGCATCTCTGCAAAACGCAAAGCCCGATGGTTTCAAGGACTGGCTTTGCGGGGCAGACGATTTCGGATTTTACAGAAACGACGACGGTGTGTTTGCGCTCCACAAGCAGTTTGCCGACGACTATGCCCTGCTTTCGCAATACGTGAACGTTATTGCGGCGGGCGTTCAGGTATGTGCGGAAAAAAACGCCCGACATTCCGCGCCCAACCGCAAACAAAAACCGCAATACATGCCGGCTCCGCAGCTCGCCATGAGTTGCGCGTTCAACAAAGAGGCTTTTCCTACGGTTGAACTGGGATATGCCGATGCCGTGAAGTATCTTCGGGGCGAGAGCGTGGCTTCTCCTGCAAACGTTGCCAAAGGTTGGGTGGCTGTGGTCTATCGCAATCTTCCGCTTGGCTTTGCAAACAATGTGGGCATGCGGTTGAACAATTCCTATCCCGCACCTTGGCGAATTCGCAGCACTTATGCGCCAAACGAGGCCCCGCTGCTGGAATTCTAATACCGCACGCAGTTTACAGGCAAGACCATATCGCCCAAACCAATCATGGCATTAATCAAGGCTATATACCGGTAATTTTGAATTTCATCGGGTGTGATTTCGCGCGGGAGCAGTATGTTTTCGTCCACGAGCCTTGCGCGCGCCGTTCCCGGCAGTAATGGTTTGGCCGGAGTGTGCCAATGTTTTCCGTCGTATAGGGCGATGTTTGTATAGGAAGTGTCGGTGAGCAATCCGTTTCTCACCACAATCACATTGTCGCAGTTTTCTTTTTGCGCCGCAAGCCTGTTGAGCGCCCGGCGGTCGGTGGATTTATAGGTATAGTCAATGTCGTTGCACCAAACCAGGCGCAAGGTTTCCACGCGCTTCATCTCGTAAGGTTCACAAGTGTTTTCGGCAATTCCATGTTGGTCGTAAACAATCCTAATCTTGTTCACGCCGCTACGGCATGCCCACTTTTCCGCAATGTCGGCAAGATTTTCCAGACGGCAGGCGTTTCCCCAAAAATGCTTTGCGGTGCGCTCGTAACGCTGTTGGTGATAGGCCATATTTTGGGGCATATGGTCTTGCATACGTATGGTTTCAACAAATTGGCACATACACTTTTTGTATCAGTTCCTCATATTCTTTTCGGCAGATGCTCTTGGCGGTTATTCCCCCTCCGGCCTTGAAGAAAAGTCTGCCGTTCTCGTTTTCCACAAACCTTATCATCACCGCGCTGTCGAGCATTCCGTTTGCCCAGCAGCCCATCACGCCGGTATAGAATCCGCGCTCGTAGTTTTCGGCATCGGATATAATTCTCATTGTTTCGGGTTTCGGCGCGCCGGTAATCGACCCTGCCGGAAGTTGTGCAAACACTATGTCGCCTATATGGCTGCGGAAACCGTCGCCAAGGCGTCCCGTGATTTCCGAACTTGTTTGCAGAATGCGCCCGCGGTTTGTCTCGAGCACATCAACGTATCTGTATCGCGCCACGCCCACTTTCTGCGCCACGATACTCAAGTCGTTGCGTATAAGGTCGACTATCGTGGCATGCTCAGCGCTCTCCTTTTCATCGGCAACAAGCACAGCAGCCGCGTTGGGGACTTCTGCGCCAATTGTTCCCTTCATCGGAAAAGAGCTGATTGCTCCCTGACGGTTTATCCTTATAAATGTTTCGGGCGAGAAGCACACGAATCTGTCTTTCACCCAAAGCCTGTAAGGCGCGTCGGCACATGCGAAAATCTCCTCCAACGAAAGGTTTGTCTCCACTCCCACTTTGGCTGTGAGATTCACGAGATAGCTGTTACCCTTCAAGATGTTTTTTCTCACAACATTGAAGCTGCGCTCATAGTCTGTATATTTCGGGGCGTCGACATGCCATTCTGTATTCACGCCATGGGCAAGGCGGTGTTTCTCTACCGCATTTCCCACGCCGCGGAACGCAAACCGCACAACCTCCGGGCATACATCGGCAAAATCTTCCACGATGCAGTTTTCACCACGATAGTCAATCACGAAAAGAAAGTCGCGATTCTCCGCCGCAAGGCGGTTCATCTTCTCGCGCGCCGCGTTTCCGTTCAAAAAAGCAAGGCTTATGTCCGTCCCTTTCATAATATCATTCCGTTTACGCGGTGCAAAGTTACGCTTTTTCGCCCTATGCAGCACCCCACAACCCATAGCGAAAAACCATGTGTACATGGGCGAAAAAACAACAAGGCATCTCGTAAAAATTCCAAGGCCCGGAATTTAAATTCCGACGCATCTAATTTAAATTTGGTGGCCCGGAGTTTTTGCCACAAGCCACATCGTTTTTTCGCCTTGCCCACGGCCTTTTTCCCGAAGCCACATCAGCCCATACATGTTATATATAATGTATACCCCCTTATATATAATGTATCCCCCATGCGCCTTTCCCGCTTTTTCAAGCCCCGGCAGTTTCGCCCAGACAAGCCGTATGCATATTTCAGCAAATATTAAAGGCACAACTACTTAAAAAAGTGATTTTTTCTACCATTAGTTTAGGGGGAATAACTAATTTTGCGGCAAAATAGCGGCGCCAAGCGTCGTTTTGACAGAACAAATCTATGAGAGTACTTAAATTCGGAGGAACATCAGTGGGCTCGCCCGAAAGCATACTCAATCTAAAAAAGATTGTAGAGGCAGTAGACGAACCGGTAATAGTAGTGGTTTCGGCTTTGGGCGGAATCACCGACAAACTAATAGCCACCTCGCGGCTGGCATCGGCTGGCGACAGCAAATACCGCGACGAATTCAACGCAATGATAGAGCGCCACCGCAATATGATTGACGCCGTGATTCCCGACGGCACACGCCGCGACGCACTCTGCGACAGAATAGAAACTTTGTTTGACGAACTGCGCAGCATCTACCACGGCGTTTACCTCATTCGCGACCTCACCGAAAAAACAGCCAACGTAATCGTGAGCTACGGCGAGAGAATGTCGTCGCAAATCGTTGCCACACTCATCGACGGGGCTCGCTGGTACGACTCGCGCGACTTCATCAAAACCACACGCCGGCAAAACCGCAATCTCGTGGACTTCGACAACACACTGCGCCTCATCGGGCAAACCTTCGCCCGTATGCCCAAAGCAGCAGTGATAGGCGGATTTATTTCAAGCGACCTAAACGACGGCGAAACCACCAACCTCGGGCGCGGAGGCTCTGACTACACAGCTTCAATCGTTGCCGCAGCTCTCGACGCCGCTGCACTCGAAATCTGGACCGACGTTGACGGATTCATGACCGCCGACCCGAGAGTTATTCCCAATGCCTATACAATCGACGAGCTATCCTATAACGAAGCAATGGAGCTCTGTAATTTCGGCGCCAAAGTAATTTATCCCCCCACCATATATCCGGTGCGCGTAAAGGGAATTCCAATTTACGTCAAGAACACCTTTCACCCCGAGGCCCCGGGAAGTATTATCCACAAAGGACCTATTGACGACAAACGGGCCATCAAAGGAATTTCTTCTATCAAGAACACGAGCCTTGTAACGGTCAGCGGGCCCTCGATGGTGGGTGTAATCGGAGTGAACCGCCGAATATTTTCAACGCTAGCCGACAGCGGAGTGAGCGTGTTCCTTGTAGCGCAAACTTCATCGGAGGCAAGCACGAGCCTTTGCGTAACTGATGAAGACGGGGTGCGTGCAAAGGAGGCACTCGAAGCCGAATTCGCAAAAGAAATAAGCACCGGAGCGATGAATCAAATCACCCTGACAGGAAATTTGTCAACTGTAGCAGTCGTGGGAGACAAGATGAAACACACGCCGGGCGTTGCAGGAAAACTTTTCGGCGTTCTCGGGCGAAACGGAATAAACATCGTGGCTATGGCACAGGGCGCAACCGAAACGAATGTGTCGTTCGTCGTGAGCCGAGACTATCTCAGAAAATCTCTGAACGTTATCCACGACAGTTTCTTCCTTAGCGAATACCAGGTGCTCAATCTATTTGTGTGCGGAGTGGGAACCGTTGGCTCGAAGTTGCTTGAACAAATTGCGTCGCAGCGCGAAAAACTGATGCGGACGCGCGGCCTGCAACTCAATGTCGTAGGAATTGCGAGCGGGCACAACGCAGTTTTCAGCCGCGACGGCATTGTGCTCGAAAACTACAAGGAAGCGTTGAAAGCAGGCGGCGCAAGCGATACCGAACGTCTGAAAAAAGAAATTCTGGGCATGAACATTTTCAACTCGGTATTCGTGGATTGCACGGCGAGCGAGGATGTAGCAGGACTTTACCAGACTCTTTTTGAACACAACATAAGTGTGGTTGCCGCTAACAAGATTGCCGCGTCTTCTCCATACGAGAATTATCGCAAGCTCAAGGACACCGCGCGCGCAAGAGGCGTGAAATATCTTTTTGAAACCAATGTGGGAGCAGGCCTGCCCATTATCAACACGATTAATGACCTTACCGGGAGCGGCGACAAGATTCTGTGCATCGAGGCAGTGCTTAGCGGAACGCTCAACTTTGTGTTCAACGAAATTTCAAGCCACACCACGTTTAGCCAGGCCGTACAGAAAGCGCGCGAAGCCGGATATAGCGAGCCCGACCCCCGTGTGGATTTGAGCGGAAAAGACGTGATGCGCAAACTCGTGATACTTGCGCGCGAAGCGGGATATGATGTGAACATAACAGACGTGGTTGCCACGCCGTTCATTCCCGACGATTTCATGAAGATGCCGCTCGACGAATTCCTGAAACGCCTGCCCGAACTTGATGCCGACTTTGAAAAACGCCGCAAGGAGCTTGAAAATGCAGGCAAACGCTGGCGTTATGTGGCGCGGCTCGACAACGGGAAGACTTCCGTGGGACTTGAAGCGGTTGACAAGAACCATTCGTTCTACCACCTCGAAGGGTCAAACAACGTGATACTCATAACAACCGAACGATACCGCGAATATCCCATGCACATTGAGGGCTACGGAGCAGGGGCTGACGTTACAGCCGCAGGCGTGTTTGCCGACATCATGAGCGTGGCAAATATCTGACCTTTCCAAACTGAAATTTTACGGATATAAAGCCGTCCGAAAAAGACGCTTTATTTTGCAGAAAAAACTATATCAGACATCGCAAAAACGATGTCTGATATAATTTTTACGAGATGCGTCGGAATTTAAATTACATGGCCCGGAATTTAAATTAGATGCGGCGGAGTTTTTAACATTTCAAGCTATGTCATAACTATATCAAGCACAGCGTTTTCCGAAAACCGATTTTTTCCAGCCGAAAAGCATTGGCAAATCCACGAAAACGCATGGCAAATGCACTTTTTGCTATATCCGTTTTACAAAATCCCCGAAAGCATTTACACAAACGGAGAAATTTCGGAAAATATCCGGATTTTTTGTGAGAAAAACGATTTTTTGACAGAAAACAAGCGTATATGATAACTTTTATATACCTTTGCAGAAGTCAGAACACGGATAATGAACAAAAGTTTCACATACTACGCTTTGACATGGCTGCTTTCCACAGCCACTACCACCGTCACTACCACAACCCTTCGGGGTTGAGGAATATTTTACGTTCCTATGCGGAACGCGCTTGCAAGAGCAAGCAAACATAAAACCAAACAAACTTACAACAAAACAACAGTCCGGCAGTAAACAGCGACACTGCGGAATTTCTATCTTGCATCAAGCACACGCAATGCAGTATAATGTTCTGCGCCGGAAGTACAACGTAAAAGATGAAACACATCATAATTTTAGGCGACGGTATGGCCGATTGGAAAATCGAAGCATTGAACAACCAAACACCCCTACAATATGCCAGCACACCCAATATGGACAAACTGGCAAGCCTTGGAGAAACGGGAATGCTCAAGACAGTTCCCGACGGATTCCACCCCGGAAGCGAAGTGGCAAACTCAGCAATTTTAGGATACGACCAGCGGGAAGTTTACGAAGGACGCGGACCGCTCGAAGCGGCAAGCATTGGCGTGGAGCTCGCAGATGACGACCTCGCGCTGCGATGCAATCTGATTTGCGTGGAAGACGGAAAAATCAAGAACCATTCTGCAGGACGTCTCGACACAGAAGAAGGCGACGTTCTCATAAAGTATCTGCAGGAGAAACTCGGAAACGACAAAATTCACTTTTATACGGGAATCCAATACCGACATCTGCTGGTTATAAAAGGAGGCAATAAAGATTTGGACTGCACTCCGCCGCACGATGTGCCGGGACAACCGTTCGAGCCGCTACTCGTAAAAGCCACTTCGCCTTCGGGAATGGAAACCGCCCGACTTCTTAACAACCTTATCCTGAAATCGCAGGAACTTCTCAAAGACCACCCGCTCAATATCCAACGCAAAAACGACGGCAAGGACCCTGCCAACAGCATCTGGCCTTGGAGTGGAGGCAATCGCCCACATATGAAAACTTTGGAGCAGATGTTTCCCGACAAGATACACAGCGGGGCAGTTATCACGGCAGTAGATTTGATTCGCGGCATAGGCCGTTACGCCGGGCTCGAATGTATCAACGTTGAAGGCGCCACCGGGCTCGCCGACACCAACTACGAGGGAAAAGCCAAGGCCGCCGTGGAAGCTTTGAAGCGCTCCGATTTTGTTTATCTCCACGTAGAAGCAAGCGACGAGGCAGGTCATGACGGCGATGTGGCCCTGAAACTGCAAACCATCGAGAATCTTGACAAACGAATCGTAGGTCCGGTGATGAACGCGGTAAAAGATTTCGACGAGCCGGTATCTATTGCCGTTCTTCCCGACCACCCCACGCCCTGCAAGCACCGCACACACACCAACGAGCCAGTTCCTTTTCTTATCTACTATCCCGGAATAACCCCCGACGGAGTAAAGAAATTCGACGAGGACTCCTGTAAAAACGGCGGCTATAAAACGTTTGCCGGGAACCAGTTCATAAACGAATTTATGAAGCACTAAACCAAACGACACATGAAATATTACAGCACCAATCATAATACGCAAAAAACAGATCTGTCGGAAGCAGTAACACGTGGCCTCGCGCCCGACGGAGGTCTGTTCATGCCCGAACGAATTGCGCAGCTGCCGCAAGTTTTCTTTGACAATTTTGCCGACATGTCCTTTGTAGAAATGTCGCAACGCGTTGCCCGCGCAATGTTTCCCGACGTAAATTGCGAGACAATCAACAAAATCACGGCCGAGACGCTTTCGTTCGACACGCCGCTCCATATGGTGGAAAACGGGACGTATGCCCTTGAACTTTTCCACGGCCCCACGCTTGCTTTCAAGGACGTAGGCGCGCGCTTCATGGCCAGACTTTTGGCGCACTTTGCCAAAAACGACGGCCGCAAGCTCAACGTTCTTGTGGCAACCTCCGGCGACACGGGTTCAGCCGTTGCCAACGGTTTTCTGGGCGTTGAAGGGATAAATGTATACGTTCTCTACCCCAAGGGAAAGGTCAGCAAAGTGCAGGAAAGCCAGTTTGCCACGCTCGGGCAGAACATCACGGCTGTGGAGATTGACGGAAATTTCGACGACTGCCAGAGATTGGTAAAACAGTCGTTTGTAGATGCAGAGATGAACGATGCCATGCGCCTCACATCGGCCAACTCCATAAACATAGCGCGTCTCATGCCGCAGGCATTCTATTATTTCCGCGCCATGGCGCAGCTGCGCGCAATGGGAAAGGACAAAAACGTGGTGGTATGCGTGCCGAGCGGAAACTTCGGCAATCTCACGGCGGGCCTTATAGCCAAGCGCATGGGTTTGAACATTCGCCGTTTCATCGCTGCCAACAACGAGAACGATGTGTTCCTAGAATATCTCAACACGGGCGCATATCGTCCGCGCCCCTCGGTACAAACTTTTGCCAATGCCATGGATGTGGGCGCGCCAAGTAACTTTGCGCGAATTATCGAACTGTACGGGAACGACCACGATGCCATCTGCGCCGAAATATCCGGCTTCAAGGTGAGCGACAGTGAGATTCTCGAAACAATAAAACAGGTTTACGAGCGCGACAGCTACATTCCCGACCCCCACGGAGCGTGTGCATTCCGCGCGCTTAGTACATTGAAAAACGATGACGAGGTGGGAATTTTCCTCGAAACGGCTCACCCTGCAAAATTCGGCGAAGTTATAAGCAAAGCCATAGGCCGCGAGGCAGAAATGCCGGCACGCCTGCAAGCCTTCCTCAAAGGCGAGAAGCAGAGCGTGGAACTTGGCAACGATTTCAACGGTTTCAAGAAATTCCTTATGGAACGAAAAGACTCTTAATTCGGTTTTTAACACTCTTCATACTTAATTATTGCGAGAGAGGAGGACGCAAGCGTGCGTTTTATCCTCTCTCATTCTTTTAAAATGCCACAACGCAACTGCCTTTCGGCATCTCAAAAACACACGATGCACATGCCGAAAAAACTACAAGGCATCTCGTAAAAACTCCGCCGCATCTAATTTAAATTCCGACGCATCTAATTTAAATTACATGGCCCGGAATTTTCGCCTTTGCAAACATCTGAAACACAACATGCTGCAAAAGCCCTACGAAATGCGCAAAACATGGCGCCGCAAACGCCCGGAATTGCGCCGTGCAAGGACGAAAACTACATGATATTTCGCTAACTTTGCACGACGTAAATACAAGCATACATCATGACATACGATTTTGATACACCGATTGACCGCGCCGGCTCCGACTGCGTGAGTGTGGAACAGATGAAGCAGGCCACAGGGCGCGAAGACCTTATACCGCTCTGGGTGGCCGACATGGATTTCCCCACCCCGCCTTTCGTTGTAAAAGCAATTGAAAACAAACTGAAACAGCGCATTCTGGGCTACACTTGCGCGCCCGAATCATATTTTCAAAGCATCATAGACTGGAACATACGCCGCTACAATTTCAGCATACCGCGCGAAGCCCTGCACTATGTGCCCGGAATAGTGCCGGCAATATATTTCGCCGTGAATTGCTTCACCGAAAAAGGCGACAAAATCATGACCGAAACGCCGGTCTACCACCCGTTTGGAAATGTAACGCGCGGCAGTGGAAGAATCAACGTGGAAGTGCCGCTGATACTCGAAGACGGACGCTACAAAATGGACTACGACGAGATTGACAGGCTTCTGCCCGAATGCAAAATGCTTATACTCTGCAATCCCCACAACCCCGGCGGCACATCATGGAGCAAAGACGAGCTGGCACGCCTTGTGAAACTCTGCAAAAAGCACGGCGTGATAATCATAAGCGACGAAATCCACGCCGACATGACTTTCAACGCCGCGAGCCACGTGCCCACCGTAACGTCGTGCCCCGAAGCCGAAGAGATAACCGTTACATTCATGGCGCCAACCAAGACATTCAATCTTCCGGGCGTCATAGCCTCCCACACAATAGTGAAAAACCCCACGCTGCGCCGCAAGTTTTTCACTTATCTCGAAAGCAATGACATCGGCAACGGAAATGTTTTCGCCTACGACTGCGTAAAAGCATGCTACAGTGCCGAGGGCGAAGAATGGCTCGCACAAATGCTCGATTACGTCAAGGGAAACATTAAATTCGTAACCGACTTCCTCGCTGCAAACTGCCCCAAAATCACAGCAATAACGCCCGAAGCATCTTTTCTGCTGTTCCTCGACAACCGTCCACTCGGTCTCGCATCGCAACAAGAGCTTGTAGATTTCTACGTAAACGATGCCGGACTTTTCCTGAACGACGGAGCAATGTTTGGAAAGCCCGGAACAGGATTCATGCGCCTCAACGTGGGACAGCCGCGCCGCATAATCGAAAAGGCAATGCACCAACTCGCCACGGCATACCAAAAAAGAAACTTCTAACCCCACGCCGCGCAAACAATGTTTTTAACTGCACAAAAAACGCCCAATTTCATATAAAACTTTATCTTTGCGCAGAATTTCAAAACCAGAGAAAAAATGACTGAGAGAATAATTTCGATATCCGGGAAGCCCGGACTTTATAAATTGATGAAACAAGGACGCGGCATGCTCATAGTTGAGAGCGTTGACGAGAAACATCAGCGTTTCACCGTGGGAATGCACGACAAAGTTGTCTCACTCAATGATATTTCCATCTATTGCGAGGACGACGACGAGCCGTTGATTAGCGTTTTCAACAAAGTAAAAGCGCAGGAAAACGGCGAAAATCTGAAATTCAACCCGCGCAAGATTTCCGCCGACGAGCTTCACGAATATTTTGCCAAGGTATTGCCCGAATATGATACCGACCGCGTTCACGACAGCGACATCAGAAAACTTCTTGTATGGTATGACATTCTGATTTCGGGCGGGGTGAGCGATTTTGAAGAGGAGACCGCAGAAGATACACCTGCTGAAAATCCCGAGGAAAAGTAAGGCGTAAAAATCAAGACTGATAACGCAAAAACCAAGACTGACAACGTAAAAAACAAGGCTGACATAGTCGAAACCCAAACTGACATCAGTCAAAATAGATACGGAAGCGGAGAGCCGGAAACGGTTTTCCGCTTTTTTGTATGCCTATTCTTTTACTCCTCTCCGCATTGTTTCGTTGCAATTTGCCTATCTTTGCAAACAAACGCGCATCTCAAACATTTTGAGCCGCTTAAAAGATTTTCTACGTATGAACAAATTATTTTCCGCCCTGATATTGTCGGTTTTTGCGGGCGAGTTGCTCATGGCGCAAGCCACTCCAACCGCCCCCTCGTGCTGCGACGCAAAAAAGCAAGCCCTCCTGTTTGTAACCGACGGCACAAAGCCCCACCCCTACCGCATACCGGCGATAGCCCAAGCCTCCGACGGCACACTGATAGCCGTGAGCGATTACCGCCCTTGCGGAATGGACATTGGAAACGGCAGGGTGGACATCGTGGCACGCCTCTCGTTCAACAACGGGGCCACCTGGCAGCCCGAATTTGCCATAAGGCGCGGAACAGGACAGATGGGAAAAACCGACTGTGGCTTCGGCGACGCGGCAATTGCGGCTGACGTTAAAAGCAAAGAGGTTGTTGTGATAAGCGTATGCGGCAACACGCCGTTTTTCTCCGCCACGCGCGAAAATCCCAACCGCGTGGCATTGTTCAGAAGCCACGACAACGGCAGGACATGGACCGATTTTGAGGAGATAACCGACAAGATTTACCCGCTATTCGACAAAAGCCAACTTGGCGCGCTCAAATCATTGTTTTTCACCTCGGGAAAAATTTTCCAAAGCCGCATCATAAAGCACGGCAAGTATTATCGCATCTACGCCGCCCTTTGCACGCGCGACAACGGCAACAATGTTTTGTTTTCCGACGATTTCGGCAAAACATGGAACGTGCTTGGGAGCATCGATGTCTCGGCTGTTCCAAAGGGCGACGAAGCAAAATGCGACGAGCTGCCCGACGGTTCGGTGGTGATAAGCAGCCGCACCTACAACGGGCGCTTTTTTAATATCTTCACCTATTCGGATACGAAAAACGGCAGAGGCGCGTGGGGCAAAGCCGCACTCTCGAACGCCGCCAACCATGGAATTGTGCCCGAGGACAATTCGTGCAACGGCGAACTGCTGATTATTCCCGCCAAGCGCCGGAGCGACAACGCCGATGTCTATATTGCGCTGCAATCGGTGCCGTTTGGAAAAGGGCGCAGCCGTGTAGGAATCTACTACAAGGCTCTCAGCCACGCCGGCAACATGGATTCGCCGCAATCATTAGCCTCGGAATGGGACGGCAGATACCAGGTGAGCAATCTTGGCTCGGCCTATTCCACGATGACAATGCTAAACAACGGAAATCTGGCGTTTTTCTACGAAGAGGAAACCTTTGGAATGGACTATACAAACGTCTACCGCGAGATTTCGCTTGAAGAAATCACCGGCAACACCTATTCCTACAATCCCAAGCTCAAACGCAAGGCTTTCGTGAAGCGAATGAAAGAAAAACAAAAGCCATAAAGCAGCATTTCCGCGCCGCATTTTCTGCACCGAAACCCTATGCTGAAAAACCGCATGCGCAGGGCAAAAACGCTACAAGGCATCTCGCAAAAACTCCGGGCCACCAAATTTAAATTAGATGCGTCGGAATTTAAATTCCGACGCATCTCGTAAATGCTTGTATCACACCCTGTATTTTCGCCTTGCGGAAGTCGTGAAAACAATGTCTGATATCTTTTAAATAATGTCTGACATTGTTTGAATTATGTCTGACATCGTTTGAACAAGATGCCTTGGAATTTTGTACATTTGCATATATTGTAAACTCAACAACTTACGCAGCCCGAAAAGCGAAGCATTTTTGCTGCTTACAACGGCTTTCAAACCCTCCGGAAATGAGAAAAAAAATTCTTGCAACCATAACAGGCACAATAATTTGCCTTGCCGTTTCGGCACAAGGCATCATTGAAACCGCCCACGACTATTCCCACCGCGTTTCGCTCATTAACAAACAGACGATAGCCACATTCGAAAATTCCACCGACGGCTTTACGGCAACCGACGGCGTAGAAGCCGTGGAATCCGCCTTGGGCAAGGAATTCTATCCCCGCGTGCACGAGGGCAAGAAAGCGCTGTGGGTGAAAAGCAAAGAGGTGAGCGGCGACACATGGCGCACCATAAGGCGCGAATTTGCCAAACCGCTCGATTTGCGCAAGACCCCGTTCGTGCAATTCGCCATATTCGCCCAAGCAGCTCCCGTGCAGGACGTCTACGTAAGGCTCACGCTCGGAAACGGAAAGGAGCAGTTCCAATGCATAGCCCACATCATTCCCACACTGTGGCGCACCATAGATTTCAACTGCGGCGAATGTCAGTTTCTCGGCAATGTGAAAAGTATGGAAATAGCCCTCTGCGCGCCCACGCCCGACATATGGAGCGCAAACCGCGACTTCCTTGTTGACGGAATAGTTGCCGGCGAGCCTATCGACTTTGAATTTTCTGTTCCACAAAGCATAGCGGCGTGGAAAACCAACAGCGGCAACATCACATACGCCAACGATGCAATGATATACAACTTCAAAAAGCCGGGAGCCGTTTTCACAACCGCGCTAAGCGGAAGCCTTAACAATCTGTTCAGTCCGCCCGCGAAAACCCGCAACACCATTCGCGCCGTGATAGACAACCGTTGCAACGCCGACAGCATACGGGTGAGCTATATCACAGACAAGGACAGCGTTTTCAAGCATCACTCAAAAACTTTCCCGCTCTCGAAAAACGAAGGCAGGCACAACTATTTCTTCAACCTATCCGATATCCCCGCCGAGGGACACTACGCCGGCATAATGCTTGAACCGATTGGCGCAAACAAAGGCAGCATCGCCATTGACCGCATAACTTTTGAGCGCGAGCAACCTATCGTGAAACGCGTGGGCAAAATAGTAAAATGCGAGGCCGACAGCGCGTTCATTCACATATCGGCAAAAATCAGCAAGCAAGACGCGGCGAAATACAAGGAACTCGCGATTTACACCCTGCCCATAGAAACCGAAAACATAGAGAAAGGCAAAAAAATATATGCCACCCAAAACATCGCGGAAGCCATGGAAATCAACGACATTCCCCTGCGACGCGCCGACCGTCCCGACATGACACATCTTTCGTCGCGCTTCGTGGCAGTTTTGAGCGACGGCAGCGAAACAATACCCCTCGGAAAACCTTTCTTCATTGACAACTGGGAAAAATTCACCGACAATCCCTACGATTTCCTCGTAACAAACGAAAATTTCAACGTACTCGATTACGGCGCCAAGGGAGATGGTTTCACCGACGACACACGCGCTTTTCAGCTTGCCGTAAATGCTGCGAGCGGCGCGGGGAGCGGTAGAGTTGTTGTGCCCGGACTTTCGCCCGACGACGACAATCCTTACGGCAGGCGCTATGTAATTACGAGCTTGGAGCTGAAACACGACGTTGAGATGCAACTTGGCAAAGACGTGGTGCTGTGGCAAAGCGGCGATGTGCGCGACTATACCTACGCGCCGCTTTATGGACACGACATGGTGATACCTGGAATTCCCTGGACCCATTCCCATTTTGCCAACATGCCGATGATTTACGCCAAGAACCAATATCGTATAAAAATCATCGGCCCGGGAACAATCCGCATGTGCGACACGTTTACCCGAGATGCCGACATAGAACATTATGCAACCAATTGCGAAGACCGCATACACGTTGTCCCCGTAGTTTTCAGCGACTGCCAGGATATTGTGTTGCAGGATTTCGATATTATACGCACCAATTGTTATCACACAAGCTTTGACAACGATTCAAATCTCTTTCTCGGAAATATTAAGATGTACGACCCGGCTTGCGTAAGCGGCGACGGAGTTGGCCTAAGCAGCGGAACTCATCGCGTAATGGTTGAAAGATGCATTTTCTCCTCCAACGACGACGGGGTAACGCTTTCATCTTCGTACAGAGACCCCCGAAACAATGTTTCACCGTGGAGAAGTTATCACGACCTTGAGCCACACGGAGCGAGATGCGTGAGAGTGGAACATTCCTACTTCAACAGCGGCGAGGGAAGCGGCGGAAAAGCGATTGCATTCATTACCTGGGGCTCTACAAACCCTGAACCGCAAAATCAAATCATTGACAGCGTTTTTGTAACCGACTGCGTTTTGAAGGGAGGCTATTCGGTGGGAACTTGGCCCGACAATCCTTTCGACGGAAAGGTTTTCACAAATGGGGAAACCGATGATTTTTCCACGGTGCAGGACGTAAGTATTTTCAGCAACGAGTATTTCAACGATTGCAGCCTTTTGTGTGTAACGCCCACCAATTTCCGCAACGACTGCGGCATACCTTCGAGCGGCGAGGTGCTTAACGGCGATTTCAAGGACGGACGTTGTTATTGGAGTCGCCGGGGTGATGCAAAAATCTCGCGTGGCGGGGCGGAAATCAAGGCCGGGCAGATGGTTTTCCAGGGACTTACGCTGAAACCGTCGGCTTATTCTGCTGTTTTCTCGGTGAAAGGCAAGGGCAAGGTAAGGGTTCTTCGCAGCGACAACGGAGATGTTGTGGCGGAGAAGCCTTTTGATACTGCCGAAGTCCGGGATATTTTGCTCCCGTTCAGCATTTCGGAGGAAAAGGATTATATGTTGGGGGTAGAAGGCGGCGAGGCGAAACTCACAAAGGCGAAGCTGGAGAAACGTAAATAGTCGGCGCGCGGCCAATGTGGCTTGCGGTTAGGGCTTGCTCTCTCCTTCCACGTAGTTTTCCAGGAAAAGATGTTCGCCGTCGAACACTGCGTAGGTAAACAACGACAGCCATTCGCCTAAGACCAAAAGCCGGGAAGTTGATGTCAGATGCAAGTCAATTTCTATATGGCGGTGTCCGAAAATGAAGTAGTTTATTTCGGGGTGGGTGGCGAGATATTCCCGGGCAAACCTCGCCAGTGGCTCCCGGTCTGCGCCCAAGTAGGCGATTTCTTTGCCGTCAACGCGTTTCAGCCGCGAGTGTTTTGCCCATGAAAGCCCGAAACTTATCGCCCAACGCGGGTGGAGCGTCGAGAAAAGGCGTTGGCAAATGCGGCTGTGGAATATGGCGCGAAGGGCCTTGAATTTCGCGTCGCGGCTGCCCAATCCGTCGCCGTGGGCAAGGAAGAATATTTTTCCGTAGATGTCTGTAACCAAAGGTTCGCGGTGGATTATCATTCCGCACTCCCGTTCCAGATAGTCGCCGAGCCACATGTCGTGGTTTCCGGCAAAGAAATGCACTTCTATTCCGCTGTCTGTAAGTTCGCTTATCTTTCCGAGAAAACGCGTAAAGCCTTTTGGCACTACATATTTGTACTCATACCAAAAATCAAACATGTCGCCGAGCAGATATATTGCCGAGGCGTGCTCCTTGATGTCGGAAAGAAACCTCACAAGCCGCCTTTCCTGTGTGCGGCGGTGGGCGGTGGCAAGCGAACCAAGGTGGGCGTCAGAAATGAAATACACGTTTTTCATCGCAAGCGGGATATTTTTACATGAATCCGAGGTCTACTTTTGCTTCGTCGCTCATCATGGACTGATCCCAAACGGGATCGAACACAAGGTTGACGTTGGCCTGCTTCACAAGTTCGATGCCCTCGAGTTTTTGCCTCACATCTTCCATTATATAATCGGCCATAGGGCAATTTGGTGCGGTGAGCGTCATATCCACATCGAGTATGCCGTCGTCCTTGAAGTCTATTTTGTAAACAAGGCCGAGGTCGTAAATGTTTACGGGTATTTCCGGATCATAAACAGTCTTCAAAACGTCCACGATGCGGTCTTCCGTCTGAATTTTCTCTTGTTCTGTCATATCAAAATGCCGTGTTCCGGCTAATTTTAGGGATTACAAAGGTAACAAAATCCGTTGAAATAAATTGCAATGGCTTTTCCGCTTTATGCCAGGGAATTGTCATGCGCCCCACTCGCCTTTTTGCCCCTGCCGCATACACCGCAAAAACCACGGCAAAAAGCAAGAAAAAAACTACACGGCATCTCGTGAAAATTCCGGGCCACCAAATTTAAATTCCGCCGCATCTAATTTAAATTAGATGCGGCGGAGTTTTTGCGATATTTCAGCACTCTTTCACGAGCAGGTTATTAATCTGAAACAGAAGGTATTTCTTCCATTCCATAATCATTGCCCGATATTCTGTCTCGTTCATGTCAAACCACGAAACAAACAGGTTTTTTGTGATAAAGGGAAAGGCTATGTTTCCATAGAATGCCGTAAACACCATATACATAGGCACTTTTTTCAATCTGCCCTCCTGCATTTCCGTGTTCAGCGCATCGCGCACCATCGAAAAGAGCTTGTCGTAATGAAGTTCCCTTGCCGTGGCGATGAAATGGTCCACATCGCGCTGTATCTCGGATATGAAAAACCCGGGAATCTGCGGATTTTCGAGGAAACGCTCAAAATATTCGTCCACCACGAGAGATAGGCGCTCCATCAAAGGCTTTTCGCTGGCCATAATCTCGTTGAGGCGCGGTTTCAATTCCTCGACAATCGACGAAAACACCGCGCGAAACATCACATCCTTGTTGGGGAAATAATAATGAAGCGTGGAGCGGTTCACCTTAGCCTGCTCCGCAATGTCGCACATGGTAGTGTCTTCAAAACCTTTCTGAATGAAAAGCCGGCGGGCGGCATCAATCATAAGCATCTCCTGCTTGCCGTAAGTTTTAGCGCTCATTGGTCTGGCGAATATTGTCGATAAACAGCAGCAGTCGGTTCACAATGTTCACATCGCTCACCGAACTGTCGAAATCAAGCGACAAGATGTTCATCTTGGGGAACATGGTCTTGATTTTCTTCTCTATCCCCTTTTCAATAATGTGGTTGGCAATGCAGCCAAAGGGTTGCAGACTCACCACATGGTTAATGCCGTGGGCGGCATAGGTGGCCATTTCGCCCGAGATGAGCCAGCCCTCGCCAAACTGCGCGTTGAGCGAAATAATCTTCGACGCCCGCTCCGCCTTCTCGCGTATGTCGTCAAACGGCATGAAGTATCGGAACTGCGATGCCGCCTCGTTGAATTTCGCTATGCGCTTCTGCACCTTGCGGTAAAGCCAGTTGACAATCACATCGGGCATAACCTTGCGCTGCAAATGGGTGCGGTTTTTAGTCTCGCGGTTCACAAAACTCTGAGTAAAGAAATCAGTAATCAACGGCGGCACCACTTCAAGATTCTGCCCAATCAGCCATTCGGTTACATTCTTTTGGGCGTAAGGATTAAACTCCAGGAAAATTTCTCCTACCACTCCCACTTTTGCAGTATCCCTGTCAATGCATACGGCATCAAACCTCGCAGCCGCTTCGCGCGTAAGGTCGAGCAACGCCGCCGTATTTGACGCCTCCACCAATGGCTTGGCGCGTTCAAGAAATTCGTCCTTGAGTCTCCGCGCCGCACCCTCCTCGCTCTCGCGTACAACGGTGGCGTAAAACATCTTGGCAATAACATCACTGTAAAGCATCGCGGCAAGAGCAACCGGCATAAGTTTTTTCCAAGGCATCTTGAAACCCGGCTGATTGTTACTTATCCCGCTCCCGAACGACAGAGATACGACGGGCGTATTGCGGTAGCCGTTTGAAAGAAGTGCCCTCTTGATTAAAGCAATATAGTTGCTGGCGCGACACTGACCGCCCGTCTGCGTAATAGCTACGGCCGTTTTGTCGGGATCATACTTGCCGCTGCGAAAAGCCTTCACCACATCGCCCACGATAAGCGTTGCAGGATAGCACACCTCGTTGTTGGAATATTTCAGACCCAATTCCCCCGATTCTCCGTCGCTCATCGGCAGGTTCACAACGTTGTATCCCGCAACTTTCATCGCAGATGGAATGAGCGGCGAGAGGAACGGCGTGAAAAACGGGGCAATAATCGTACGCCCACGTTCGGCGTCGGTAAACGGAGGTGTGGTCTCAAACGGCGCAACTGCCTTGGCGTCGTTACTGCAACTTATCTTCAAGCTCTCGATAAGCGAGCGCACACGCAATTTAATTGACCCCACATTATTTACATCGTCAATCTTTAAAAGCGTAAGGTTCTTGTGAAATCTTTCAAGCGTGGCGCGCACCTCGTTGGTGAGGAATGCGTCGGGCCCGCAGCCGAAAGAAGTGAGCTGCATGTACTGAACGTTTGAATTCTGAAGCCCCGCCCATTTCGCAGCTTTGAGAATGCGGTTAGGATATGCCCACTGGGAAAGATAAATCGTGTCGTCGATCGAAAGTTTCTCGTCGTAAACAATATCATCTGTGATGACGTAAACGCCCATAGCGGCTGCCATTTCGCTCACACGGTGCTGAATCAGCGGATCAGTGTGGTAAGGACGTCCGGCAAGCAATATCACAAGGCGGTTGTCGCGTCTGCCCTCTTCGAGAACGCTTCGGTTTATTTCCACAAGGCGTTTGCGGTATTGCTTCTCCGCATCTTCGGCGGCGGCAAAGGCATGTCGTATCTTTTTTATCGGAACTCCGAAACGCGAAAGCCACAGCTCCATTTGTTTTAATAGGAGCTTGCGGTCCTTAAAAGTAACAATGGGGCTTTCGAGAGGCACCTTAGGTGTTTGAGAACTGTTTACAACTTCAGAATATCCCGACACAATCGGACAGTTGTAGCTATTCTGTTGTCCTTTCTCCAATCTCTCGTAAACCACAAAGGGCATGAAAATTCTGTCAACGCCCTGGCGCTCGAGGTTGTCAATATGGCTGTGAACGAGCTTGGCCGGAAAACAAATGTTGTCGCTCATCACGCACCGCGCCGTGCGTTCGTATTCGGAGTAGCTCGAATCTGAGGAAAGCACCGTGCGTATGCCGCAAGAATTCAAAAGGGTGTGCCAAAAAGGATATTCCTCATACATATTAAGACAGCGCGGAATGCCCATCGTGAACAGGGGCTCTTTCACCTCGCATTCGCGATTGAACAAAAGATCGTACTTGCGGGTGTAAACATTCTTGCCGGCTTTTGTCTTGGAGCCTTGGTTGGAGAAAACACGTTCGCAACGGTTTCCCGAATAATACTTGCGGTTTCCCGGGAATAGGTAATGGGTAACGGTGCATTGGTTCTCGCAGCCACGGCATTGGGTGCGGCGTGTGGTATATTTGGCGCGCGACAACATTTCGGCCACGCCGGTTTCCTCTTCTGCCTTATGGTCTATAGCATAAAGCGCGCAGCCCACCGCTCCCATGAGTTCCGGACAATCGCTGCGGTTCACATGGGTTTCGGCAAGCTTTTCAAGAGCGCGCACAATGGAGTCGTTTCGCATTGTACCGCCTTGAACTACCACGTGCTTGCCTAATTCCGAAGTATTCTTGAGTTGTAAAACTTTGTAGAGGCAGTTTTTTACAACGCTATACGACAATCCGGCGGCAATGTCGGCCACGGTAGCTCCTTCGCGCAGCACCTGTTTCACTTTTGAGTTCATGAAAACTGTGCAGCGTGTCCCGAGATCGCACGGGGCTTGGGAGGAGCACGCTTCTTTTGCGAAATCGTTCACGTCATAGTCGAGCGAGCGCGCAAAGGTACTGATAAAGGAGCCGCAGCCCGAGGAGCAGGCTTCGTTTATCTCTATTCTGTTTATCACGCCATGGTCCACAAAAATAGCCTTCATGTCCTGCCCGCCAATATCAAGGATAAACGAAACGTCAGGACTGATGTTTTTTGCTGCCAGATAGTGTGCAATAGTTTCTATAATGCCTCCGCCGAGTCCGAAAGCCGCGCGTATCAGGTCTTCGCCGTATCCGGTGGAGCACGAGCCGGCAATGCGCAAATCCGTGCCGGCTTCTTCGCATTGCTGTTTGAGGAGTGCGAGCCCTTTTTCCACCGTCCCAATCGGATCGCCGTCGTTGTTGTGATAATACGAATAGATAAGTTCGCGATCGGGCGAGAGAGCCACCACTTTAGTTGTGGTGGAACCGGAATCTATGCCGATATAGGCCGTTTGTTTCCCGGCTTTGAGCGCAGCATGCGGCAGGGCTTTTCCGCCAAGTTGCTTGCGCCATTGCTTGTATTCGTCTTCGTTTTCAAATATAGGGGGAAGGCTCAAATAGGAATGGGTTGTAAGGGTGAGTCGCTCCGATGTGAGGGCTGCAAACTGCTTTGCCGTGGTGGTCATACCGCCTTGGGCGAGCGCTGCGCCCCATGCAGGAATCACGCTGCCGTCTTGTGGGAGCACAATGTCTGCTTCGGAAACTTTTAGATATTCCACAAAAGCCTTGCGCAATCCCGAAAGGAATGTAAGAGGTCCGCCGCAGAACATAATGGGCGGCGTGATGTCGCAACCATGTGCCAGCGTGGTTACCGTCTGCACGGCCACGGCGTGGAATATAGAGGCTGCAATGTCTTCGCGCGGCACATTCTTGGCAATGAGGTTTTGAATATCTGTTTTGCTGAACACTCCGCAGCGCGACGCCATGGGATAAATCTGCGTGGAATGCTGCGAAAGTTTGTCGAGCTCGTCATTGCTCACATCGAGGAGTATTGCCATCTGGTCGATAAACGCTCCCGTGCCGCCGGCACAGTTTCCGTTCATTCTCAGGTCGCTTGCCCTTCCGTCTGCAAAGAACACAACTTTGGCGTCCTCGCCGCCGATATCAATCATTGTGCTCACTTCGGGGTGTGCGGCCCGCACATAGTTTGTGGCCGCCACCACTTCCTGCACAAAAGGTATCTTGCAGCGCTCCGCAACTCCCATGCCCACGCTGCCTGTGATGTTTACGCTTATTTCGTTGTCGCCAGCCAAACGTTCGAGCTCTGCCGAAAAAGTGGCAAGACAGTCTTTCACGCGCGCCTGATGGCGCACGTAGTTGTTGTAAACCGCTTTACCGTTTTCGTCAAGGGCAACAATTTTGGCTGTTGTGGAACCTATATCAATTCCTACCTTATATAACCCCATATTGTTTTTTGTTTTCCCTAAAATCTGACACTTGTGTCAGACCCTTGCAAATGTATGAATTTATTTCTTTTACATACGCCGAGCGTTGTTGGTTTTAATCTTTTTAATAGGCTTTCGGGGAAAATTGCAATGCGTGTTTTATGATTTCCCAACCATTTTTTGCCTCGCGCAATGGCGTTGTAGGAAATGGGGCTAAAAACATTGTTTTCACAACATCAAATATGGCCAAAACGATGTCAGACATAATTCAAACAATGTCAGACATTATTTAAACGATATCAGACATTGTTTTCAACAAAATGCCTTATAGTTTTCACGGCCTCGGCAAGGCGAAAAAACAAGGTCTGATACAAGCTTTTACGAGATGCGTCGGAATTTAAATTCCGACGCATCTAATTTAAATTTGGTGGCCCGGAGTTTTTGCTTTCTCCGCATCTCGTAAAAAAGAAATAGGACACCGTTTTTGCGATGTCCTATGTAATTATTGCGAAAAACTTGATATGCAAGATTTTGCGACAAGCAAAACAGATAAAATCAGCCCTTCATCATCTCATAAATCACCCTCGTGTCGTCGGGACGCAGGGGATAGTAATTTCCCACGGGATTACCCTTGTGATCGTGCAGGCTCTTCACGAGAAGAGCGATGTCGGGATTCTCGATACCCAACTCCGAAAGAGTTACGGGCATTCCGATGGAGCGGAGAAACGCCTTGAAACATTCAATGCCTTTGAGAGCATCGTCTTCGGCGCAACCTGAATTTTCCACACCCCACACATTATGCGCAAGCTGGGCAATCTTTCCCACATTGTGCGACACCATGAACGTCTGGTACGCAGGTGAGACAACCGCCAAACCGGCCCCGTGGGTTACTCCATAGAGGGCGCTCAACTCATGTTCGAGGAAATGCGAAGTCCAATCCTCCACAACTCCCGTGCCACACACACCATTGTGCGCAAGTGTGCCGCTCCACATCAGATTTGCCCTCAATTCATAGTCATCGGGCTTTTTGAGCACCTCGGGCACGAGGCCGATAATAGTGCGGAGCAAAGCCTCCGAAATATTGTCGGTGAGAGGGGTGTTTTGAGTGTTGCTGAAATAACGTTCCAGTATATGCGCCATCATATCTGTGGCTCCCGCCGCCGTTTGATAGGGCGGCAGAGTGAATGTAAGCGCCGGATTCATGAGCGCAAACCGGGGACGGAGCACTCGCGGCGTTTTAAGGCTTATTTTCTTGAGACCTTCGAGTTTTGTTACCACACTGTTTCCCGAACCTTCGCTACCTGCGGCAGGAATTGTGAGCACCACGCCCACAGGCAAAGCCTTCTCGAGAATTTTCTTTCCCGCCCAGAAATCCCAGAAATCGCCGTCGTAGACCGCGCCGGCCGCCATAGCTTTTGCAGCGTCAATCACGCTTCCGCCGCCAACGGCAAGCATCATTCCGGCATCAAACCTGCGCGCCACGTCAATGCCTTCGTAAACTTCCTTGTCGGTGGGATTGGGCTGAATGCCGCCCAACTCCGTGAATTCAACGCCCGCCTTTTTCAGGGAATCCTCCACACGGGCGAGCACACCGCTTCTCACAGCGCTCCCGCCGCCATAAACCACAACCACGCGGCTTATGCCCAAACGCGCCACGCATTCGCCGGCTTCGTTTTCCACACCTCGTCCAAACCGGAACTCAGTGGGGCTGTAAAACAAGAAATTGTCCATATTCTATATGCTTGATGTTTCAAATCTTCTCGGCTGTCAGCACGATGTAAGGCGAGAACAGACGCGAGGGAATGGGAAACAACTTTATGGCATAGCTGAAAAAACGCACTACCTTGCGCGCCAGTTTGTTTCGCACGCCTTTGCGCGGCTCGAGCCACAACATCGGTTTGCGGGTATACACCACCTTAGGGTTTTTGAGCGGCAGAGATGCGAGAATGTCGCGCAGCCGCGCCGGAATCATTGAGCTAATGTTGTGGGCGTCGTAGTTGCGGCGGTCGAAAGTGCGTTGCACCCAACCGTTGAGCCCTCTGAAATTCGGGAGAACAATGAAAAGCGTTCCGCCGGGCTTTACCAAATCCACATGGCGGCGTATAACATCGGCGGTGTCGTCGAAATGTTCAATGAAACCTATCGAAAAAACCAAGTCGTACTGCTTTTGTGAATCAAAAGCAAAGAAATCGCTTTCCACATATTCCACTTCGCCCTTACAAAAACCGTTGCTTTCTTCCAGCCCATTGATTATAGTTGGATCTACATAGAAGTCAAGCAACGTGGGGCGGTATCCCAGACGGCGGAAATAAAGAGACATCGTGCCGGGGAAGCCTCCAATTTCAATACAAGTGCGTCCGTTGCCCTGCGACATGCCCTCGGGAAAATAATCGTCGAACTCCGAGCGCGCCGGCACCTTTTCATATATATAATTGCTCCAATATTCTTTCCAGAAACTGCGGTCTGTAAGATTGTTCATGGCTTGTTGAATTTATTTTTCAGTTTGTTGATTTGAAACCTGCCCATCACCCACGCCTTGTGAAGCTTGCTGTTGTAACGGCGGTACATCTGCTCGAACTTGCGGCGCGCCAAAGGATTTTCTTCTATACATTCGGGGCGAAAACAATCAATTTCCCCTTCAAACATCTCGGTTGGAATCAATTCTCCGCCCCCGCAATTCGTTCCCGTCTCGTCGAATCCGTTGTTTGCCACCAGAGATTTTCCGGCGTTCACGGCAAGTTTTCCGTTTATCAACAGAGACGCTTTCCACCTTATGGCCCACGAATTGTTCAATCCGGCAATCTGCTTTTCCAACATCCGCGAGAAAGGATACGTTCCCTCAAAGTCGAAAACCTTCATCAGATTCCGTTCGCGCAAGGTCTGCAACAGTTTTTCGCCCGAGGGTTCAAACAAATCCCAGGCGCGTTTCCATGTGGCCCAGCCCCAACTGTCGGCGTGGCGTATAAGGAAAGTGTCGGGCAGGCCCCGCATCTTGAACAAATGGCCGTGCACATTGCCCACCCGTTCGTCGTTTTCAAACAAATCGAGTGCGCAGTTCATGAATTTTAGGAAGTAGGGAGAAAAAACAAGGTCGTCTTCCACCACGATTATACGCCCGTAGCGGTTCACTACATCGGTTACGCCGGCGATTACAGAGTTTGCCAGGCCGCGGTTCTCGGTTGCCTCGTAAACGCTAACCGACCTGAAACCGCTGATACCCTTTGCAAACTCGCGCACCTCGGTTACCTTTTCTCTGTCGTGGCTTCCTTTCCACCCGTCACAGAACACAAAAAGATCTGTATGGCTCGCCTCGGGATTTTTAAGCAGACTCTCCACGCACATCTTGGTATGCAGCGGTCTGTTGTAGGCGAACAGGGCAACGGGAGCGGTTGGAGTTTTCATTTCGTGGCTTGTTTTTCCGACAACATGCGCTCTATGCGTTCCTTGTCTTCGGGATAGGTAAGTTTTATATTGTTCACGTCGCCGCGCACAAGGGCGATATCTACATCAGGCAGGTATTTGCGCACCACAGAACAGTCGTCGGTGGCACTGAAATCCTCGCTGCGCAAAGCTTCTGTATATGCCGTGCGAATTATGTCTATATGAAATCCTTGCGGGGTCTGAACATTCCAAATTTTGCTGCGGTCAAGATAATGCGACACCGTATTTCCGTCCGACACCATCAGACTGTCGGTTGCCGGAACAGCCACATCAACCGCACGATATCTGTTGAGGTTTTCACATACTTCGGTGATGATGCGCTGCGATACCATGGGGCGCGCGGCATCGTGCAGAAGAACGTTGCAGTCGGGCATGGCGCAAAGCGCAAGTCCCGCATTGCCCGAAGCGAAACGGTTCATGCCGCCATTGCATACGCCGCGGAGTTTTGTCCAACGGTTTCTCATCACCACGCTGCGCATCTCCTCGGCCGTTTCAACGTTTGTAACCACGATGATGCCGGTTATCGCGGCGTTTTGCTGGAATGCGTCGACGGTGCGCTCAATCATCGTGCGTCCGCCGAGCATCACAAATTGTTTTGGAACGCTGAAACCGGCGCGGCTGCCTGTTCCGCCGGCAAGTATAATTGCTATATTTTCGCTGGTTGCCATTTTATTTTCCAAAGTTACTCATAAAATACGTGATGCAGCGGTTGTTTCTGCGTTTTTCCGGCACATTTATTCCACTCTCACTATTGTAAGTCCGTCGCGAATGGGCAGAATCAGTTTTTCCGCCGTTTTGTCGGCTGCCACATGGTCGTTAAATTCGCGTATGCCTATTGTCTGGCTGTCGCGGTCGTATGCTGTGTCAACCACATGCCCGTCCCAAAGAGTGTTGTCGGCCAGAATGTATCCGCCGGGGGACATGTGTTTTTTTACAAGCTCATAATATTCCACGTATTGCCGTTTGTTTCCGTCGATAAAGGCGAGGTCGAACACGAGGTCGCCTTGCGCGGCGCAGAAGTCGGGCAAAATTTCCGCCACATCGCCTATGGTGTAGACTATCTGCCTTGCGCGGCGCGAACCGTCAATCCATTTTCGCGTGAAATCCTCCAGTTCGTCGTTTATGTCGAACGTAAAAATCCGCCCGTCCGTTGGCAGCCCGTAGCTCATTGCTATCGCCGAATATCCGGTGAATGTGCCGATTTCCAGAACGTTTTTCGGGCGAATCATCTCCACCAGCATTTTGAGCAGAAGCCCTTCCACGTGTCCCGAAACCATATGCGGGCGCACGAGGTGGAGGTTTGTGGCGCGCCAAAGGCGGTAAAGATAATCGTCCTCGGCTGTGCTGTGGTTTTCTATATAAGAATCGAGTTCCATCAACGGTTTCCGAATCCCTGAAGTGCTTCGAGGGCCAAACGATATGAGTCGAGGCCGAAACCACATATCACTCCCGCGCACGCAGGTGAGATCATGGAATGACGGCGAAACTCTTCGCGGCGATGCACATTGGAAATATGAACTTCTACAACGGGTGTGGTAATCGACTTGATTGCGTCGTGGAGCGCGATGCTTGTATGCGTGTATGCTCCGGCGTTCAATATTATGCCGTCATACTCAAATCCTATTTCCTGCATGCGGTTGATTAGTTCGCCCTCCACATTGCTTTGGAAATAGCTCACCTCAACTTCGGGATAGCGTTGGCGAAGCGTTTCGAGATAACCCTCGAACGACGAATGCCCATAGATTTCGGGTTCGCGCACGCCGAGCAAATTGAGGTTAGGACCATTTATTATTTCAATTCTCATTGTCGACGATAATTTGTAACTTTGTAACAAATGCAAAAGTAAGAATTTTCCGTGAACCAGAACGCAGAGCAACATTCCGACGAGCTATTCGGTTTATTTCGCGACTATTTGAGGTTGGAAAAGAACATGACTCCCAACACCATTTCGGCATATACCGACGACGTCTCCAAACTTCTTTCATATCTCTTGGGCATAGGCAAATCGCCCGAAGCCGTAAAGCTTTCCGACCTTGAGACCTTCGCCGCCGGGCTCCACGACATAGGCATCACGCCACGCTCGCAAGCACGAATTCTGTCGGGCGTGAGGGCCTTCTACAAGTTTCTTCTCATGGACCACCGCATAGACAATTTGCCCACGGAGCTTTTGCCGTCGCCCAAGATAGGGGAACATTTGCCCGAGGTGCTCACGGTGGAGGAAATCGACCGCATCATCTCGTCAATCGACCTGTCGGAAAGAGAGGGGCAGCGCAACCGCACGATAATCGAACTGCTTTATTCCTGCGGCCTGCGCGTGAGCGAACTTTGCAACCTGCATCTGTCCGACATTTATGCCGACGAGGGATTCGTGAGGGTGCTCGGCAAGGGGCGGAAAGAGCGTCTTGTGCCAATTTCGGGGCGTGCGCTCAAAGAGCTGGGCCTTTGGATGGAATGCCGCTGCCACATCGATGTGCGTCCGGGCCATGAAGACTTTGTGTTCCTGAGTTTCAGACGCGGCAAAAAGCTCTCGCGCATCACGGTGTTTCATGTCGTGAAAGTGCTTGCCGACAATGCGGGAATTACAAAGGAGATAAGTCCCCACACCTTCCGACATTCTTTTGCCACCCACCTATTGGAGGGAGGAGCAAACCTACGCGCCATTCAGGAGATGCTCGGCCACGAGAGCATTGCAACCACCGAAATTTATACTCACCTCGACAACAGACGGTTGAGAGAGGAAATCATGCAGCACCACCCGCGCGCAAACATGCCGCAAACCGATTAGAAAAATCCTGCTCAAAACACAGAAAAAACTACAAGGCATCTCGCAAAAACTCCGGGCCATGAAATTTAAATTAGATGCGTCGGAATTTAAATTCCGACGCATCTCGTAAAAGCCTATATCAGACCTCGTTTTTTCGTATTGCGCCTGTCGTAAAAACGGCATGCCGACACAGTTTTTTCAGTAACCCGGAAATTGCAAAAAACATAGGACGCAACACGCACGAAATGAGATGTGGCACGAAAAGACTGCAAACACAGCGAGATAGAAACGCACAAGGTTTGCAGGTTGTGCAAAAATATGTAACTTTGCACGTCTAAAATTTAGCATATACAGCATGGAAAGCAACCAAGTCAGAGTACGCTTCGCGCCAAGTCCCACAGGACCTTTGCATATAGGCGGTGTGCGCACGGCATTATACAACTATCTTTTTGCACGTCAGCATGGAGGCAAACTGATATTCCGCATTGAAGACACCGACTCCAACCGCTTTGTGCCGGGAGCCGAAGACTATATTCTCGAATCGTTCAAATGGCTCGGGATAAAGTTTGACGAAGGTGTGAGCTTTGGTGGAGAATACGGCCCTTACCGCCAATCGGAACGCAGGGAGGTTTACAAGAAATATGCCCGCCAACTTTTCGACGAAGGCAAGGCCTATATTGCATTCGACACCCCCGAAGAGCTGCAAGCCGCACGCGAGAAGACTCCCAACTTTCAGTACGACGCTTCAACGCGCGGCACAATGCGCAACTCTCTGACCCTCTCAGCCGAAGAAGTAAAGCAACTAATCGACGGCGGAGCGCAGTTTGTTTTGCGCCTGAAGATTGAAGGAGGCGAAGACGTGCATGTGCACGACATGATACGCGGCGACGTGGTGATCAATTCCTCAGTGCTCGACGACAAGGTGCTTTATAAATCGGCCGACGAACTGCCCACTTATCATCTTGCCAATGTGGTGGACGACCATCTCATGAAGATTACCCACGTGATACGCGGCGAGGAATGGCTTCCCTCAGCTCCGCTCCACGTGCTGCTATATCGCGCCCTCGGCTGGCAGGACACGATGCCCCGCTTCGCACATCTTCCGCTGCTTCTCAAGCCCGACGGAAAAGGCAAACTGTCAAAGCGCGACGGCGACCGCCTGGGATTTCCCGTGTTCCCATTGGAATGGCACGATCCCAAAAGCGGCGAAATCTCCTCGGGCTACCGCGAAAGCGGATACATGCCCCAGGCCGTTATCAACTTCCTTGCGCTGCTCGGCTGGAACCCGGGTGATGACGAAGAGATAATGAGCCTCGACGATATCGTAAGCAAATTCAAACTCGACCATTGCAGCCGCAGCGGAGCCAAGTTCGATTTCGTCAAAGCCCAATGGTTCAACCACGAATACATACTCCGCACCCCCTCCGAGGCACTTGCGCCCGAATTCAACGAGATTCTTAAAGCCAACGGCATAGACGAAACTCTTGAGAGAGCAACCCAAGTGGTTGAGATGATGAAAGGGAGAGTTAATTTCGTAAAAGAACTTTGGCCGCTCTGCAAGTTTTTCTTTGTAGCTCCCGAAGAGTATGACGCAAAAACCGTGAAAAAACGCTGGAAACAGGATTCGCCCGAAGTAATGGCGGAACTGCACGACGTGCTTGCCGGAATAGACGATTTCTCTATCGAGAACCAGGAAAAAGTAGTGATGGAATGGATAGCATCTAAGGAATACGGCACGGGAAATGTGCTCAACGCTTTCCGCCTCACCATTGTAGGCGAAGGAATAGGCCCTCACGTTTTCGACATCTCCGCTTTCCTCGGAAAAGAAGAGACACTCCGCCGCATGAAACGCGCTATAAGCGTACTCGGACACAAGGAAGCATAAAATCGGGGCGATGTATTCTCTGGGAATATACATATATATATTATGTGTAAGGATAGCCTCGCTTTTCAGCACCAAGGCAAGGCTTCTGCTCGACGGACACGCGGAAACATTCGGCATATTGGCACGCACTCTCCGCACCAACGACCGCTACGTATGGTTTCACGCGTCATCACTCGGCGAATTCGAACAAGGACGTCCCCTTATGGAACGAATCCGACAACGCCACCCCGAATATAAAATACTGCTGACATTCTTTTCTCCCTCGGGCTACGAAGTGAGAAAGAACTACGACGGCGCAGATATCGTATGTTACATGCCATTCGACACCCCGCGCAACGCCCGACGCTTCGTGCGCATGGTAAAGCCCGAGAAAGCGTTTTTCATAAAGTACGAATTCTGGAAAAACTTCATCGACGAGCTACACCGAAGCAGATGCGAAGTTTATAGTGTGTCGAGCATTTTCCGTAAGAACCAGATATTTTTCCGCTCCTACGGGAGACCGTACGCCAAAGTGCTGCACAATTTCACTCGCATCTTTGTGCAGAACGACGACTCGCGCCGCCTGCTTGAAAACGTGGGCGTAACGGCAGTTTCGGTCGCAGGCGATACACGTTTCGACCGCGTAACCGACATTCGCAACGCAGCAAAGGACGTGGACGCCGCAAAACATTTTGCCGAAGGCGCAGCCAATGTGCTCGTTGTGGGAAGTTCTTGGGAGCCCGACGAAGATATTATCATTCCGTACTTTAATGAACATAAAGATCTGAAACTAATTCTCGCCCCCCACGTAGTAAACGAAGCGCATATACGCCGGATTTTGTCCGCCCTGAAACGTCCGGCAATCCGTATCACACAAACGGAAAAAGAAAACAGGAACCTGCAGGATTTCGACTGCATGATAGTGGACACATACGGCATGCTGTCTTCAATCTACCGCTACGGAAACATCGCATATGTGGGCGGAGGATTCGGAGTAGGCATACACAACGTACCAGAAGCGGCGGTATACGGAGTGCCTGTGCTTATCGGGCCAAATCATCAGAAGTTCCGCGAAGCAGAAATGCTTCTGCATCTCGGCGGGTGCTTTGAAATCACTTCTCCCGACACTTTTGCGATGACTATGAAGCTACTTACGCAAAACGAGGACAGTCGGAAAAAAGCCGGGGACGCAGCAGGAAATTATATTCTCTCAAATGCTGGAGCCGCCGACAAGATTTTCGACGCAATAAAATGGTAGCCGTAAAAATACAAACCGCAATATTAAAAAACATATCAAATGGAAACGCTATTTTCTATCGACTATTGGTTGACGCGCTTGAACTTCCAGGAAATAATAAGCGCTTACATCGTACTTTTTGCCGTGATAGATATTTTCGGCTCAACTCCCGTGATAATTAGCTTGAAGAACCAAGGCCGCCCGGTAAGTGCGTGGAAAGCTTCGTCCATTTCCTTTGCGTTGTTGTTCGGTTTCTTTATTGCGGGCGACGCTATGCTCCGTTTGTTCAGCGTTGACATTCAGTCTTTCGCCATTGCCGGAGCGCTGGTATTGTTTCTGATGTCGCTGGAAATGATTCTCGACGTAACTATATTCAAGAACATGGGGCCGATAAAGGAGGCAACCCTTGTTCCGGTGGTTTTCCCGTTGATTGCAGGCGCCGGATCGTTCACGACATTGCTTTCGCTCAAAGCCGAATACGCTTCAGAAAATATTATAATAGCCCTAATTCTCAACTGCCTTGGTGTCTATCTCGTGATACGCTGCATAGATTGGGTGGAACGCAAGATAAGTCCGGCGGCAATCTATCTTATGCGCAAATTCTTCGGTATAATTTTGCTGGCAATCTCTGTAAGGCTGTTTATGTCGAACATCATGCCCCTCTTCTCCAAAATAAACTGAAAACCATGGCACTTTCGCAAGATTGTCGCGCCAAATTGTAATCTGCTGTTGCGAAATATACGAAATACAAGCCGTGTAAAGTTTATTTGATGCGTATGTTTTTGAGCAATAACAAAATAGTTTTCTCCAAAACCGCAGCATAACGAAAAAAGAATTATTTTTGTGTCGAAAATATCGTAGAAAAAATAGTCAAAATCATATTATTATGAAGATTGAAAAGATTCATGCAAGAGAAATCCTCGATTCAAGAGGTAATCCAACCGTAGAGGTTGAAGTAACATTGGAAAACGGTGTAATGGGTCGCGCAAGCGTTCCATCTGGTGCATCAACCGGCGAAAACGAAGCGCTTGAACTTCGCGACGGCGACAAGAACCGTTTCGGTGGCAAGGGTGTAACCAAAGCTGTTGACAATGTAAACAACATAATTGCTCCCGCTTTGAAAGGCGACAACGTGCTCAATCAGCGCGCGCTCGACTACAAGATGCTTGCACTTGACGGCACAGCAACAAAGAGCAAACTCGGTGCAAACGCTATCCTCGGCGTTTCTCTCGCAGCTGCACAAACTGCTGCCAAGGCTCTCAACATTCCTCTTTATCGCTACATCGGCGGTGCCAACACTTATGTTCTTCCTGTTCCAATGATGAACATCATCAATGGCGGCGCACACTCCGACGCTCCCATTGCTTTCCAGGAATTCATGATTCGTCCCGTAGGTGCTCCCTCCGAGCGCGAAGCAATCCGCATGGGTGCTGAAGTTTTCCACGCTCTTGCAAAATTGCTCAAGAAGCGCGGTCTTTCCACAGCAGTAGGTGATGAAGGCGGTTTCGCGCCTGCCCTCAACGGCATCGAAGACGCTCTCGAAAGCATTTGCCAGGCTATCAAAGATGCAGGCTACGAACCGGGCAAGGACGTGAAGATTGCTATGGACTGCGCGGCTTCTGAGTTTGCTGTTCAGGAAAATGGCGAATGGTACTACGATTATCGTCAGTTGAAGGACGGTAAGAAGAAAGATCCCAACGGCAAAAAACTTACCGCTGAGGAGCAAATCAAATATCTCGAAGAGCTTATCACAAAATATCCTATCGATTCTATCGAGGACGGTCTTGACGAGAACGACTGGGAGAACTGGGTGAAACTTACAG
>CAVFYC010000009.1:0-44292 GCA_963626585.1 Christensenellaceae bacterium Phil1 | reverse complement strand
TCCGCCGCATCTCGTTTGAATTAGATGCGTCGGAATTTAAATTTGGTGGCCCGGAATTTTTACGAGATGCGATGTAGGTTTTCAACTAAGTTTTGTGTGTTCTTTTTTATAAGGAATTCGTTGAAAGAATACGAGATTTTATTAGGCCAAAATGAGGTTGGGCTCATACGGCATGCCTTGCCGGGGAAACTTGTTGCCGGCAAGGGTGGACAATGTGGGTTGGGGACAAAAAAGAGGCGCACCTTAGGGGGCGCGCCTGCTTTGGGGTAGGGAAGAGAACCTATTTCTTTTTGCCCGTTTCCAAGACTACCATTATGGGATAGTGGTCTGATGGCGTATGGGCGCGGGCTGTCTTTTTCCCGTTTGCGTCTGTGCTCTCGGTGCGGTAAACGTCGGTCAGTTCGCCGTATTTCTCCACGGTGAAGTGCTTGGTTACGAAAATATGGTCTATTCTCTCGTCAAGCCCAAGCCCTTCGGGGTGGAAATCATTGAATGTGCTCATGTTGATGTAGCGGAACTTTGCCACGCGATAGGAGTCGTTCAATATTCCGGAGTTGTCAATCAGTTTGAAACCGTCGTTGTTTTGGTCTATGTTGAAGTCTCCTGAAAGAATTGCGGGCAGTTTGTGCTTGTCTTCCTTGATTTTGTTCAAAATCATCTTGGCACTCTCGGCGCGTGCAACAACTCCAATGTGGTCCATGTGCAGGTTGTAGTAAACGAACTTGAATTTCGTTCCTTTTATTTTAAACACCCCCCACGTGCAAATCCTCACGCAGGCAGCATCCCAGCCCAGGCCGGGACGATCGGGAGTGGGGCTGAGCCAAAAGTTGCCGCTCTCGAGCAGTTCAAACTTGTTGGTGTCGTAGAATATGGCGGAGTGTTCTCCCTTTTTCTTGCCGTCGTCGCGCCCCACGCCTATATATTCGTATCCCGGAAGGTTGGCTTTCATATCTTCGAGCTGGTCGAGAAAACCTTCCTGCGTGCCGAAAATCTCAAACCCGTGGAAGCGTATAAGATTGGTGAGATAGGGACAACGTTGTTTCCAGCCGTCGCCACGGTTAACGTCTACCTCTGATTTCAGGCGTATGTTGTAGGTGGCAAGCACAAACTTGTGCGCCGAAATGCAGGTGATGGAAAGTAGCGCAACAAAGAGCGCAATGATTTTTCTTGTCATGATGTTTTTTAGTTAGCTAATGGTATTGTTTCCACCTACAAATATAGCTAATATATTGGTAGTTGGCCCGATTTTGCGCGTCATAGAAGTCAAATGGGGGGGGGAAAAGTTAAAATTGTAGCCTAGTGTGAAGAATAATCATTGTGTGTGAAAAATAATAGTGCGGGAAAAACTATTTTTGTACCCTAAAATAAATTTGTATTAAAGGCTCTGTTGAGCTGAAAGCTAATACTATATATAGTAGCTTGGGAAAATTCTTAATAAAAACAATGGATAGCTTAGTTAAAAAAATGACAAAATGGCGCAGGTTGGGTCTTGTGTCATTGTTGTTGCTGTTTGCCTTTGTGGCCACCACGGCTCGTGCCGACGATGCGCCTACGAAGAACGACAGCAGCTATTATGAAATTTCGACTGCGGCACAACTTAAATGGTTTGCCGAACAGGTGAATGCCAAGAACGCCGACATCAAGGCCGTTCTCACAGCCGATATCAATCTATCGGCAATAGAGGAGGATTACTGGACACCTATCGGCGACGGGAATGACGATGCCGAAATCGTGTTCAAGGGCGTTTTCGACGGCAACAACCATGTGGTGAGCGGCTTGAAGGTTCGTCCCTGTTTGGGGAGCGGTCTTTTTGGCTATGCCAATGGCGCTGTGATCAGAAACCTGATTATAGAACAACCATCTTTCAGCTCGGTTACGATAGAAATCGACCGGACAAATTCATTTGTGGGTGCGTTGTGCGGAAATGTGTTCAATTCTACGATTGAAAACTGCCATGTCAGAAATGCCGTGCTTTCGCCGGATAGGAGTTCCGACGGGCGTCCTTTGGAAGGCGTTGGCGGAATTTGCGGATACCTTAGCGGCAGCAAGATGTCGAAGTGTACGGCCAGCGGATACATAGAAAGTCTTGGCAGCTACGCCGGCGGTATCGCTGCGTTGGTGCATGTTTCCCAGGTGGACAGCTGCGACCTTTTGAACACCTCAAAAGGCGCGTCCAGGATATACGCCCAGAAATATGCCGGCGGTATAGCGGGCGAAGTTCGTTGGCGCAGTGCAGACATCTGCATAGTAGGTTGTACCAATAAGAACGGCAAGGTGAGCGCCGCCGATGCTTCCACTTGCGGCAAGATATATGGATATGAAGAGTTCGATGCAAATCAGATTGTAACCTATAACGGATACGTTGAGCTCTATACGGCAGCCCATCTCAAGGTGTTTGCAAACTGGGTGAACAATGGCACCGGCAACCATAAGGCAAAACTTATGCGCGACATCAATATGAGCGCCGCCGGCAACTTCACTCCGATAGGCACAGAGGCACATCCTTTCGACGGCGAGTTTGACGGTCAGGGCCACACCCTTGACAGCCTGACTGTAAACAACCAGGATTACGCCGGTTTGTTCGGCTATATCAAAGACGGTGCGGTGAAAAACTTGACTCTCACCAATCCCACTCTAAAAACAACCGATGAAGAATATCTGGGATTGATAGCCGGTTCGCTCACACAGAACTCCGGTCATGACACCCCCGTAGGCTATATAGAAAACTGCCATGTGAAAAACGGTAATCTGCTTCGCAGCGGCGAGGGCGAGCCCAAATTTGTAGGCGGTATCGTAGGCAAGACCGATATGGGCGCCGCTGTTCGCGACTGCTCTTTCCAGGGAATAATCAAAGCCCACGAAGATTATATCGGCGGCATTATCGGCGAGATGAACTCCGGTTCCAGCGTTACCCGCAGCTATCTCATAGGCCCCTCCACCGTATGGGGCAACAACTATGTGGGCGGCATTGTGGGTATAATGGAAGATACCGACACCAAGATGAGCGACTGTTTTGCCGACCAGAGCAACGGGGAGGTAACCCTCCATGCTGAGAGCGGCAACTACTCGGGCATGCTTTGCGGCAAGGACAACAGCGGCACTTCGGGCAGCAGCAATACCTACACCGAGGACAACCTTCAATACAAGCTCACGGGGAAACAAGTCTCCGTGGAAGGCGGAACGGCCCATGAGACTAAGATAACCGGCGTTGCCTCGGCAGGAAAAGGCACTTACTATGCCATTGTCGACATAGGCACATCGAGCGATTACTTCACCACGGAAATCGAGAACTTGAACGGCGTTGAGGAACTCTATTTCTGGGACAACAACAGCAACATCTCTAACACCGAAGCCTGCGGCTGGATAAACATGAAGATAGACGACTATGCTTTCGACCGCAACTTCAAGAGTCTGAAAATGATGTACCGCATGTTTGCCGGCGACGACCACGATGTGATGCTCCGGCCTTGTGATGTATATCCTGCGGGCGACAAGATGTTTGCCAACTGTCCCGATGCCAAGGTTTACGTAGATGCGGAATACTATGAAGAGTTCTGCAACGACTCCCTTTGGAGCAAATACAAGGACCACCTTGTTCCCACCACTTCCATGCGTAAGGAAGACGTCAACGCCGAGTATGGCGCACGTTATGCCTACGACCGCAACCGCGACAAATCGGGAAGTTTGGTAAAGGTGGACAACGGCAGCACCCAAGGCTCGCATCAGGTTCACGTGATAGGCGCCGACGACAGCTACCTCACCGAAGGAAACGGCAATATCCTTTGGATTTATCAGGATATTGGCCAGACCTATGACTACAACACAACCAAGATATGGAATTCCTCGTTCAATGGCAAGGACAACATAAAGCAGGTGAAATTCCAGGAGATTACGAAATCTGCCGATGGCGCCAGCGAGGCGTTCCACATTGCAATTGGCGATTCGGCCTTTGCAAATTGCAAGAACCTCACGGCATTCAACGTCGCGCTCTATTCTGACGAGGACGACGACCATGTGGAATTTCTCCACCCCAGCCAGATTCCTATCGGCAAAGGCGTGTTTGCCAACAGTTCCAAAGCAAAGATTATGGTGCCGCGCGACCTTGTGGACGAATTCAAATACGATACAAAATATGGTTGGGCACAATACAAGGATATCATAGAGGCCGGCGATTTCGGCAACAACGACTATACCGAAGAAGGTGTGATATATTCTTATTTCACCTCTGAAGACGGCCAGACCTATTATACCAACGAAAACAACGAGGAAATGGAGAAAATTGTGGCTTCATGGACAAACATGTACGCCAACTTCTCTCCGAGCAACGTGTTGGAATACAATAATAGCTCCACTATAAAATATATGCTTGCCAGTGGTATTGATGCCGCCAAGATTGAAAAGAAAGACGGCGTTATGCGCCTTTTCTGCGACATAGGCGAGACCTACCCCAACCACTACAAAACCATTGCTCTCTCGGCAAGCGGATTCCAATACCAGACGAGTATCAAGAAGATTGTGTTTGAGGATATCGTGGCCAATAACTATAATACCGTTACCGACCTGAATTTTGTTATTCCCGACAATACTTTCAGAGGCTGCTCCAATCTGAAAGAACTCTCCATGTTCTATTATGTTACCAGAGGAGAAAACAATTACAACGGTATAAAGCCTTCGCAGATATTCATAGGAAAGAACGTCTTCGACGGCGTGAGTAAAGATTTCCGCATCGTTGTATTGCCCGAATACTACAACGATTATATTACCGACCCCAACTGGAGCCAATACAAGGACTACATCGTGGCTGCCGACTATCTGCCGTTTGATACCGACGAAGAACCCGTTGAACGCAACGGCATTACTTATGATTATGTCTCAAAGTCGCTCAATACGATGTCTACTTCGGATATTGCAAGGCTTCAGAGTTCTTCTTGGAACTGGCTAATTCCCGCTATATTGGCGGCAGGAGCTATTTCGGGCGGTGGAGGCTATTTTTTGTTGTATAATACGCCCATGCTGTTGGCTGCGATAGATGCTGTAGCGTATCCCATATACGTTGGGGTGATGAGTACTGCACTTGCGAGCGTGGCTGTCTTAGGCGTTGTGGACGCAAAGAAAGAAAACAATTTAACGGCTCAAAATTACTTACTAAACCGCTGGAAGAAAAACTACTCACGGCCTGCCACAAGGAAGGTGCATGGCCTTTGGGTGAGAACAGAGCAAATCACCAGCGTGCCAAATATGTATATATCCAAGATTGACGATTCCAAGACAGACATAACTATCTACAACGACCCGGGAGATCAGAGTGATGACTACCGCACGATCGGTATTGAAAGGACTGCTTTCCACAACAAGACAAATCTGAAGAAAATTCATTTCCAGGATCGTTATGGAGAAAGTTCTGAGTCGCTCACTGCGATGCAACTTTCACTTCCCGACTCATGCTTTGCCGGCTGTACCAATTTGGAACTCCTCGACCTCGTAATCTACAGCGGTGGCGATGGTTTTGGTCGCTACAATGGTCTTACGCCCGATAACTTCGTCCCCTATGGTGATATCTTTGCCGGTCTTGATAAGTCTAAGATAAAAATTCGTGTGAGCAGAGAGGCTTATCCTGAATTTATTGAAGATGATTATTGGAAACAGTACAAAGACATGTACCAAATAGTGGACGTAGAGGAAAAGCAGAAGCAGGACGAATGGAAATGTAAGTATTCTCTTGCGTTCAACAACAACACAATTCCGTTGCGCACCCAAAGTCAAGGCCACGACATAGAGCACGTATATATTTATGGGCCTGGCAGCAAGTTGGAAAAGACAGGTCTTGCGGCGCTCATCAACGACTTTGGAGAGTGGAACAACTATAAACTCGATTTCGTGAAGTCTAAGGCGTTCTATGGCAATAGTAATTTGAAAACGCTCGAGATTACCGATACCCATACCAATATTGCCGACGTTTACACCGAATTTGATATTTCTTTGTTGGATTCTGCTTTTGCCAATTGCAAGAACTTTGAGAATTTCAATATAATCTATCAAGTAACCGACGGCGATAATCACACCGAGAGCATTTCCCCAAGCCAGATAACACTTGGCAATGGTGTTTTTGACGGTTGCGATAAATTGCGCCTCAAGTTCTGTCTCGACCAGGAGCAAGCTTTCCTTGCCGACACCGCATGGGCAAAATACAAAGACAAATTCCGTCCGTGCTTCTTCGAACCGCGCGACAAGAAAGTCAGTGAGATTCTTTTGGATTCCTACCGCTTTGAAACGGATTTGAACAGTGCGAGCGATTTCACCCACGTAGATGCCACCTTGCCCAATCCTGAAGATTTGAAGAACTTGTTCAGGGGCCAGAGTATCCAGTCTTTTGATGAATTCCGTGCTTTTGGTTGCTGCGGTTTGAAGACTATTTACAACGGCATGTTCTTCGGTTGTTCTTCCTTGCAGAGCATTATTTTGCCGGATAGCATTACTTCTATCGAGACCGATGCTTTCAGAGGTTGTGTCCTGCTGCACCAACTCACGATTCCTGCAAATGTAACTTCTATTCAGGAGAACGCCTTTGCTAAAAGCGGCATTAAGGAATTCTATGTGAAGAACCCTGTGCCCGCTGACATAGATGCTGCAAAAGTGTTTAGTGGTTTGGAGGATTCCTATATAATATATGTAGCCGACAGCGTAGTGGATAAATACAAGACCAAATGGGCTGCCGTGGCGAACCATATCAACAGCATCAGCAAACGTCGTGGTTTGAAAGTAGTGAAACTCTCCGAACCCGGCACGCTGGCAATGGAACTCGGCCTTGTTTATGAATATACGTCGTCAGTATTTGACGACAACCATTTATACGGCAATTACGCCCAGTTTGACTCTTTGCGTGTCATCGGCCCGGTTGATGGTCGCGACATAGGCGTGATTCGTTACTTGGGCGGACGCGATGTGGACGAAAACTGTGTTACTCCCGGCCATCTTCAGTATCTCGACCTTTACGAGGCCGACCTCAAGTCTGCAGGCAAGTATGAATACAACCGTGCTTACTTTAATAATGACAGACCGTTTGCTCAATTTGGCTGGTCGAACAACTATATCGAAAATGACAATGAAATTTCGGCATTCATGTTCTGGGGGCTTGATCAGCTCAGGACTCTTATTTTGCCGAAGACAGCTACAAAGATTAAGGTAGGCGCTTTTGAGCATTGCACCAATCTTCAAATTTTGGTTATTGGCGATGATATGAAAGACATCGCTACTAAGTATAACCAGAACTACGTTGCGCTTTCCACGCCCAACAAGTTGGCTCTTGTGATGCTTGGCAATAGTGTGCCCAAGACAAGCGAAAAGGCGTTCTTTGCTGGCGAAGGCTTGCATACGGGCAATAATAATTCCGTCAACAATTATTCCGCAACCGATTCGCGTTTCACAGCCACCATTGTTCCTTATAATGCAGTCAAGAGTTATACAAGCGAAGTTGCGTATACCAGCACGTGCGACAGTATTATCACCAATTTCGAAGACACTGCGTTGGTGGAAGCTTTGAAAGCACAGCATGTGTTCTCGGTACTTGATTTGGTATACGCAACCAACATCAAAGGCTTCTTCAACGGCAACAAGGATATAAAGAAGTTCAACGAACTTTACTTCAGTTCCGTTACCACGCTTGGCGACAGCACGTTCACCGGTATGAGCGGCTTGGCAGAAATGACGTTGCCTGTTAACCTGAGAAAGATCACCGTCAATGCTTTCCAGGGTTGCACTTCGCTTCAGCGCATCAACGCTTTCGGCGTGAGCATACCCGAATTGGAGGAGGGCGCATTTGATAGTCTGCCCACCAACTTTGTTATAATGGTAAACGAAGGCCAGGAAGATGCCTACCGCAAGGCATGGCCGCAATACAAGAACCATATACAGGGCTACCGCGAAGCGTCTTTGGATATTCGCGAGATTACTCTCACAACGCCCAACACGCTTGCCGATTCTTTGGACGCCAGCATCACGATGGACGACGACATGGTTGTTGCTGTGGGAGGAAACCTCACCAATATTAGAGGCTTGAAGATTAACGGCCCGATAGGCGGCAAGGACCTCGCCCTCATTCGTTATCTTGGCGGCCGCGAACCTGATTGGAACAACCCTGTATATGTTACAAACCTCAAGTATCTTGATCTATACAATGCCGAACTTCGTGCCGACCAGTACTATTTCATGCTCAAAGGCATCAACCGCCGCATCGAGAACGACAATGAAGTGCCCAAGGACATGCTTTGGAATTGCGACAACCTCGAGACTGTGATTTTGCCGCGCAGTGCTACGAAACTTTGCTACGAGGCTTGCTACGACATGGCTTCGCTCAAACGACTTGTCATCGGCGACAACGTAACATATATCGATGATGATGCTCTCGGCGACAACCGCAATCTCAAAGATATCATCTTCCTTTGCTTCAATAAGCCCGAACTTGACGGCGATGCCTTTACCGATCCGAGCGAGGGCGAGAAACGCAAAGTTGATAAGATATATGTGCGCCAGGATTTGCTTTATCAGTATTCTTTGGACGAAGAATTCACTTCTCATACCAATCAAATTACAAATGGCTTTGGGGATACTGGACTCTTCCGTGCGTTCGGCAGCAAGGCCATAGCCACGGAGGACGACCTTCCAAGCGTAAAATCCATAAATGGTTGGTTCAAAGATTTCGCAGGTATCACCGATTTGAGAATGCTTGCCAAGACAAAGATCACCAAGCTCAAATCCGACGAATTTAGCAGCCTCAAATACTTGAAGTATGCAACCTTCCCGTCAACGTTGACCGATATCGAAAAGACTGCCTTTGCCAACAACCCAACTCTCCACTGGCTCGACCTTTCGGCGTGCGACTCCCTCCAGACTTCTGTTGACAAGTTGGGAGTTTGCTCCGAGGCGTTGGTCTACACTCCCAAGACATTCGGCGAGAGCAAGCAGGCAAACGTGGTTTACGGCACTGCCGGCTCACTCCGCTGCGCTGAATACAATCTCACAGCCGCTCACGACTACGATGTTCCCAAGGCATTCACTGCCAAGAAGGTTACATTCGACCGCGAATACACCAAAGGCGAATGCACCACGCTTGCCCTGCCGTTCGGAGCAGAAAATAAACCTGCGGGCTTCACTTTCTTCGCTCTCGATACCGACAGCACACGCGACGGCCGCCTGTATTTCAGTCCCTCGTCAGCGATAGAAGCCAACATGCCCTATGTGGTCAAGTCGAGAAAGCAAGGCACGATGGCGTTCAAAGCCGAAACCAGCATTCCTGCAACGCCAGGCCGAAACAGCTCGGTTGCAGCTAATGGCTACACCATGTACGGCAATCTTAAGAGCATTAGTGCAAGAGAAGCCAACGAGCAAAAGATGCTTGTAATGAACGACAGCGCAATTTGGAACGTTGCCAATGCCGACAGCGCGGGACTGCTGCCGTTTACTGCCTATATGATTGCGAATAGTAGCACTGTATCGAACGTCAACATACCGAGCGAGTTCAATTGCGAGCACTATACCATAGGCGATACCCAATTTGATCTCGACGGCGACGGTTCTGACGAAGATCCGTTCTACACTCCGCGCGTTGACTTCAAAGATGATAATGACTTCAAGAGCGAAAAACCGTTCTACACCGACAGAGCAACATATCATCGCGATATGCAGGCGCCTTGGGGCACACTCTGTTTGCCTTTCGCAGTATCTGCTGACGGCAATGCCACATGTGAGTTCTACGAAATCTCAAGTCAGAGCAACGACGAGGTAACATTGGTAAAACTCACCGGTACAATCGAAGCCGGACGTACGGTAATTCTTCGCCAGCTTGCGAGCGAAGTGCCCGTGGAAATCGTTTCCGCAGGCGAGGACATCTATGTGAGCAACACCACAAGCGACAGCCCGAGCAGCATGCTGCAAGGCGCGTTCGAGGCAACCGTTGCGCCTAAAGGCTCCTACGTCATCAGCAACAACAAGTTCTGTCTCGTAGACAATCTTGGCGACGACGTGAAGGTAGAAGCCTTCCAGGGCTACATCACAGCCGATGCATTCGGAACCAAGGCCGAATCGCTCAATATTGTAATAGATGACTCGAAAACTGCTATCGAGAAAATCAACAGTCTTGTTGACGATGTCAATACCGAGTACTACGACGTAGAGGGTCATCGCCTTAACGGACTTCAGAAAGGGCTCAACATCATCAAGAACGGCAACAAAACTCTGAAGGTGATGATTAAGTGATAACCGACAAGGGGGAGCGGAAAGTTTTGATACGCCAATCAAATAGTTCTGCCCGACCAAATCCCCCACGTTGACAATACTAATAAACCGGCGCAGCGGCAAACCAACCGTTGCGCCGGTTTTGTTTGTATCAATGCCCATGACCATAAAAATGAAAGCCGAAGAAATCCGTATTTCAAGCGAAAAAATCCCCTTTGCTAAGGACTTGAAAATCAATAGTCCTTAAACCGCAAAAACTCCGCCGCATCTCGTTTGAATTAGATGCGTCGGAATTTAAATTTGGTGGCCCGGAATTTTTACGAGATGCGATGTAGGTTTTCAACTAAGTTTTGTGTGTTCTTTTTTATAAGGAATTCGTTGAAAGAATACGAGATTTTATTAGGCCAAAATGAGGTTGGGCTCATACGGCATGCCTTGCCGGGGAAACTTGTTGCCGGCAAGGGTGGACAATGTGGGTTGGGGACAAAAAAGAGGCGCACCTTAGGGGGCGCGCCTGCTTTGGGGTAGGGAAGAGAACCTATTTCTTTTTGCCCGTTTCCAAGACTACCATTATGGGATAGTGGTCTGATGGCGTATGGGCGCGGGCTGTCTTTTTCCCGTTTGCGTCTGTGCTCTCGGTGCGGTAAACGTCGGTCAGTTCGCCGTATTTCTCCACGGTGAAGTGCTTGGTTACGAAAATATGGTCTATTCTCTCGTCAAGCCCAAGCCCTTCGGGGTGGAAATCATTGAATGTGCTCATGTTGATGTAGCGGAACTTTGCCACGCGATAGGAGTCGTTCAATATTCCGGAGTTGTCAATCAGTTTGAAACCGTCGTTGTTTTGGTCTATGTTGAAGTCTCCTGAAAGAATTGCGGGCAGTTTGTGCTTGTCTTCCTTGATTTTGTTCAAAATCATCTTGGCACTCTCGGCGCGTGCAACAACTCCAATGTGGTCCATGTGCAGGTTGTAGTAAACGAACTTGAATTTCGTTCCTTTTATTTTAAACACCCCCCACGTGCAAATCCTCACGCAGGCAGCATCCCAGCCCAGGCCGGGACGATCGGGAGTGGGGCTGAGCCAAAAGTTGCCGCTCTCGAGCAGTTCAAACTTGTTGGTGTCGTAGAATATGGCGGAGTGTTCTCCCTTTTTCTTGCCGTCGTCGCGCCCCACGCCTATATATTCGTATCCCGGAAGGTTGGCTTTCATATCTTCGAGCTGGTCGAGAAAACCTTCCTGCGTGCCGAAAATCTCAAACCCGTGGAAGCGTATAAGATTGGTGAGATAGGGACAACGTTGTTTCCAGCCGTCGCCACGGTTAACGTCTACCTCTGATTTCAGGCGTATGTTGTAGGTGGCAAGCACAAACTTGTGCGCCGAAATGCAGGTGATGGAAAGTAGCGCAACAAAGAGCGCAATGATTTTTCTTGTCATGATGTTTTTTAGTTAGCTAATGGTATTGTTTCCACCTACAAATATAGCTAATATATTGGTAGTTGGCCCGATTTTGCGCGTCATAGAAGTCAAATGGGGGGGGGAAAAGTTAAAATTGTAGCCTAGTGTGAAGAATAATCATTGTGTGTGAAAAATAATAGTGCGGGAAAAACTATTTTTGTACCCTAAAATAAATTTGTATTAAAGGCTCTGTTGAGCTGAAAGCTAATACTATATATAGTAGCTTGGGAAAATTCTTAATAAAAACAATGGATAGCTTAGTTAAAAAAATGACAAAATGGCGCAGGTTGGGTCTTGTGTCATTGTTGTTGCTGTTTGCCTTTGTGGCCACCACGGCTCGTGCCGACGATGCGCCTACGAAGAACGACAGCAGCTATTATGAAATTTCGACTGCGGCACAACTTAAATGGTTTGCCGAACAGGTGAATGCCAAGAACGCCGACATCAAGGCCGTTCTCACAGCCGATATCAATCTATCGGCAATAGAGGAGGATTACTGGACACCTATCGGCGACGGGAATGACGATGCCGAAATCGTGTTCAAGGGCGTTTTCGACGGCAACAACCATGTGGTGAGCGGCTTGAAGGTTCGTCCCTGTTTGGGGAGCGGTCTTTTTGGCTATGCCAATGGCGCTGTGATCAGAAACCTGATTATAGAACAACCATCTTTCAGCTCGGTTACGATAGAAATCGACCGGACAAATTCATTTGTGGGTGCGTTGTGCGGAAATGTGTTCAATTCTACGATTGAAAACTGCCATGTCAGAAATGCCGTGCTTTCGCCGGATAGGAGTTCCGACGGGCGTCCTTTGGAAGGCGTTGGCGGAATTTGCGGATACCTTAGCGGCAGCAAGATGTCGAAGTGTACGGCCAGCGGATACATAGAAAGTCTTGGCAGCTACGCCGGCGGTATCGCTGCGTTGGTGCATGTTTCCCAGGTGGACAGCTGCGACCTTTTGAACACCTCAAAAGGCGCGTCCAGGATATACGCCCAGAAATATGCCGGCGGTATAGCGGGCGAAGTTCGTTGGCGCAGTGCAGACATCTGCATAGTAGGTTGTACCAATAAGAACGGCAAGGTGAGCGCCGCCGATGCTTCCACTTGCGGCAAGATATATGGATATGAAGAGTTCGATGCAAATCAGATTGTAACCTATAACGGATACGTTGAGCTCTATACGGCAGCCCATCTCAAGGTGTTTGCAAACTGGGTGAACAATGGCACCGGCAACCATAAGGCAAAACTTATGCGCGACATCAATATGAGCGCCGCCGGCAACTTCACTCCGATAGGCACAGAGGCACATCCTTTCGACGGCGAGTTTGACGGTCAGGGCCACACCCTTGACAGCCTGACTGTAAACAACCAGGATTACGCCGGTTTGTTCGGCTATATCAAAGACGGTGCGGTGAAAAACTTGACTCTCACCAATCCCACTCTAAAAACAACCGATGAAGAATATCTGGGATTGATAGCCGGTTCGCTCACACAGAACTCCGGTCATGACACCCCCGTAGGCTATATAGAAAACTGCCATGTGAAAAACGGTAATCTGCTTCGCAGCGGCGAGGGCGAGCCCAAATTTGTAGGCGGTATCGTAGGCAAGACCGATATGGGCGCCGCTGTTCGCGACTGCTCTTTCCAGGGAATAATCAAAGCCCACGAAGATTATATCGGCGGCATTATCGGCGAGATGAACTCCGGTTCCAGCGTTACCCGCAGCTATCTCATAGGCCCCTCCACCGTATGGGGCAACAACTATGTGGGCGGCATTGTGGGTATAATGGAAGATACCGACACCAAGATGAGCGACTGTTTTGCCGACCAGAGCAACGGGGAGGTAACCCTCCATGCTGAGAGCGGCAACTACTCGGGCATGCTTTGCGGCAAGGACAACAGCGGCACTTCGGGCAGCAGCAATACCTACACCGAGGACAACCTTCAATACAAGCTCACGGGGAAACAAGTCTCCGTGGAAGGCGGAACGGCCCATGAGACTAAGATAACCGGCGTTGCCTCGGCAGGAAAAGGCACTTACTATGCCATTGTCGACATAGGCACATCGAGCGATTACTTCACCACGGAAATCGAGAACTTGAACGGCGTTGAGGAACTCTATTTCTGGGACAACAACAGCAACATCTCTAACACCGAAGCCTGCGGCTGGATAAACATGAAGATAGACGACTATGCTTTCGACCGCAACTTCAAGAGTCTGAAAATGATGTACCGCATGTTTGCCGGCGACGACCACGATGTGATGCTCCGGCCTTGTGATGTATATCCTGCGGGCGACAAGATGTTTGCCAACTGTCCCGATGCCAAGGTTTACGTAGATGCGGAATACTATGAAGAGTTCTGCAACGACTCCCTTTGGAGCAAATACAAGGACCACCTTGTTCCCACCACTTCCATGCGTAAGGAAGACGTCAACGCCGAGTATGGCGCACGTTATGCCTACGACCGCAACCGCGACAAATCGGGAAGTTTGGTAAAGGTGGACAACGGCAGCACCCAAGGCTCGCATCAGGTTCACGTGATAGGCGCCGACGACAGCTACCTCACCGAAGGAAACGGCAATATCCTTTGGATTTATCAGGATATTGGCCAGACCTATGACTACAACACAACCAAGATATGGAATTCCTCGTTCAATGGCAAGGACAACATAAAGCAGGTGAAATTCCAGGAGATTACGAAATCTGCCGATGGCGCCAGCGAGGCGTTCCACATTGCAATTGGCGACTCTGCCTTTGCAAATTGTTCCGACTTGAGCAACTTTGAGATTGTTCTCTACTCAAATGAAGGCGATGACCATGTGGAGTATATTCACCCCAGCCAGATTCCTATCGGTAAGGGCGTGTTTGCCAACAGCCCGAATGCAAAGATTTATGTGCCGCGCGACCTTGTAGACGAATTCAAGAACGACACAAAGTACGGCTGGGCCGCTTATAAGGATCTAATCAATGCCGGTGATTTCGGCAACGATGATTTTACCTGCAAAGGTGTTGTTTATTCGTATTATACTTCCGCCGACGGACAGACACAGTATACAAACAGCAACAACAGCGAGATGGAAACGTTGCTCGCATCGTGGAAAAACGACTACCGCAACTTTACCCCCTCCAAGGTGCTTGAATACGGCAACGATGCCAAAATTCGTTACGTCTTCGCCAAGGCAATCAAACCCGGCGATATTTCTGACAACAATGGCGAACTGCGTCTCTACTGCGACATAGGTGGTTACCACGACTACAAGACACTTGCCATTTCCGGCAACGGTTTTCAGAATCAGCCAACCATAAAGAGTATTGTGTTCGAGGACTGCTACAGCGATCGTGGCAATGCCAAGACAGGTCTCTCACTTGTAATTCCCGACGAGACCTTCAAGGGCTGCTCCAACCTCAAGGATCTCGCGATGTTCTACTATGTTACTGAAGGCAAGAACCACTACGAAGCCATCAAACCCTCGCAGATTTTTATTGGCGAACACGTATTTGACGGCGTGGACGAGAACTTCCGTATCCGCGTGCTGCCGTCTCTCTACGATGACTTTATAAATGATCCCAACTGGGGACAATACAAGGAATTCATCGTGGCTTCGGATTATTTGCCGACCGACAAAAAAGCCATAACCGTTAACGGCATAACTTATGACTTTGCCAACAATGTGATGAACGGTATGACAACCAAGCAGATCACTGCTATGAAAACTTCGTGGTGGACTGCTTTGGTTATCGGCGTGGAAGCGGCACTTACGATAGCCAGTGCCGGCAGTTTTAACGAAGTAGCTAAGATCGGAAGTGTTGGTCCTATAACATATCTGGCAGAGGATTTTGGTGGAGGTGTGTTCAAGACTGTCTCCGAGTTCTTAGATGCAGGATACCATTTGGCTGAACTGGGGTCAAGCGTAGGTCGTATCGGAGACCTCTTTATTAACAATTATTACTTGACGGGAGCTATCATAGGCTATTCCTGCGCAGCTCTCGACGCTGCTGCTATGGTGGGCGCCAAAATGGTTGGTACAATTCACGACAACAATACCGCTATCAATTACATCTCAAATCGTGTAAAGAAAAACTTCTATCGTCCTACTACTTGGTCTATGACGGGCGGCGGCTACGTTGTAAACACGGAACAGATAACTAATGTGCCTCGCATGTACATAAAGGAGGTTGAAGACCGCGATGTGGCTATTATCTACAACGACTGCGGCGACCAAAACGACGATTATCAGACGGTGGCCATAGCTTACGATGCCTTCCACAACAAGAAATTGCTCGAGGAGGTGAAATTCCAGGATCGCTACGGCGATGCTTCCCGTTCGCTTGCGGGCGGACTTGCTTTGGCTCTTCCCGATTCAATGTTCAGCGGTTGTACTAATCTTAAAGTATTGAATTTTGTGCTACGCAGTACCGGCGCCGAGAGCGAGAACAACTGCTACAAAGGCCTCACTCCGGACAACTTTATCCCCATGGGCGATATTTTCGCCGGCATGGACAGTGTGTCCCGTTCTAATGTGAAGATTAAAGTCGGCAAAGAAGAACTCCAAGATTTCCTCGATGATGAATATTGGTCGAAATACAAAGACAAGTTCTACACGGAAGACATCAGCATTGTGAAGAAGCAAACCGAGTGGAGTGTCAACTATGCTTTGGCCTACGACAAGAACACTCTTCCGCTTCGCACCACTTCCGGCACCCACAATATAGACCACGTTTACGTATATTCGGCCAACGATGAGAAACTCAAGAAAAACAAAGGTCTTGCGGCGCTCATTAATGACTTTGGCGAGTGGAACAACTACAAGCTCGACTATGTAAAGAACGACGCTTTCAAGGGCAACAACAACTTGAAGACGCTTGATATGACCGATACTCATACCAATGTGGCCGATGTTTACGATTCCTCTTTCTATATAAGTTTGCAGGACTCGGCATTTGCTCATTGCCATGAGTTCGAGAATCTCAACCTCATTTATCAGGTAACTGACGGCGACAATCATGTGGAGAGTATGAAGCCCGAGCAGTTTACGCTGGGCAATGGTGTGTTCGACGACACTCCGAAACTACGCATCAAGTTCTGTCTTGACCAGGAAGATGCTTTCCTTGCCGACACCGCCTGGGTGAAATACAAGGACAAGTTCTGCCCCAGTTTCTTCAAGCCTGTTGATGAGGAAGTGGAAGACTTGATTCTTTCTTCCTACCGTTTTGCGACCGATCTTAACAGCGGTACAAATTTCGACTACGTAGATGCTACCCGCGCCAACCCCGAGGAATTGAGAAGCCTCTTCAAGGGAACAGAAATTCGTATGTTCGACGAGTTCCGTGCTTTCGGCTCCTGCGGTTTGCGCACCATATATAATGGAATGTTCGCCGGGTGTTCAGATCTCCAAAGCATTCTGATACCCGACAGCACGCAGACGATAGAAACCAACGCGTTCCAAAACTGCGGCCTGCTCAGTCAGTTCACGATTCCGGCAAATGTAACGTCAATTCAAGAGAACGCCTTTACAGGTAGCGGCATCAAGGAATTCTTTGTGAAGAGCACCGTGCCTGCCGACTTCGATGTTGAAAAAGCTTTCGCCGGTCTTGATTCTACCTATATTATATATGTAGCCGACAGCGTCGTAGAAAGATACAAGACCAAGTGGGCTGCCGTTGCAAATCACATCAACGGCCTCGGTACGCGCAAGGGACTGAAAATTGTAAAACTCACCGAACCCGGCACACTTGCAGAGAAACTGGGTCTTACATATAAATATGTGTCGTCAGCATTTGACGACAACCATTTGTACGGCAATTATGCCCAGTTTGACTCGCTGCGCATCATCGGTCCTATCGACGGACGAGACATCGGTGTAATTCGCTATATGGGCGGCCGCGATGTGGACGAAAACGAGCCCACTCCGGGACACCTCAAGTACCTCGATCTTTACGAAGCCGACCTCAAATCTGCAGGCAAGTACGAGTACAACCGTGCGCACCTCGAAAGAGATGCAGCCGGCGGCGACTGGGGACCTTGGTTCAACAACTACATCGAGAACGACAACGAGGTTTCTTGCTTTATGTTCTGGGCGCTCAATTCGCTTGAGACTCTCATTCTGCCACGTTCCGCCACAAATATAAGGGTAGGCGCATTCGAACGTTGCGAAAATCTCAAGGTGCTGGTCGTAGGCGACAACGTGAAAAAAATCGGCACGGAGTGGGAATCACACTATGTGGCACTCAGCACACCCAACAAGGTCGTCCTTGTAATGCTCGGCAACAGTGTGCCCGAAACCCACGAGGATGCATTCTACGCATCTTCCGGAACACACTATTCACAAGGCGATGGCGACTTGATACACTTCATACCAGACGACTCGCGCTTCAGTTTGGGCATCATGCCTTACAATTCCGTCAAGGAATATGCCGCAAACGTTGGCTACTCCAGCGCCTGCGACAGCCTCGTTGTAAATTTCGAGGATCAGGCTCTTGTGGAAGCCCTCAAGAAGCAGCACGTGTTCTCATTCCTTGATCTGGTTTGTGTTTCCGACATCAAGGGCTTCTTCAACGGCAATAAGGATATAAAGAAATTCAACGAACTTTATATGAGTTCCGTTTCCACTCTTGGCGACAGCACTCTCACCGGCATGAGCAGCCTTGAAACCGTAACTCTCCCAGCAGAACTGAAGACTATCACGGTCGATGCGTTTAAGGATTGTTCTTCGCTTCGTACCGTCTACGCTCTCTGTCCCACTCCTCCCGCATTGGCCGATAGCGCCTTCGCAAGTCTTCCCGAAGATTTCGTGATATATGTGGTTGAAGGCAAAGAAGAAACCTACCGCAAGGCATGGCCGCAATACAAGAACCATATCCAGGGCTACCGCTCCATGCGCGACGAAATACGTGAAATCACGTTGACAACGCCCAACACGCTTGCCGATTCTTTGAATGCCATCATCACGATGGACGACAACTATGTGGTTGCAGTAGGAGGAAACTTCGGCACGTTGACAGCCCTTAAGGTTAATGGCCCGATTGGCGGCAAGGACCTCGCCCTCATTCGTTATCTCGGCGGCCGCGAACCTGATAAGAGCAACCACGTCTACATTACCAACCTCAAGTATCTTGATCTCTACGATGCAAAGATTTGCGCAGACAACTACTACTATATTCACTTTTCTGATAAATTTGATGATTGGGTTACGCAACGAGATTGGTACATAAAGAAAGACAATGAAATACCGAAGGATATGCTCCTCAAGTGCGACAACCTTGAGACAGTCATACTACCGCGCACTGCCACCAAACTCAACTATGAGGCTTGCTACGACATGGCTTCCCTCAAGACGCTTGTTATTGGTGATGACGTAACCTACATAGATGACGATGCTTTAGGTGAACTCCGTAAATTGAAGAACCTGATATTCCTTTGCAAGAGCAAGCCGGGAATTGACGGCGATGCCTTTACCGACCCGCTCGAGGGCGCAAACCGTAAGGTTGAGAATATGTATGTGCGCAAGGATTTGGTAGAAACTTTCTCCTTAGACAAGGAATATTATGGCCACACCAACGCTATTTCAGGCGTCTTCGATGATGCAGAACTCTTCAGTGCTTTCGGCTGCAAGGCCATAGCCTCGGAAGACGATCTTTCCGGCGTAAACAATATAGACGGTTGGTTCAAGAATTTCAGCGGTATCACCGATTTGAGACAGCTTGCCAAGACAAAGATAACCTCAGTCAATGCCGACGAATTCAGCAACCTCAAATTCTTGAAGTATGCAAGCTTCCCGTCAACGTTGACCAAGATAGGAGACGCTGCCTTCGCCAACAACACTGCTCTCCACTGGCTCGACCTTTCGGCGTGCGACTCCCTCCAGACTTCTGTTGACAAGTTGGGAGTTTGCTCCGAGGCGTTGGTCTACACTCCCAAGACATTCGGCGAGAGCAAGCAGGCAAACGTGGTTTACGGCACAGCCGGCTCACTCCGTTGCGCTGAATTCAATCTCACAGCCGCCCGCGACTACGACGTGCCCAAGGCATTCACTGCCAAGAAGGTTACATTCGGCCGCGAATACAGCAGAGGCGAATGCACCACGGTTACCCTGCCGTTTGGAGCAAGCAAAAAACCTGCGGGCTTCTCTTTCTTCGCTATCGATACCGACAGCACACGCGCCGGCCGCCTGTATTTCAGCCCGTCGTCTGTGATAGAAGCCAATATGCCTTATGTGCTCAAGTCGAGAAAGCAAGGCACGATTGTTGTCAAAGAGGAAACCAACGTTATTGCAACGCCCGTCCGAAACAACTCTGTCAAGGCAGACGGCTACACCATGTACGGCAATCTTAAGACCATTGCTGCAAAAGAAGCCAACGACCAAAAACTGCTTGTAATGAACGACAGCGCGATTTGGAACGTTGCCAATGCCGACAGCGCGGAACTTAAGCCGTTCACAGCCTATATGCTTACGAACAACAGCACAGTTTCGGAAATCGACATACCGAGTGAGTTCAATTGCGAGCACTATACTATTGGCGATACCCAATTTGACCTCGACGGCGACGGTTCTGACGAAGATCCGTTCTACACTCCGCGCGTTGACTTCGGAGAAGATCATGACTTCAGAAGCGAAAAACCGTTCTACACCGACCGCGCAACCTACCGCCGCCATATGCAGGCGCCTTGGGGCACACTCTGTTTGCCTTTCGCCGTAGCGGCTGACGGCAATGCCACATGTGAGTTCTACGAAATCTCAAGTCAGAGCAACGACGAGGTAACATTGGTAAAACTCACCGGTACAATCGAAGCCGGACGTACGGTAATTCTTCGCCAGCTTGCGAGCGAAGTGCCCGTGGAAATCGTTTCCGCAGGCGAGGACATCTATGTGAGCAACACCACAAGCGACAGCCCGAGCAGCATGCTGCAAGGCGCGTTCGAGGCAACCGTTGCGCCTAAAGGCTCCTACGTCATCTACAACAACAAGTTCTGTCTCGTAGACAATCTTGGCGACGACGTGGAGGTAGAAGCCTTCCAGGGCTATATTACAGCCGATGCACTCGGAACCAAGGCCGAGTCGTTCAATATCGTGATAGACGACAAGGTAACTGCCATCGAGAAACTCAACAAGCTCGTTGACGATGCCAACACCGAATACTACGACGTAGAAGGCCGTCGCCTTAACGGACTTCAGAAAGGGCTCAATATCATCAAGAATGGCAACAAAACTCTGAAGGTGATGATTAAGTGATAACCGACAAGGGGGAGCGGAAAGTTTTGATACGCCAATCAAATAGTTCTGCCCGACCAAATCCCCCACGTTGACAATACTAATAAACCGGCGCAGCGGCAAACCAACCGTTGCGCCGGTTTTGTTTGTATCAATGCCCATGACCATAAAAATGAAAGCCGAAGAAATCCGTATTTCAAGCGAAAAAATCCCCTTTGCTAAGGACTTGAAAATCAATAGTCCTTAAACCGCAAAAACTCCGCCGCATCTCGTTTGAATTAGATGCGTCGGAATTTAAATTTGGTGGCCCGGAGTTTTTACGAGATGCGATGTGGTTTTTGAGGCAAAGAACTTTCCGTTTGATATGTGCGGTTAGCGAATTTTTTAGTTACTTTGTAAGTACAACCAAAAAGCACTTTATAATGAAGGGTAAAAGCAAAAGGTCGTTTTCACGACTTGGCAAAAGAGAATTATATGGCAAGATTTCCGATTTGTTTGCCACCCAAGGCGACAAATCGTTTACAGCCCGCGAAATATTCGAGAATATCGGTATTACGTCCCATATCCAGCGCGTGTTGTGCTGCGACGTTTTGGACGACCTCGTAGATGCCGACGAACTTACGGTGCGCGATGACAAATACAGCGTGAGCCGCAAAAACCAGGTGGTCGAGGGAAAATTCGTGCGCAAGGCCAACGGGCACAATAGTGTGATACCCGACGACGGAGGTAAGTCGATACTCGTAACAGAACGCAACAGCATGGGCGCGATGAACGGCGACCGCGTGCGCGCAACCATTCTCGCACGTCGCGAGAAGCACGCGCGTGAGGCGCAGGTGATAGAAATCCTCGAACGCGGGCGCGAAACTTTCGTGGGCACGCTGCATGTGGAGAAAAACTACGCTTTTCTCGAAACCGCGGGGCGCATCTATTCCAACGATATCTTTATTCCGCGCAACTGTCTCAAAGGCGGTAAAACCGGCGACAAGGCTGTGGTGAAAATCACCCAGTTTCCCGAAGCCGGAAAGAACCCCGTGGGAAAAGTGGTGGACATCTTGGGAAGCGAAGGTGAGAACAACGCCGAAATGAATGCCATTCTCGCCGAATTCAACCTGCCCTACACTTATCCGCAACAGGTGGTGGACGCCGCAGAAAAGCTGTCGCCCGACATTACTCCCGCCGAAATTGCGCGCCGCGAGGATTTCCGCAACATTACAACCTTTACAATCGACCCGAGAGACGCAAAGGATTTTGACGATGCCCTTTCGATTCGCAAAACAAACGAGGGTTATTGGGAAGTGGGCGTACATATTGCCGACGTTTCCCACTATGTGAAAGAAGGCGACGTGATTGATCGCGAAGCTGTGAAGCGTGCAACGAGCATTTACCTTGTTGACCGCACAATTCCTATGCTCCCCGAACGTCTTTGCAACTATCTCTGTTCGCTCAGGCAGGACGAAGAAAAACTTGCATACAGCACAATTTTCATAATGAACGACAAGGCGGAAATCATGTCGTGGCATTTGGCCCACACGGTGATTAAAAGCAACCGCAGATTTGTTTACGAAGAAGTGCAATACATATTGGAGCAAAACGGCGAGGCATCTCCCGAAGATCTTGCCCTGCCCGGCGAACACCCCGAGCCAGTGAAATCAGACAAGCCCGTAGGAGAGTTTGCCGAGGAGCTTATCACGCTCAACCGCCTCGCGAAACAATTGCGCAAGCGGCGTTTTGAACACGGCTCCATAGGCTTCGACCGCCCCGAGGTGAGGTTTGAAATCGACGAGAAGGGACACCCCGTCTCCACCTACGTAAAGATTGAAGAAGATGCCAATAAACTTGTGGAGGAGTTCATGCTTCTTGCAAACAAGAGCGTAGCCGAAATGGTGGGCATCGTACCAAAAGGAAAAAAGGCCAAGGTATTTCCCTATCGCGTGCACGATGTGCCGGAGCAGACCAAACTTGAAAATCTCCGCGCCTTTATCTCGCGCTTCGGATACAAACTAAAAACGGAAGGCTCCAAGGAAAGTGTGGGCAAGAGCATAAACCGCCTTCTCTACGACGCACGCGGCAAAAAAGAGCAGCAACTTATCGAAACCGTTGCCCTGCGCGCCATGCAGAAGGCCCATTACAGTATCGAAAACATCGGACACTATGGACTTATGTTCAAATACTACACGCATTTCACCTCACCTATTCGCCGCTATCCCGACACAATGGTTCACCGACTTCTGACAAAATACGCAGAAGGTGGGCGATCGGTTTCCGCGACAAAGTATGAAGAACTTTGTGAACACGCAAGCGCGATGGAACAGCTGGCAGATTCGGCAGAGCGCGCGAGCATAAAATACAAACAGGTGGAGTTTATGGCCGACCGCATGGGACAAGAATTCGACGGCACCGTGAGCGGGGTAACCGAGTTTGGAATCTATGTGGAAGTTGACGAAAGTAAATGCGAGGGCATGGTACCTCTGCGCGATTTGGTCGACGATTATTACGAATTCGACGAGAAGAATTATCGCCTTGTGGGGCGCCGTCGTCATCGTTCCTATTCCATTGGCGACAAGGTGAGAATAAAAGTGGCGCGCGCCAATCTCGATCGCCGTTTGCTCGATTTTACGCTCGTTTCCCCGGGCGGAAATGCGGGCGAGGTCAGAGACTGGAAGCCCGAGATGCCGAGGGATAAAAGACACGGCGGCAAAAGGTGTAAACGTAGATAGAAAAAGCGGTTTTTCCGAGCCGCGCCAAGGCTCGGAGGATTGCTGAATCGACTTGTGTGGCCATACATCGTCAGCACGGTGTATGGCCTATTTTATCCCTTGTCTTATCTTGAAAAAACGATGTGCGGTTACCGTTTGTCTGATGTCAGACATTATTTGAATGATGTCTGACATTGTTTAAAAGATATCAGACATTGTTTTTGCGGCATGCCGAGACGGCGGAAATGCGGGCGTTGCGGCGGCTCACAAATAGGGTGCCGCCGTGTCGTAATATGCGGAATTTTAGTATATTTGCGAGTATTTTACTAACCTGTCTGCTCTTGCGCAGGCTATAACCTGAATTTTAATGAACCAAAGAATTGTTTTTGTTGACTGGCTTCGAGTGGTTGCATGTTTCATGGTGATGTGCGTTCATTCGTCAGAGCCATTTTATCTTGGAGGCGAGGGTACGGAAATCCTTAACGAGACCAACGCTTTGTGGAGCACACTTTTCGACAGTGCGATGCGTGCCTCGGTGCCGTTGTTCGTGATTGCGTCGAGCTACCTGCTTTTCCCGTTGCAGAAACCCACGGGCGCATTTCTTAAACGCCGTTTCCATAGAGTGGTGTTGCCTTTCGTGGTGTGGGTGGTGATACTTGGTGTGGTTTATGCCCTTCAGAATTCCAACGACTTCGCGGCGGCGTTCAAACCGTACGTGTTCAATTTCAACCAATATTGGGGGCATCTTTGGTTCATATACATGATAGTAGGAATTTATCTGCTTATGCCCATACTCTCTCCGTGGGCGGAAAAAGTGTCGCGCAAAGCCGAATTGTCGTTCCTCGTGTTGTGGCTTTTCACCACGCTTGTGCCGTTTTTCCGTCAGGCGGCGATTGCTTTCTGCGGCTCGGGCGAACTCTGGGGCGAGGCAAACTGGAACGAATTCGGCACGCTGTATTATTTCAGCGGCTTTGTAGGGTTCATGGTGTTGGGACATTATTTCAAGAAGTGGGTACCTGAGTTGAGCTGGAAGCGCACTCTGAGTATCGCCCTGCCGATGTGGATAGTTGGATATGCCATCACGGCAAGTTGGTTTTGGGCTGCGATGCCCCACGACTACCCTGTGAATGCGCCTATCGACCTTGTTGTTTACATGGAACAGAGCTGGAGATTTTCGAGCTTCGGCGTAACGCTCACGGTGATAGCCTATTTCATGATAATACGCAAGTTTACCTATGCAGGGTGGGGCTACAAAAAAATTCTTCTGCCTCTCTCCAAGGCGAGCTACGGCACATATCTTATGCACATGGTTTTCATCTCGGCATACTGCGGCTTGTATCGTCCGCTCATGCCTACCGGCGCGTGCATACTGCTCACCGCCGTGAGCACATTCGTTACAGCTTCGCTGATATCGATTCTTTGCAGCAAGATTCCCAAGATAGGCGAATACATTTCGGGCTATAAAGGATAGCGCAGGGGAGGGCGTTTTTCCGCCCTGCGACATGCTAAAAACTCCGCCGCATCTAATTTAAATTAGATGCGGCGGAATTTAAATTTGGTGGCCCGGAATTTTTACGAGATGCCGACACGTTTTTTCAAGGTCTTTTTCGGGGCAAAATTTCGCGGAACAAATAAATTTTATGCGTTGTTTTGACTGGCCGTTTTGCGAAGTTGCACATTTACAAACAGACACGCAAAAGACGGCGTGTATATATAAACAAGCCTGCATTTGTTGGCAAATAAAATAGAAGAAACGGACAACTTTCAATGTTTTTGAGCTAACTTTGCATTACCGATGCAAGGGTAAAAATGTCTGTTAATCAGAAAATTTCAAAGCATCGAAACAAGAAAAAGTTTTCCAAAACGGAAAACTTTTGGGATTTTGCAGGCAAAAAAGTTTTCCAAAAAAGAAAATTATTTCTTATAATCGTAACGATATGTTGACCGAAAATTTTATCTTTGCAATCGGATAGGGAATGATGTCAAAGGTGGTTTTTGTGCTAACGTGCACAGAATGGAAATGATACACCCGGCAAGCCCGAAAACCGAAGAAAAACCTGCTTGTGTCTGATAGCGTTTGGCGGATTTCTCGAAAAATAATTACGTCAAGGCAAAGACGCAAAACTTAAACAACGACTAAACCTACAAAGAATATGAGTTACGACAGTTTCTTAATCACAAAACGAGACGGAACCACTGAAAACTTCTCTCTCGAGAAAATCAAGAGTGCAATTCTCAAGGCATTCGAATCGGTTAACGAACATGTGCACGCCGAAGACATTCAGCGCGTGATGGAAAACCTGCATTTCTGCAACGGAATGAGTGTGGAGGATATCCAGAACCAAGTGGAGGTTTCGCTTATGCGCGAAAACCATTACAAGGCCGCAAAGTCGTTCATGCTTTACCGTCAGAAACATTTTGAAGACCGCGAGGTGAGAGACAAACTCAAATTCCTTATCGACTATTGCAAGGCCGCAAATCCCGCAACCGGCTCGAAATACGACGCCAACGCAAATGTGGAAAACAAGAACATAGCTACGCTCATCGGCGAGCTGCCCAAGTCGAACTTCATACGCCTCAACCGCCGCCTCTTGTGCGACAAAATAAAGGAAATGTACGGCAAAGAACTCGCAGATCGCTACTTGTATTTGCTCGAACGCCATTTTATTTACAAGAACGACGAGACAAGTCTTGCAAACTACTGCGCCAGCATAACAATGTACCCTTGGCTCATAAGCGGAACCAAGAGCATTGGCGGCAACTCCACAAAGCCTACGAATTTGAAGTCATTCTGTGGCGGTTTCATCAATATGGTGTTTATCGTGTCGAGCATGTTGAGCGGCGCATGTGCCACCCCGGAATTCCTTATGTATATGTCGTATTTCATAGGTCTCGAATACGGCGAAGATTACTTCAAGCACGCCGACGATATCGTGGACTTGTCGAAACGCCACCGCACCCTCGACAAAATCATAACCGACTGCTTTGAACAAGTGGTATATTCCATCAACCAGCCAACGGGCGCAAGAAATTTTCAAGCCGTTTTCTGGAATATTTCATACTACGACAGCAATTATTTCGAAAGTATATTTGGAGATTTCCGCTTCCCCGACGGTTCGAAACCCAATTGGGACGCCCTCAACTGGCTTCAAAAACGTTTCATGACGTGGTTTAACGAAGAGAGAACAAAGACCGTTTTGACGTTCCCCGTGGAAACGATGGCTCTTCTCTCAAAAGATGGCGACGTTGTGGACAAGGAATACGCCGACTTCACCGCGAAAATGTATTCGGAAGGCCACTCGTTCTTTACATATATGAGCGACAACGCCGATTCTCTGGCATCGTGCTGCCGATTGCGCAACGAAATCCAAAACAACGGCTTCAGCTACACACTTGGTGCGGGCGGCGTTTCAACGGGCTCAAAGAGTGTGCTGACAATAAACCTCAACCGCTGTGTGCAAGAGGCTACAAGGCAGGGCAAGCCGTATCTTGATTTTATTGCAGAGGTTATAGATTTGATGCACAAGGTTCAAATTGCTTACAACGAGAACCTCAAAGATCTTGAAAAGAAGGGAATGCTTCCGTTGTTTGATGCCGGCTATATTAATATTGCCCGACAATATCTCACGATAGGTGTAAACGGATTGGTAGAGGCTGCCGAATCGCTGGGATACACCATTTCCGACAATCCGGAGTATCTGAAATTTGTGCAGGGCGTTCTCGGCACGGTGGAATACTACAACAAGAAATACCGTTCAAAGGACGTGATGTTCAACTGCGAGATGATTCCTGCCGAAAACGTTGGAGTGAAACACGCGCGCTGGGATCGTGAAGACGGCTACTATGTTCCGCGCGATTGCTACAACAGTTATTTCTACGTGGTGGAGGATACAAACACCCATATCCTTGAAAAATTCCGCCTCCACGGCCAGAAATTCATCGAGCACCTCACTGGCGGTTCCGCGTTGCACATGAATCTCGACGAACATCTGAGCGAAAAACAATACCGTCAGCTTTTGCGCGTGGCAGCTAAGGAGGGGTGCAATTATTTCACCTTCAACGTGCCCAACACAGTGTGCAACGATTGCGGCCATATTGACAAGCGCTATCTTAAAGAGTGCCCCGTTTGCCACAGCAAGAACCTTGACTATCTTACACGCGTCATAGGATATCTCAAACGCGTTTCAAATTTCTCGATGGACCGTCAGAAAGAAGCTGCGCGCCGCTATTACGACAATCCCGCGCGCGACAAGGACAACGTGGTGGCTGAGGCTGAGAACGCAAAGGCTTAAGGTTTCTAGGAGAAATGATAAAATACGTCGGTTACGACATTGTTTTTCAGGAAATCCCCGACGAAACAACGATAGCAGTCAATCTCTCGCTTTGCCCAAACCATTGCCGCGGTTGTCATAGCCCTTATTTGTGGAATGACTGCGGCGAAGAACTAACGGCAGAGGCTCTCGACGGAATATTGTCTGACTATGTGGGCGAGGCAACGTGTGTGTGCTTCATGGGAGGCGACAACGACCCCAAGGCCGTGGTAATGCTCGCAAAGCATGTGCGCGAAAAATATGCGGGCAAGTTTCTCACGGCGTGGTATTCGGGCAAACCTGATTTTCCGGCCGACTTCGATGCTTCGGCATTCGATTTCGTGAAGATTGGGCCGTATATCCCCGAAAAGGGGCCGCTCAACAACCCCACCACCAACCAGCGTCTTTACCGCATGATGCCCGACGGCACGCGCGAGGACATTACGGGGCGTTTTCTGAAGAAATAGCCGCAAGACGAGATAATAACAATTTTCAATTTAACACGAATTCAATCCCCGTCCGAAGTGATTTCGGGCGGGGATTTTTGTTGTGGGAAAAACGGGAAACGACATCGAAAAAACTACAAGGCATCTCGTGAAAACTCCGCCGCATCTAATTTAAATTTGGTGGCCCGGAATTTAAATTAGGTCTGACCTCGTAAAAACGATGTTTTATCCTTCAAAAACAATATTTGATATTGTAAAAACGATGTCTGACATTATTCAAACAATGTCAGACATTATTTGAATAATATGGCTTATTGTTTTTTCGCTTTCGGCTTATGGTAAAAAACAAATTCGTTAGCTTTGCATCATGAAGAAGATAGTCGTGGTTTTGGCCGCATTTTTTTCGGCGGCGTGCAGTTTTGCCCAAGGCGATATGCCCGGGATTTCGCGTGGAGAATGGTTGCAGCGCAGCAATATGCTGCTCGATTCGGTGGTGAAGCACTATCGCACTGACAATGTGCCGCTTCTGCGCGAAAACATCGACCCCTCTGTTGATTTCAAGGCCGACTACCTTGCCACTGCGCAATCGGCGCGCTCCCATGCCTTTCTCTGGCCTTATAGCGGGGCGTTGTCGGCTGCTGCTGCGCAGTATGAGGCGAAACCTTCGCGAAGGAAATTGAAGGAAATACGCACATTCATCGCGAAAGGTCTTGACCAATATCTCGATTCTGCGCGAACGCCCACGGCTTATGCCTCCTACACACCCTCGTCTCCCGCTGCCGACAGATTTTACGACGACAACATCTGGCTGGGAATAGATTTCGTGGACTTGTATTCGGCATCTGGCGGCAAGGATTTCCTGCGCCGTGCCGAAGGGATATGGGCGTTTTTGCTCTCGGGGCGCGACAGTGTGCAGGGCGACGGGATTTATTGGTGCGAACAGCGCAAGGAGTCAAAAAATACCTGCTCCAATGCCCCCGCCGCCGTGTTTGCGCTGAAACTCTACAAGGCCACGCGCAACGAAAAGTATCTGCGCGCCGGCAAGGAACTGTATGCCTGGACGCGCAAGCACCTCTACGACAACGAAGAGCATCTCTATTCCGACAACATAAAGCTCGACGGACGCATTGACCGCGCCAAGTTTTCATATAATTCGGGGCAGATGCTGCAATCTGCGGCAATGCTTTATACGATAACCGGCGAAAAACATTATCTGTCCGAGGCCGATACGCTGGCAGCGGCATGCGCCAAAAGATTCTTCAAACATCGCGGCAACGACGGCGGACTTCAAGTGGAAATGCACGATGTTTGGTTTGACGCCGTGCTGATGCGCGGATTTTTGGAGCATTATTCCATAAACCACAACCCCGAATATCTTAACGTTTACCGGCACACGCTCAACCATTTATGGACAAACAGCCGCCCACGTGCCGGGCTGGTTGATTTCTCGGCCACCTCGGGCAAGGAACGTGCCTATTGGCTGCTCGCTGAATGCGCCGCCGCCGAAATGATGGCGCGTGTGGCGCGAACTGCACGCTGACGCGTAGGAAAAACTTCGCATTTTTGTGTCAGTATCAAGAACTTTGTGCCGTTTTTGCGCTTTGCAATGTTCAAAATTCCACTTTTGAACACTTTTTTAGCGCATTTGCGACACAAAAAAAGGCATATCCCGAAATTAAAAGCCCTTAAAAATCCGCGTATTCAGAAAAACATTAAATTTGCAGGATAGAGACGTGCGAAACAACCGTATGAAAAACGGACTGCACATACAAAAAGAACAATTAACAGAAAATATGGACGATAAAAACACCCCCAATGTTTCTCCCAACACAGGCGTAGTGGAAAAAGACAACGTTACTGTGCGTTTTAGCGGCGACTCCGGCGACGGAATGCAGCTCGCGGGAAACATTTTCTCCACCGTTTCCGCAATAGTGGGCAACGATATCTGCACATTCCCCAACTACCCCGCCGACATTCGCGCCCCGCAAGGCACTCGAAGCGGCGTGTCGGCTTTTCAGGTGCATATCGGCGGCGGCAAAGTATATACCCCCGGCGACATGTGCGATGTGCTCGTGGCTATGAACGCTGCCGCGCTCGCCACACAGTATAAATTCTGCAAGCCAACGGCTGCAATCATCACCGACTCCGACAGTTTCAAGGAATCCGACCTTAAAAAAGCCGGCTACTCAACTCTCGACCCCATAGCAGAGCTCGGAATCAAAAACGAAATAGTTGCCGTGCCGATTACAACCATGGTGAAAGATTGCCTGAAGGATAGCGGAATGGACAACAAGGCTATGCTTAAAAGCAGAAACATGTTTGCGCTCGGCCTTGTCTGCTGGCTTTTCAACCGCAACCTTGAAGAGGCAAAGAAAATGCTGCGCGAAAAATTCGCCCGCAAGCCCGAAGTGGCCGATGCCAATGTAAAAGTGCTCGAAGCCGGATATGATTACGGACACAACACACATTGTTCCATCGACCACACCTACCGCATAGAAACCACGGCACAAAAAGAAAAAGGAAAGTACATGGATATAAACGGCAACAAAGCTACGGCCTACGGACTCATAGCTGCTGCCGAAAAAGTGGGCAAGACGCTTTATCTTGGGTCGTACCCCATTACTCCTGCAACCGATATCCTTCACGAATTGGCCAAGCACAAATCGCTGGGAGTGGTTACCGTGCAGTGTGAAGACGAGATAGCCGGTTGCGCGTCGGCTGTGGGCGCATCGTTTGGCGGAGCCCTGGCTGTAACGTCAACTTCCGGCCCCGGCGTGTGCCTCAAAAGCGAAGCGATGAACCTTGCCGTGATGACAGAGTTGCCTCTCGTAATAATCAACGTGCAGCGCGGCGGCCCGTCAACCGGACTTCCCACGAAGAGTGAGCAGAGCGATTTGCTTCAAGCCCTGTTTGGTCGCAACGGCGAGAGTCCTATTCCCGTTGTTGCCGCATCTTCTCCGTCGGATTGCTTTTACAAGGCGTACGAGGCGGCAAAGATTGCGCTCGAACACGCTACTCCCGTGATTCTTCTCACAGATGCTTTCATCGCCAACGGAACAGGGGCGTTCAAGGTGCCGCAGATTTCCGATTTGGCCGCAATAAACCCGCCCTATGTTACTCCCGAAATGAAAGGCGAGTGGACACCGTATAAACGAAATCCCGAGACGGGCTCACGATATTTGGCAGTGCCGGGAACAGAAGGCTTTGAACACGTAATTGGTGGCTTGGAAAAGAGCAACGATACGGGCGAAATTTGCGGAGAACCGGAGAACCATCAGCTTATGACCAACCTCAGGGCGGAGAAAGTGGCGCGAATTCCAGTTCCCGACCTTTGTGTGGAAGGCGAACCCAAGGATGCCGATTTGCTTATCGTTGGATTCGGCGGCACATACGGTCATCTTCATTCTGCTTTTGATGAACTTTCAAAGAAAGGCGAGAAAGTGGCGTTCACCCACATATCTTATCTCAACCCTCTGCCCAAGAATACGGCCGAGGTGCTTCGCAGCCACAAAAAGGTGGTAGTAGCGGAACTCAACAACGGACAGCTTGCGGCCTATCTGCGTATGAATGTGGAGGGCGTGCACATTGAGCAATACAATCAGGTAACAGGGCAGCCGTTCAACGTAGGCAAACTTGTTGAAGCCTTTGAAAAAATCATTCATGCCTGAGAGTGTGTGAAGCAAAACAATTATCCTGAAAAGAAGAAAAATCATGAGCGAATATACAGTTAACGATTTCAAGAAAGGACGCCCCCGTTGGTGTCCGGGGTGCGGCGACCATTTTTTTCTTGCCTCTCTCCACAAAGCTATGGCAAAGCTCGGCGTGCCGCCCTACAAGACTGCGGTGATTTCGGGCATAGGTTGTTCGAGCCGTCTGCCTTATTATGTCAACACCTACGGAATGCATACAATCCACGGGCGTGCTGCGGCGGTGGCCACGGGACTTAAAATTGCCAATCCCGACACTACGGTGTGGCAGATAAGCGGCGACGGCGACGGGCTGGCTATCGGCGGAAACCACTTCATTCATGCGATACGCCGCAACATAGATCTTAACATGATTTTGCTGAACAATCGCATTTACGGGCTCACCAAGGGACAATATTCTCCCACGTCGTTGCGCGGATTTGTGAGCAAATCATCACCCTACGGCACTGTGGAAGATCCGTTCCGCCCCGCAGAATTGTGTTTCGGCGCGCGAGGACGTTTCTTTGCCCGCACAGTGGCTTCTGACACAGAGAACACGGTGGACATACTGCTTGCCGCAGCCAATCACAAGGGAGCTTCGGTGGTTGAGGTGCTTCAGCATTGCGTTATATTCAATCCCCAGTCATACGACGACGTTTATTCCAAGGAAACGAGGGCTGCAAATGCAATCTACCTGCGTGCGGGGCAGCCTATGGTGTTCGGAAAAGACAACGAGTATGGCTTGATGCAGGACGGATTCGGCATCAAGGTGGTGAAACTCGGCGAGAACGGAATTACGGAAAAGGACCTCCTGGTTCACGATCCCCACACCGTTGACCCGACGCTTCATCTAAAACTTGCGCTAATGGAGGGTCCGGATTTTCCGGTGGCTCTCGGCGTGATTCGCGACGTGGAAGCGCCTGTTTACAACGAGGAAGTGCACCGCCAGGTTGAGGAAATAAAATCGAAGAAGCCTTACCATAATTTCGCGGAGCTTGTAGATACAAACAATACGTGGACAGTGGAATAATTCCGCCGCATCTCGCGTAGACAAGACCATAAGCCGGTTGCCCGATAGCGGACAGCCGGCTTTTTTTGTGGCTTGTCGCGGGCGCATTGTCGGGTTTCGGAAAAGGAATGTCGGGAGGCGTTTTCGCGATATGGGATATCGTAAAAACGATGTCTGATATTATTCAAATAATGTCTGACATTGTTTAAACAATATGGCTTGTCGTTTTTCCGGTATGCAACGCCGTGAAAATCAAAGAGTGTTATCTTTGCGTTAAATCCCGTAATAGTGGTTCGTGATTGCGCTATTATTTGTATTTTCGCGTTGCTTATGATGCGTAGACTTTATATCATTTTCGCCCTGTCGCTTGTAGGGCTTGCGGCATCGGCTCAGGAACGGCAAACGTGGCACAAGTCTTTGCCGGTGTCCCTCTCTGCCGACACTGCATCGCAGCAGCGCGCCGACACAGCGGGGCGTGTGGCTCTGCTGCCGCGTCTCTATATGCCCGAACCCTTTTATATGAGTCCTTGGCAGCTTCACGAGGGATTCAACGCGCAGCTCGGCATGAGCGTAACCGCAGGTTTTGGAAAACATTCGCCCCGCGGGGTGGGTTTCGGCAGCAATGCGGCATTTGTCTACGCATATCCGCTGGGCAGCAGGCTTTCTGTGGCGGGCGGTGTGCGCATGCAGACTCTCGACTGGGGCGGCTGGAAAATGCGTAATGCCTCGGTGTTTGGAGTGGCTGCCTACAAAGTGAACGAAAATGTGAACGTTTACGCCTTTGGTGAGAAAAGTCTAACGCCAGATAAGCGAAGATTTCGAAACTATCCCGATTTCGCAGAAGACAAATGGGGCGGGGCAGTGGATTTCAAGCTCGGAGATCATGTGTTCGTGCAATTCGGCGTGTCGCAAAGCCGCATGAACCGTTAGACAAGCCATGACAAAAGCTTCAGACTACCTTTTGCGCCACCGGCAACTGCTCGAGGCGGAATACAATGCCGAGCGCAGCGCATTCCGGCGCGACACCACGGCAATGCCTACGGGAAGAAAAATTAAGAGAGGCATCTGCTGGTTTCCGCTAAGGGTGGGGCGAAGTTATTACAACTCTCTCAACCAACTTTCGGTTGAAGTATTCCGCACCGAAGACCTTGACATCGACCACAACTTTGAATACGGCAAACCCGTATGCTTTTTCACACTCGATGCAAGCGACACCCCGCATTTCATGAAGTTCACCGCTTCGGTAAGCTACGCCGAAGGCGACCGCATGGTGGTTATTGTGCCCGATTCCGACGCAGTAGTTTCACTCGAAGATGCGGAGCGCCTCGGAGTGCAACTGTATTTCGACGAAACGAGCTACCGCCTTATGTTTCGCGCACTCGATGCCGCAATCGCTGCAAAGGACAACCGCCTTGCGGAATTGCGCGAAATTTTCCACGGAAGCGTCCTCCCCGCAAAGACAACGCCCATGCCCACGCCGATGCCCTGGCTCAACGTTTCGCAACAGGACGCCGTGAACGAGGTAATCCGTGCAAAAGACATTGCAATAGTTCACGGCCCGCCGGGAACGGGAAAGACCACCACGCTCGTTGAGGCCGTTTACGAGATATTGCGCCGCGAAAGCCAGGTGATGGTTTGCGCGCAAAGCAACATGGCTGTCGATTGGATTTGCGAGAAGCTTGTGGACCGCGGGGTGAATGTTCTGCGCATCGGAAACCCTACCCGTGTGAACGACAAGATGCTTTCGTTCACCTATGAGCGGCGCTTTGAAGCCCACCCCGACTATCCGCAACTTTGGGCGGTGAGGCGTGCAATCCGCCAGCTATATTCCGCAAAGGGCGACGCAGAACGGCGGCACCAGAAGATATCTCGTTTGCGCGACAAGGCTTCGGAACTCGAACTTGCCATACATCATTCGCTCCTCGATACGGCGCGGGTGATAGCATGTACGCTTGTCGGAGCTGCAAACCGCGTGCTCGACGGGCAGAAATACCATACTCTTGTTGTTGACGAGGCAGCCCAGGCATTGGAGGCGGCAGTTTGGATTCCCCTGCTCAAATGCGGGCGCATTGTGCTCGCGGGCGATCACCGCCAGTTGCCGCCCACGATAAAATGTGCGGCAGCGGCGAAAGGCGGGTTGGGAAAGACGCTTATGGAAGTGGTGGCTGAGGAAAAACCGCAGTGCGTTTCGCTGCTCCGAGTGCAATATCGCATGAACGAAGCCATAGCCCGTTTTTCGAGCAACATGTTTTACGACGGCAAGCTCGTGAGTGCGCCCGATGTCAAGGCCCGCGGCATTCTCGACTTCGACACACCGGTAACATGGGTCGACTCCTCGGCGGTAGACAGTCGCGAGGAGTTTGTGGGAGATACCTATGGCCGGATAAACAAAGCCGAGGCAGTGCTCACGCTCACCACTTTGAAAAACTATATAATGAGCATCGGCAAGGAAAGGCTGCTCGACGAGGGAATAGACATAGGAGTGATTTCGCCCTACAAGGCCCAAGTGCAGATGTTGCGCCGCATGTTTGGGCGCGACGCCTTTTTGCGCCCGTTTCGCGGCAATATTACGGTGAACACAGTTGACGGATTTCAAGGCCAGGAGCGCGACATAATAGTGATAAGCCTTGTGAGGGCTAACGAAGAGGGCAACATAGGTTTCCTGTCCGACATTCGCCGAATGAACGTGGCTATCACGCGCGCCAGAATGAAACTCTTTATCCTCGGCAACGCAGCAACTTTGCAGCGCCACCCATTCTATTGCAGTTTGTACGAATATGTGGCTTCTCTGAAAAGCATTTAGTTTCAGATTTTTAGGGTATGCGCAAAATTTGTCGGCATCTCGCGAAAACTCCGGGCCACCAAATTTAAATTCCGACGCATCTAATTTAAATTCCGACGCATCTCGTAAAAACCACAAGCCATGTAGTTTTTACGGCGTACCTATATATATAATGTATATGGCGCATTGGGCAGAAAACAACGCTCCCCGCGCCGCCGGAATGCCAAAATGTAAAGAAAATTCTATACATAAAAATAATGTAAAGCGAATTTGCCAAAATGTAATATGGAATATATTTTTTTTCACCTGACAAAAAACCGCCGAAATTTTAACATTTCGACGTTTTGTCTTTTTTAAGGGGCGAAAAATATGTTGTTATCCTAATCAAGTATGGCAAAATCTTCAAAAAACGGCGTTTTATTGTGTCGTTTTGGCAAAACAATGATATTTTAGCCGTTTGAGCGATGAAAAAATACCATTATGATATTCTTTTACTCTTGTAAGAAATAATTACTTTTGCAAAAATGTATGAACGTACCTCATGTTTTTTAACGTCATACGCATTATATATATAATGAGTGGGCACCGGTAGCGCGGTGATAGGGATGTGGGGGAACAAACCTCGGGAGAGGGAAATCGACGACGCAGACGAAAAGAAAATAACAACAAATCATACAAAAACTAAAGTTTAATCTAAAAAGTAAGATTATGGGTAAAAAATTGATGATGCTTTTATTGGGAGCCTTCACATGTCTCCTTGTAAACGCGCAAGTCAAGACCGTAACCGGACGCGTAACATCAGCTACCGACGGGGAACCGTTGATTGGCGTGAGTGTTTCGATACCCGGAACCACAGTCGGTGTCAACACCGATGCAGACGGTCGCTTCTCACTTTCACGCATTCCCGCGTCAGCAAAGCAGGTGCGTTTCTCGTTTATCGGAATGGAAACGCAGACCTTGGCAATCAAGGGAGTGATGAACGTTGCTCTCAAATCCAGCGACCATGTGCTCAATGGCGCAGTGGTTACAGCTCTCGGTATCAAGCGTTCCGAGAAATCTTTGGGCTATGCAGCTTCTTCGGTTAAGGCTAAAGACATCACCGAAGTGCGCAGCGCCGATGTGGTATCGGCTTTGCAAGGCAAAATGCCTGGTGTAACCATCAACAATACCTCGGGCGACCCAGGTGCATCAACTTCGGTTATCGTGCGTGGCTATAGCTCGCTCGCAGGAAGCAACCAGCCCCTCTTCGTAATCGACGGTGTGCCTATGGTGAACAACGCTGCTACTTCTACCGACGAGTTGAACCACAACTGGGACTTTGGTAATGGCGCCAACGCCATAAACCCCGACGACGTTGAGGAGATGACTGTGCTCAAAGGCGCAGCTGCAACCGCTCTCTACGGTTCACGTGCTGCCAACGGCGTTATCATGATTTCTACTAAGAAAGGTAAGAAACGCGAAAAAGGCATCGGCGTTACCTATAACGGCGGTATCCAGTTTGCCAACGTAGCCCGTCTGCCCGAAATGCAGAATATGTACGGTCAGGGCGCAAGCGGCGAACACGTGCAGATAGAAAACGGTTCTTGGGGACCACGTTTCGACGGTCTCGAGAGAGTTTGGGGTAATGTTTACGACAACTCTCAGCGCGTAAAGAGCTACAAGGCTATCAAGAACAACCTTCGCGACTTCTTTGACACTGGCGTAACGTTCAACAACAGCATAGCTTTCGACGGCGCAACCGACAAGAGCGATTTCTATGTGGCTCTTTCAAACATCAACAACAACGGTATTTACCCCACACGCTCCGATGCTTACAACAAGTACACCTTTACAAGCAACGGCAGCTACAAAGTGAACAACAAGTTGACTTTCTCGTCTTCGCTCAGCTATTCTTATCAGAAGAACAACTTTGTATCGACCGGTCAGCGTTTGAACCCTATCTACTCGCTCTACAATGTTCCCCGCGACATTAGCATCACCGGGCAGAAGGACCTTAGCAATCCGTTCAACAATCCGGGTTACTACTACACCCCTTACAACGCTACCAACCCCTACTACATTCTCAAGAACTACCTTGACAATGCTACTACCGACAAACTTTGGGGCAAATTCCAGGCAGACTACAACATCTTCGACTTCCTCAAGTTTACCTATCGCGTAGGTCTCGACTACACCAACAACAAGCAGCGCGACGGTATCCCCAATATGAGCGCACTCTGGACCGGAACTCCCAACTGGGAACAGAACTCCGACATAGGATCTCAGACAGGTTGGGTTTACACAAGCGACAACCGTTGGACAGAAATCGACCAAGACTTTATGCTCAACTTCTCGAAGCCTATCAACGAAGACTTCAACCTCAACGCAGTGCTCGGTCTCAACACCAACGACGTAAAACGTACATTCGCTTCCCAGGAAAATACAGGTCTTGACCTTCCTACTTGGTTCAATACCTCAAACTCGGGTAAAACTCCGACCATCGTAGACGAACAATATCACAAGCGCCTCATCGGTTTGTACGGCCAGGTTGAAGGATCTTGGAAAGACATGGTTTACCTCACGCTCACAGGACGTAACGACTGGTCGTCAACTCTTCCGAAAGACAACCGCTCGTATTTCTATCCCGGCGTAACTGCAAGCTTCGTGTTCACCGAACTTCTTCCGAAAGATCTCAAAGACATTATCTCCTTCGGTAAGGTTCGCGCAGCTTGGGGTAAGACAGGTAACGACGCATCTTGGTATATGACCAACACAGTTTATGCACAGGCTGCGGCCAACGCTTCGGGCTGGGGCACAACTTCGTTCCCCCTCTCCGGCGTAAATGCATTCTCCCTCTCAAACGTAATGGGTAACGACCAACTCAAACCCGAAATGACCACAGAAATGGAATTCGGTTTGAACATGGCGTTCTTGCGCAACCGCTTGTCGTTCGATTTCTCGTTCTATAACCGTAACACAAACAACCAGACGCTTTCGATGAGCCTTGACAACGCAACCGGCTTCGCCTCACGCAATGTAAACATCGGTAAGATTCGTAACACCGGTGTCGAATTCCAGATTTCCGGCACCCCGATCAAGACACGCGACTGGCAATGGGATTTGACCTGGAACATAGCTCACAACAAGAGCAAGGTAGTAAGCCTCTCCGACGAAATAGGTGATGAAGTTGCTATCTTCGGCTTTACCGGCGGAACGAGCCTCTATGCAATCAAAGGCAAACCCCTCGGCGTTTACAAAGACCAAAAACTCGAGCGCGACCCCGAAGGTCATGTCGTAGTTAGCGCAAGCACAGGTCTTCCCGTAAAAGAAGACAAATACACCATTTGCGGCGACATGAACCACAAATACACAATGGGTATCGGTACAACTCTTCGCTACAAAGACTTCTCTCTTACTGCCAACATGGAAATCCGTCAAGGCGGCAAGATGTATACTCGTACTAAGGGCACGACCTTCTTCACCGGTATAGCAAAGCAGACCATTTACAACGACCGCAACCCGTTCATCGTGCCCAACTCTGTGAACAAGGTAACGGCTGCCGACGGAACTGTTTCATATGTTGAAAACACCACCGCATTGGATTATTCTTATATCCAAAGCTATTGGGCTGACCAATACGACTGCGATGCTTCAAACCTCATCAGTCGTTCGTTTGTCAAACTTCGCGACGTGGTTCTCACATGGAACGTTCCCGCAAAATGGATCGACAAAACATTCCTTACAGGTGCTTCCGTATCTTTCTTCGGCCGCAACCTCCTTATGTGGACTCCGAGCAGCAATACATTTGTTGACCCCGAATCTTCTTCATTCGGTAACGACTTGCAAGGTCAGTTTGGTGAATATGGCGCAAACCCGTCAACACGCACCTATGGCTTTAATATTAAGCTCAGCTTCTAAATTAAAGAAAAAGACAGCATGAAAAAGATATTTATATTGTCATTCGTCGCGCTTGCCACGCTTTCAAGCTGCGGTAGCCTCGACATTAACGACGATCCCAACCACCCCAGCAGCAACGTTACCGCCGACCTTATTATGCCGGCAGTGCAAAACTCCATTGCCACGGTAACGGGCGACGGTATGTATAACACCGCAGGTTTCTTTGTGCAATATTTCGATCAGGCTCCTACTGCCAACCAGTATAACAAATACACCTGGTATCAGCTCACAGCTGACGACAATATGTCTGACCGCTGGTATCGCACAATCTATGCAGGCGCTCTTCAAGACATTGAAGAAATAAAGAGCAAGACAAAGAATACTGCCGACCTCTTTGCCGCTGCAGCACTCCGCACCTATGCTTATCAACTTATGGTTGACGCTACAGGTGAAACTCCCTACACGGAAGCTCTTCAGGGTTCAAAGAACCAGAAACCCAAATACGACAATGGCGAAGTGGTTTACGCCGGTGTGCTCAACGAACTTGATGAAGCTGAAGCTGCCATCAACGCTGAGGACAAAATGGAGACTAAAGATCTTATCGCCGATGGTGATTTGAGCCAGTGGAAAGGTTTTGCAAACGCTCTTCGCGTTCGTATGTACCTCCGCATGATTCAAGGCGGCATCGACGTGGCTTCTTATACCACCAAGCTCAAGGCTGTTGTAAGCAAGGGCGAATTCTTTACAGGCAACTTCGAATTCGATCCTCCTTATTCCGATGAAGCGGAAAAGGACAACCCTTGGTATGAGGCTAACCAACGTTCGTTGGCGTCCAACCACGTAGGTGCTTATCCTATTGTAAGCTACATGAATCTCACCAACGACCCGCGTATTTCCTATACCTTCAAGAAGGCTACTACCGGCGACAATGCTGGCGAATATGCTGGTCTTCTTCCAGGCACTCACTTGTGCACGGGCTATACTTACAAGGATAATGGTGTGGTGAGCATGCTTAATTACTATCCCACGAAACCTGTGGAATTCTTCACCCAAGCAGAACTTCAGTTCCTCCTTTCCGAGGTTTACCTCAAGTATTTCAACGACGAGGCTAAGGCAAAGGCTGCTTACGAGGCCGGCGTGAAAGCTGACTTTGAAACGCGCGGAACGAGCGGTGTGGACGAGTTTCTTTCCCAAAAGCGCGTGTCTTGGGACGCTCAGAGCGGAAACGATGCAAAGTTGAAGCTTGTGTATATGCAGAAGTGGGTTGCCCTTCTCTACATGGACCAGATGGAAGCATGGTCGGAGCAACGCCGTACGAATGTTCCTTCTTGGGGTATTACCGGTAAGGAATTTGAGGCTGACAAGACCAAATATGTTGCCGGCGACCTCATCTATCCTTATCGCGACGACTTGGGCGAGAAAGCTGTTCCCTTGCGTGTGTTCTATTCCACAGCCAGCAAGAATATCAACAGCAATGCTCCCGCGCAGCCTGCTCTCACAACTCCTGTGTTCTGGGATAAATAAAATTTGAAACAGTAAACATGACATTCAAAATGAAAAAGATAATTAGTTTGTTCGCTCTTGCTGCATTTGTGCTCGTGGGTTTTAGCTCCTGCGACTACGACGGCAAAGACGATTCATATGTCACACACTACGTTTCCATCAGTCTCAACGAGGGTGATTCCTATAGTGTGCCTGTTGGTTCAAAGTTCGTTGACCCGGGATATACTGCTACCGAGGGTACAGAGGATGTTACTTCAAAGGTAAAGGTTTCGGGCAATGTTGACGCTTCTAAGGTGGGAGTTTACACTCTTACTTATTCTGCTGACAACAAAGACGGTTTTGCTGCTTCGGTAAGCCGCAGCGTATATGTTTACGATCCTGAGGTTTCCACCAACATTTCCGGCACTTACAAGATTACTGATACGTCTGGCTCGCAGTCTTTGTTTGACAGATACTCAGTGATTGGCAACTCGGTTACTCTTACTGAAATCGCGCCGGGTCTCTATTCAATCAGCGACTATTGGGGCGGTCTCTATGCCGTAACAATTGGCTATGGCAACGCTTATTCTTGCAAGGGATACTTTGCTTTGGACAAAAACAACCAAATCACGGGTATTTCATGTTCCAATCCTTGGAGCTTGCCTATGACAAGCGTAACCGGTGAATACGACAGCGAAACCGGCAAGGTTAGTATGGACGTAGTGATCAACTACCACCTTGCAATGGTGTTGCAGAAATAATAAACTAAAAACTGAATTTCAATCATGAAGAAATATCTTTTTTTGATAGCAGCAGCTTTGGTAATGGGTTTCACCTCTTGCGACAGTGATCCAAGCGACAGCAGCACAAGCGCAGGCGGCACAGCGGTTAAGAAGATGTGCGGCGACTGGGTGGTAACCGTTTACACTTGCGACAATCAGGGAGATGTTGCAAACATCGACAATTGGGCGTGGGAAGAAGTCGGTACATTCTCTGATAGACTCTATACCTACAACACGTCAGCAAACAAATCAAACGAGATGTGGGTTGACGACAGAGAGGAATGCGACTTCGGCGGTAGCGAAAACTATAGCCACAAAGTGAAAGTCAATGTGCAGTATGGCAAGAAGACTTTCGCAATTACCGAAGGCGAGAACGAGTATGGCGATGCCGTTACAATAGTTGGCGGCAAGGTGATTCTCAATGGTGCAACCGTTGAAATGGACCGCAACCAGACAACCAAGCGCGACAGCATCGTTTACTATGTGAACGTTGCCGGCACAAGCATGGGCTACCTCAAGGTTGCCGGTTATCGCGGCGACTTCTAATTGCAACGTTACTGACTTCCGTAAAAAGGGAGTCTGACTAATAAATCCGCAGCCCCGGGCAATTTCGCCCGGGGCTGTGTTTTTGTTGTTTTTTAGGGCAGAAAAACTACGCCTTTGGGCATTGCCGGAAATGCCGTGTGGCAGGGCGTTTTCACATCACGGCATCTCGTAAAAACTCCGGGCCATGTAATTTAAATTAGATGCGGCGGAATTTAAATTAGATGCGGCGGAGTTTTTGCCCTTTATTTACGCCGTTTTTTCGGGGCGGTTTCCTGCTTTTCGCAAGAGCCGTTACGGGGGCTTGAAAAGCCGTTGAAACAATAAAATATATAAGCATAATTAAGTTTTGCCGTAAGTTTTGCGCAATTCTTCACCTACGGCGTAAATTCTGCGGCATGTGGGGCGGATTTGCTAATTTTGCAGCCTGTTATGAAGCGCAACAATCTTTGGCGGCCGGCTCTTAGGGCAGCATTTCCCTATACAGTGCCTATTTTCGCGGGCTTTTGGTTTATGGGCATAGCCTATGGTTTGCTCATGAACAAGGAGGGGTTTGGATTTCAATGGCCCATGATTATGGCAATGACCATCTTCAGCGGCTCGGTTGAGTTTGTGGCTGTGCGCATGCTGCTTGGGGCGTTTCAGCCGTTGCAGTCGTTTCTGATAGCGTTGCTTATCTGCGCGCGACATTTGTTCTACGGCATTTCTATGCTCGAGAAGTTCAAGGGTATGGGCTGGAAAAAGTTTCCGCTAATCTATGGCATGTGCGACGAAACGTTCTCGGTGAACTACACGGCGCATATCCCCGAGAATATCGACCGCGGCTGGTTTATGCTGTGGGTTACGGTGCTCAATTATACCTATTGGCTTACGGGCGCAGCCATTGGCGGAATTTTCGGCTCGTATATCACGTTTAATACCCGCGGCCTTGGGTTTGTGATGACCGCCATGTTTGTTACCATATTCATGGAGCAATGGCTCAAGGAGCAGAGGCATGCCGCGTCGTTGCTTGGCGTAGCGCTTTCGGCGGTTTCGCTCGCAGTTTTCGGCGCCGACAATTTTGTGATACCCGCCATGGCGGCTATGGTGTTGTGTTTCCTGAGCCTGAGAAGCAAACTTGAAATAAAGGAGGAGGCACAATGACGCTCCCGCAACAGATTGCAACTATCGCGATACTCGTGGCAGCCACCGCGCTTACGAGGTTCTTGCCGTTTTTAGTGTTTCGAGGCAAACATACTCCCGGGTATATCCGTTATTTCAGCACCGTCCTTCCGCCGGCAGTGTTTGGAATGCTCGTGATATATTGTGTGAAGGACGTGGATTTCGCATCTGGCGTTCACGGATTGCCCGAATTGGCGGGAATCGCGGCCACCATAGCGCTCCATTGTTGGAAACGGCGAATGCTTCTGAGCGTTATGGGCGGCACAGTGTGCTATATGGTGCTCGTGCAGACGCTTTTCTGAATTCCTCCATGCCCCGGCGTTTTGCCGGCAGCGCATATCGTTCACACATAGTCAATAAAAAAGGCGGCCGAAGCCGCCTTTTCTGTTAGCAAAATCCCTATCAATGGTGCCCGATAGGAAGAGAGCTACTTCAAAATATCCTGCAAAATTACCTATATGCCCCAATGGGTTGTAATGATAGGTCTGTATTTAAAGTTCTCTACCTTGCTGTCGTCAAGAGGACCGTCCACATACCAGCCCTCCTTGTGGTCGGAGAAAATGTCGAGCGTTGCATCGATTGTAGTTGATTTCTCCGTTTCCCAGCAGGTGCAAATTTGCGGCCGAC
>CAVFYC010000008.1:0-48413 GCA_963626585.1 Christensenellaceae bacterium Phil1 | reverse complement strand
TTGCAAGCGTTGGTAGGGGAATAACAACAAACTCGGGCAAACCGATGTCGGTCTGCCCGAGTTTGTTGTAGTATGCAGCGTTACCGCAAGGGCTTGTCCCATGAACGGTATCGCATGCGCTGTTTTTGGAATTACTTCACGAATTTTGCAGCTTTGAGGAATTCTGCACTTTCTTCCGAAGCCTTGAACATTTCTTCGAGGATTTGCTGCTCGGAATACTTGCTGCCGTCGCTGTTCTTCTTGTCGCGCAACCACCCCGGGGTCTCGATTTCCACGAAGTAGTTTTTCATTTTGTTTTTGCGGAACTGGTTGAAAATTCCCTCGAAGTTAATCGTGCCGCTCTTGCCAATAACGAAATCGTCCTTGATGTGCAGGAGTTGTATGCGCTTGGGATATTTTTTGAGATACGCCACAGGGTCTTGTCCGCCCTTTGTGCACCAATACACGTCGAGTTCGAAGCAAACGTAGCGCGGATCTGTGTTTTCCACAAAGTATTCCCACATCAATTTGTCGCTGTCTTTGAGTTTCTGGAACTCATGTGAGTGGTTGTGGTAGCCGAGGGTGAGCCCGTATTCTTTGGCAATTTTTCCCACGCGGTTGAAGTAGGCGCACATGCGGTTCATTCCTTCCACCGTATAGTCAATCTGGTAGCTCGGAACTACGAAATATTTTCCGCCGCAAGCCTTTTGGATTTTGAAAAGTTCGCGCCAGCGCGCCATTATCTCGTCCTCTTTTGAAGGATCTTCCTGAATGCTCGAGTGGGTTGAGACGATTTTCACTCCGTTGTTGTCGCAGATTTTCTTGAACTCCTCGGCGGGCAAACCAAATACCTTGGGATCGCCTCCCCATTGCACGAGTTCCACTTCGTTGTAGCCCATTTTTGCAAGGCGCTCAATTGAGCCTTTGGGATTCTGGTTCATCGCGCCCATTACGGTGTAGAGCTGAAAACCGATTTTCTTTTTTGCGTTTGCGCTCATCGGCATCGAGAGCACCAAAGCTGCAACTGCCACAAACATGAGGGTTGTGAGCGAGTTGTGTTTTGACAAGAATGTCTTTTTCATTTGTAATTTATTTTTTTGGTTGTTTTTATTTGAATGCACGTGCGTTAGTCTGGAAATGTCGTGTGATTACGACACACCGAACATGCTGCGACAATTTTGCCGCAAAGCACATTGCAAATGTAGCAAAAAACGTTTGAAATATAATGTCGCATCTCGTAAAAACTCCGGGCCATGTAATTTAAATTCCGACGCATCTCGTAAAAATTAGATGCGTTGGAGTAAAAACGTTGTTTTGAGGGCTTTGCGCGAGGGCAGAAATCGGTGCGGAATTATCGGTGCGGAGGCTTACGGGAAACGGCTTTTAGTTTTTTTAATCTGCTGTTTTATCAACAAATACAGTATTGCCCTTTGTGAAATAGACTTTAATTTATAATTTTGCACGAATGTGCAGCATTGTGTGCTTGCGCAAAACGGATAGACAACATCTAAAAATTAATTCAATATCTAAAATTCAATGCGCTACAAGACAGTCAACAATCTATTAGGTTGGATAGCGTTTGCCATCGCGGCATTTGTCTATTGCTCGACCATTGAGCCGAGCGCAAGTTATTGGGACTGCCCGGAGTTCATATCTTCGGCATTCAAACTTGAGGTGGGACACCCGCCTGGAGCACCTGTGTTTATGATTACAGCCAACCTGTTCTCGCAGTTCGCAAAGGATGTGAGTCATGTGGCTATGATGGTCAACATCATGTCGGCTCTCTTGAGCGCAGTGTGCATCTTGTTTCTTTTCTGGACCATCACCGATTTGTCGCGGAAGCTTATCGTGAAAGACGGAAGCCTGCCCTCTCTCTCCGAAACCATCGAAATTATGGGTGCGGGCCTTGTGGGCGCGCTGGCCTACACGTTTAGCGACACTTTCTGGTTCAGCGCTGTTGAGGGAGAGGTTTACGCCTATTCTTCAATGTGCACAGCTTTGGTGTTCTGGCTAATATTGAAATGGGAAAACCGTGCCGACAATGCGCATAGCGACCGTTGGCTCGTGCTTATCGCTTTCATTGTGGGATTGAGCATAGGTGTCCATCTTCTCAACCTGCTTTGTATCCCCGCCATCGTACTTGTTTACGTTTACAAGCACAATCCCAACCTCAATGCCAAAGGTTCGCTGCTCGCACTGCTCGTGTCGTTTATAATGGTAGGCGTTGTGCTCTACGGAGTAGTGCCCGGAATCGTAAAAGTAGGCGGTTGGTTTGAACTTTTGTTTGTCAACGGCCTCGGCTTCAACTTCAACACCGGAATGATAGTGTATCTCGTGATACTCATAGCCTGTGTGATTTGGGCAATATTCGAGACCCAGCGCGACAAAAACCGCAAGGCAATCGCGATATCCACTGTGCTTTCCGTGGCATTGCTCGGCATTCCGTTCTTTGGCGACGGCATCGTTAGCATCTTGTTTGGAATCGTGGTGATAATAGCCCTGTTCTTCGTTTTGAAGCTAAAAGGCAAAAAGGCAAAGTATGTAGTTTCGGCTAGAGCAATCAACACCACGCTGCTGTGCTTCCTGATGCTCATGATAGGCTATTCGTCGTTCGCCATAATGGTGATTCGCTCCACGGCAAACCCGCCGATGGACCAGAACTCGCCCGAAGATATCTTTACCCTTGGTTCTTATCTCAACCGCGAGCAATATGGTTCGTGGCCCCTCTTTTATGGTCAGGCCTATACCTCACAGCCGCAATACGTTGAGACAGGCAATGGCATGCTTTCCTGGAAATGTAAGGAAGGCAAGGCAATATATAATCGCAAGGAAAAGGAAAGCAAGGACGAGAAGGACTCCTATGTGGTTGTTGGGCACAACAATAAATACCAATACGCCCAGAACATGCTTTTCCCACGCATGTATTCGAGCGACCATGCCGCGGCGTATGAAAGTTGGATGGGCGGAGTAACCGGACGTCAGGTCCCGTATAACGATCCAACGGGAAGAGTTTCTTCGGTAAAGATGCCAACTCAATTGGATAACCTCCGATTCTTCCTTTCATACCAGTTGAATTTTATGTACTGGCGCTACTTTATGTGGAACTTTGCCGGACGTCAAAATGATATTCAGGGATCAGGCGAGAAAGACCACGGAAACTGGATTACAGGCATTAGTTTCCTTGACAATGCGCGTCTTGGCGATCAGAGCTTGCTTCCCGATTCGCTGAAAGAGAACAAAGGACATAATGTGTTCTATTGCCTGCCGTTGATACTGGGTCTGATTGGATTGTTCTACCAGGCATACAAAGGCAAGAGGGGTATCCGTCAATTTTGGGTGGTTTTCTTCCTTTTCTTCATGACCGGAATCGCAATTGTGTTGTATCTCAACCAAACGCCGACGCAGCCCCGTGAGCGCGATTACGCTTATGCGGGTTCGTTCTACGCTTTCGCGATTTGGATAGGCTTTGGCGTGCTCGGCATAGTTGAGGGATTGAAAAAGTTGAAGCTTAACAAAACTGTTTCGGCGGCTGTAGCATCGATAGTGTGCCTTCTCGTGCCTGTTCAGATGGTTTCTCAAACGTGGGACGACCATGATCGTTCCGGCCGTTACCTTTGCCGTGATTTCGGCGGCAATTATCTGCGCACTCTTCCCGACGAAGGTTATCCCATTATCTTCTGTAACGGCGACAACGACACATTCCCGCAATGGTACAACCAAGAAGTGGAAGGCGTTCGCACAGATGCGCGCGTTTGCAACTTCTCTTATTTGCAGACCGACTGGTATATTGATCAGATGAAGCGTCCGGCTTACAACTCCCCCGCATGTCCGATTTCCTGGAACCGCTTGCAGTATGTTTCAAACGGCGAGCACGAAATGGTGCGTGTGCAGGCCGATCAAAAGGAAGCCCTTGCAGAAGTGAACCGTCAGCACCCCGAAGTTGACATGTTTGAGTTGTCTTACATAATGAAGAACTTCGTGCTCAATCCCGACCCTGAAATGCGATTCATTCCCACCGACAGCATTGTGATGACCGTTGACAAAGAAGCGGTGCGCAAGTCTGGAATGTGGTTGCAGGACAGCGTGAACGGCGGAGTGCCCGACAAGATGGTGATATCCCTCAAAGGACGTTCTTCGGTGTTCAAGAGCGAGTTGATGCTTTACGAAATGCTTTTGCAGAGCAATTTCAAACGTCCGATGTTCGTTGCAATCACTGTGGGCGCGGAGAACTACGGAAAACTTGGCGACTATTTCGTGAAAGAAGGCATGGCTTATCGCATCACGCCTTACAACACTGCAAAGAGCGGCAAGACTATCGATCCTGAAAAGTGTTACAACAATTTGATGTACCGTTTCCGCTACGGTGGATTGAAGGACCGCAAACTTTACATTGACGAAAACGCACTGAGAATGTGCTGGAGCCATCGTATACTCTTTGCCCAAACGGCGTTGCAGCTTGTGAGACGCGGCGAAAAGGACAAGGCGAAAAAGTTGATTGACAAGTGTGAAACTGAAATCCCCGAATTCAATGTGCCATACGACTGGCGCAGCGGAGCAATAGAGCTTGCACGTGCCATGATGCTTACCGGCAATACCAAGCGCGGCGAATATATCCTTGGAAAGGTCAAAACCGATTGCGTGCAGTATATGGGTTGGTATTTGTCGCTTTCCGCATCAGAGCTTGTAACTTATCGCAGCGAATACTCCTTGCATCTTGAAGTTTTGAAGAATCTTTGGCAGACCTACAGTACGCTAAAATCATCGAAAGGCAAAGAACTTGAGAATTTGATAATGCGTTATTATGAACTGTGGAGTTCAAAAACGGGCACTGACTTGTTTCAGCAGAATTTCCAGCCGGACACTGAAGCCATTGACTGATTCTGAACTGAAAGACCGGAATATCATAAGGTTGTAAATGATTATCGAGCAACCTGCAACGTTTCTGCGTTGGCTTTATCCCCACGCGCTGTGGAGGATAAACCCGCACGAACGCGCTATATACCTCACGTTTGACGACGGGCCCATTCCCGTCGTTACTCCGTGGGTGCTCGATGTGCTGAAACACTATGATATTCACGCTACATTCTTTATGGTGGGCGAGAATGCCTATCGCCATCCGCGTGAGTTGGCCATGGTGAGAGATGCGGGGCACCGCATTGGAAACCATACCTACAATCATATAGGTGGGCTCAAACATGGCTACCGCTCCTACCTTCGGAATGTGGACAAGGCCAATATGCTGCTCCATACCGACCTTTTCCGTCCGCCGCATGGCTGGATGAAATGGGACCAATACCGAGTTGTGGGGCAGAAGTACAAGATTGTTATGTGGGACCTCGTAACCCGCGATTACAGTATACGGCTCAACGGACGCGATGTGCTGCTGAATGTGAGACGATACGCCCGCAATGGTTCTATCATCACGTTTCACGACTCGCTCAAGAGCGAAGACAAAATCATATACGCCTTGCCAAGGGCCATAGAATGGTTGCAGTCGCAAGGGTTTGCCTTCAAGGTTATCCCATGACGTTCAAATGAAATTCTAAAAAACATATTCCCCGCCTGCAAACGCAGACGGGGAATTTTTTGCCTCATATTTTCAGGCTTACGGCGCATCAAAGTTGTGAGAAACCGCATATGTTTTTCGTGGGAACAGCCCCCGTTTTCACTACATGGCTTGTCGCAAAAATTCCGGGCCATGAAATTTAAATTAGATGCGTCGGAATTTAAATTAGATGCGGCGGAGTTTTTGCGTAATCCGAGGGGCTTTTCGCGCCGGGAAATATGCGGGTTTCAAAAAGGGTTCGGGCTATGATGTTTGCGGAAATTAGTAACTTTGTTTCTGATAAAAACATTCATGACATGAACGCCGCAACAACCGAAGCCGTTGAGCTTCTCAAACAACTTATTGCCATTCCGTCGCAAAGCCGCAACGAGAGCGCGGCAGCCGACAAAATCGCTGATTTCATCGGGAGTAAATCGCTCGATGTGCATCGTTGCGGAAACAATGTCTACTCCCTTTCGCCCGATTTCAACGACGAAAGGCCTACCTTGCTTCTCGATGCCCACATCGACACGGTGAAAGTGGCCAACGGCTGGAATCATAATCCTTATGAGCCGGTGATTGAAGACGGCAAGCTATATGGATTGGGTTCCAACGACGACGGCGGCAGCCTAGTTTCGTTGCTCGAGGCTTATATGGCTGTGCGCGAAACCAAACTCCCTTATAATATCGTTTTTTCGGCATCTGCCGAGGAAGAAGTGTCGGGACGGGGTGGCGTGGAACTGGCTTTGAAGGAATTTCCGCGCATCGACGCCGGAATCATAGGCGAACCAACCGGATTGCAGCCCGCTGTGGCTGAAAAAGGTTTGATGGTGATTGATTTCACCGCGCACGGAAAAGCCGGACATGCTGCACGAAACGAAGGAATAAACGCTATATACAAAGCGGTAAGGGACATCGAAACGATAGAAAATCTCAGTTTTCATCGACATTCCGAACACCTTGGCGACTCCAAGGCTACTGTTACGATTGTCAACGCCGGCACGCAGCATAATGTGATACCTGCCGAATGCTCTTTCACGGTGGACGTGCGTTCAAACGAGATGTATTCCAACCAGGAATTGTTTGAAATCATAAGCAATGCGGTGGAAAGCGAAGCAAAAGCGCGCTCGTTTCGCCTGAATTCATCGAGAATTTCGCCGGACCACCCACTCGTTAAGCGCGTTGAGGCTATGGGTAAAAAACCGTTCGGTTCTCCTACGCTCAGCAACCAAGCTCTGATGTCCTTTCCTACCATTAAAATCGGCCCGGGTGAGTCGTCGCGCTCCCATACTGCCGATGAATTCATAAAAATTGCGGAAATCAACGAGGCGATAGACTTCTACGTGGAGTTTTTGAGCGGTTTGCAACTTTGAGCAAGGCGCATCATTTACCCCCGATGAAATAAGGAAAAACTTATATGCTTTGTCGTAAAAACAATGCCTGTTATCGTTTGAATAATGTCTGACATTGTTTAAAAAATGTCTGACATCAGAAATACGATATTAGCTTGTAGTTTTGCGAGAAGAATTTGATTGCGTTTCAAACGGCGTATGCGGCGCGCGAAATGCGGCATAGTCTTCTTTTCACACCGTCGCAAATATTTTGCAGCGTGGGCGTTTTTCCTTAATTTTGCATATAATAAAAACTGAAACAATGGAAACTACACGTCAAAACAAGATTGCGCGACTTCTTCAAAAGGAACTCAGCGATATATTTGAGCAGCAAACGCGCCAAACGCGCGGAATTATTGTGAGCGTGAGCAAGTGCAGAATTAGCCCCGACCTCAGCGTGTGCACTTCCTACCTCAGCGTGTTCCCGTCGGACAAGGCGCAGGAAATAGTAGACAATATTTCAAACAACGCGCGTTCCGTGCGCTACGAGCTCGGCAAACGTGTGCGCTATCAGCTTAGGATTATTCCCGAGCTCCGCTTCTATGTGGACGATTCGCTCGATTATATTCAGCATATCGACAGCCTGTTGAAACAATAAACGCTGCGCAGGTGAATTTTCCCTTTTTCATAGCCCGGAGATACCTTTTCGCACGCCGCCGCAAGCATGCCATCAACCTCATATCAGGCGTGGCGGTGGCGGGGGTGGCTTTTGCTACAATCGCAATGGTCTGCACTTTGTCCGTGTTCAACGGGTTTCAGGATCTTGTGGCTTCGCTTTTCACCTCTTTCGACCCAGAGTTGAAAGTAGTGCCCACATCGGGCAGAAGCATAGCCGTTGACGATCCCGCTATAACGGCTGTGAAGAATTCTCCCTACGTCTTTGCGGCTACAGAGTGCGTTGAAGGGCAGGCTTTGGCAAGGTATTACGGAAACCAGACCGTTGTAACCATCAAGGGGGTGGACGCGAACTATGCAAAGACAAGCGAAATATCAAAGATACTCTATGGCGACGGGAATTTCATGCTCAAAGCCGATGTGCTGAACTATGGGACGCCGGGCATACAGCTTGCGCAACAGTTGCAGTTGGGTGTGCGCTACACTACGCCGCTTGATATCTACGCTCCGCGCAAGGGTGAGCGCATTGATGCCGCAAATCCGGCGCAGGGCTTCAACCATGACCAGCTTTATTCGCCTGGTGTGGTGTTTTCGGTGAAGCAGAAGAAATACGACTCGGGATATATTATCACTTCAGTGGAGTTTGCGCGCTCCATATTCGAGCAGCAGGGGCTCATCACTTCGTTGGAATTGAAACTGAAGGCGGGAACGGACATCGCGAAAGCACAAAGCGAGATAGAGAAACTCGGTGGCGGAAAAATCAAAGTGCAGAACAGATATGAACAACAGGAGGACGTTTTCAGGATTATGCGCATCGAAAAGCTTGTGGCGTATCTGTTTCTGACGTTTATCCTTGTCGTGGCTTGCTTCAACATTGTCGGTTCTCTGTCAATGCTTATTATTGACAAGCGCGAGGATATGCGCACGCTTCGCTCGCTTGGTGCGGGAAACACGACCATTGCCCGCGTGTTTTTGTACGAAGGCCGTTTGATTGCCATCACAGGAGTTGTTATTGGAATAGCCGTGGGCGTTGCTTTATGTATGGCGCAGCAGCATTTCGGACTGATTAAGATGGGGAGTGAAGCGGGTAGTTTCATCGTTGATTCCTATCCTGTGAGCGTGAGGTGGGGCGATGTGCTCTTGACGTTCGTTACTGTTATGGCTACGGGCTATATATCCACGTGGTATCCTGTGAGATATTTGAGCAAGAGGCTTCTGTAGGGTCTGTTGCTGCTTCTGAAATTAAAAGTTTGATATATCATGAAATTCTCGTCTTACATTGTTGGAATTGCAAGCGTTTCGCTGGCTTTTGCCGGCTCGATGATGCTTGCGTCGTGCTTCTCCATTAAAGCTACGTCGACTGACGGCGGATCGAAGGGCACTGTGGTGCAGACTGTGGCTATTGCTGATGTTACGGCCGTGCATCCTTGGGCTAAGAAACGCGTTGCATATTTCGGCGACTCGGTTACTGACCCGGCTGTAATGGCTGCAAAGACCAAGTATTGGGAGTATTTGCGGGATTGGTTGGGCATCACGCCGTATGTCTATGCGGTGAACGGACGGCAGTGGGACGATATTCCGCGCCAGACTGATGAGCTTGCTAAGGAACATGGGCAGGAGGTTGATGCAATTGTTGTGTTTATTGGTACTAACGACTTCAACGCATCTGTTCCTATTGGCAGTTTTTATGCCGAGAGTACGGAGAGGGTGGTTGCTGCGGCGGGGGAGCATAAGGGTGAGAAGACGCGCCTTCACCGTACGCTTTTGATGGACGGGGCTACGCTTTGCGGACGTATCAACATTGCTCTCAATAAAATCAAGAGCGTTTATCCCACGAAGCAGGTGGTGCTTCTTACGCCTATCCACCGTTCCTATGCAGAGTTCGGGGACAACAATGTGCAGCCCGACGAGAATTGGCAGAATGGGGGCGGGGAATGGTTTGACAGCTATGTGGAGGCTATTAAACAGGCGGGACGTGTGTGGTCGGTTCCGGTGATTGACATGAATGCCCTTTGTGGTCTTTATCCCAATCTTGATTCCAACGCGCAGTTTTTCCACGACAGCAGGACCGATCGCCTTCATCCTAACGCCGACGGGCATAGGCGTATGGCCAAAACGCTGGAATATCAGCTTCTTATGCTGCCTTGTGTGTTTGAATGACCTTGTGGCAGAGGCTGTGTCTGCTCCCGCAAAAACTCCGGGGCATCTGATTTGATTTTGGGCTGATCTGATGTGCTCTCCAAGACACCATGGTCTTTTTATCAAGACACCATGGTCTTTTTATCAAGACACCGTGGTGTCTTTTCCTGGCCACTATAATCTCCTTTCCAGGCTGCCGTGATTTCCTTGCCCAACCTCTATGGTTTCCTTGCCGTTGTGCCCCGTAAATCTCCCTGCAAAATGGGCGGATACACAACAGAGTTGCCTTGAAGCCAAGGCAACTCTGGTATGGGGGGCGGGGGGTGTTCCCTGAGCCTGGTGGGGAAATCAGCGTGCCTTTTCCACTGTGATCACAGCCTTGGCCGTTATTCCGGGATTGTCTTTGTCGGTTACAGTAAGCACCGCTTTGCCTGCTTTCTTGCCTGCGCGCACAATTGCTACGAGTGCGCCGTGGAAGAGCCGCATCTGCGGTTTCTCGAAAGGCTCGAGCGATGTGGCATCGCCGTTGCAGGCTGCCTGATATTGGGCTCCTTCCACGCTGAACAGCAACTCGTCGTCGGCATTCGGGCATTCGTTTCCGTCTTTGTCAAGCATCTTCACGGTTACAAACGACATGTCGTCGCCGTCGGCCTTTATCGTGGCGCGGTCGGGCGTTAGCTCCAGACGTGCGGGCGTTCCTGCCGTGCGCACCACCTGCTCTGCCGCGCGGTTGCCGCCTTTGTCGTAAGCCACAACCTTTAGCTCGCCCGGCTCATAGGTTACGCTCAGCCATTTGAGGCGATTGGCGTCGTACAGCTTGGTTGGGTCTTTTCTCACGCGCCCGTAGCTCTTGCCGTTGACAAACAATTCGGCCTCGGGATAGCTTGTGTAGCACATCACGGGGATTGATTTTCCTTCCATACCGGGCCATGTCCAATGGGGCAGCAGGTGTAGTGTGTGGTCGTCGGTGTTCCAGCGGCTGCGGTAGAAGTAGAAACGGTCCTTGGGCAGGCCTGCGAGGTCGACAATGCCGAAATAGCTGCTGCGCGAAGGCCAGCTTTTCTGATAAGGAAAGTTCTCTCCCAAATAATCAAAGCCCGTCCACACAAACTCTCCTATCACCCACGGCTTCCTGTCCTGATACCACGCGTCAAGGTCGGGGATGTTGCTCCAGGAACCGCTGTAGAGGTCGTAACTCGAGAGCTGCCGGTCGGGATAAACGTTGTCGGTTTCAAGCTTCGCGGGGAAATGGTAGACTCCACGGCTGCTTAGCGTAGAAGCCGTCTCGCTCCCGAGAAGGAAACCCTGCGAAAGCGAATCGATATAGGTCTCGTAGCAATGAGTATGGTAGTTGAAGCCCGGAACATCAAGCGGCTTGAAAAAACCACTGCCTACCGCGCCCGCCACATCGTCCACTCCGGCGGTAACAGGGCGTGTAGGGTCGAGCTCATGCAGCAAATCCACAAGCCGGCGGCATGTCTTTGCGCCAAGCTCCGTCTTCTGGTCGGGAATCTCGTTTCCAATGCTCCACATCACAATCGACGGGTGGTTTCTGTGGTTCAGATATTCGTTTCTAAGGTCTTTCTCAGCCCATTCGTCAAAGTACAGACTGTAGGCATTGGCTGTCTTTCCCGTTATCCAGCTGTCAAAAGATTCGGCCATCACCATCATTCCGAGCGAATCGCACAAGTCCATCATCATAGCCGACGGCATGTTGTGGGAAGTGCGTATGGCATCGCAGCCCATGCTCTTCATTATTCTTATCTGCCGGGCAATTGCGGCAGCATTCACCGCAGCGCCGAGCGGTCCAAGGTCGTGGTGGAGGCATACTCCTTTGAATTTGCGCGATTGCCCGTTGAGTTGGAAGCCTCTTTCGCGCGATACGGATATTGTACGCACGCCGAAACGCGTTAGATTCTCGTCGGCAATCTTTCCGTGCTTCAAAAGCCGCGTGCGTAAGGTGTAAAGCCGCGGATTCTCGGGCGACCACAATTCGGGGTGCGACATCGTTAGCGCAGTATGCAGTTTCCCGTTGGCGAATGTGCCTTTGGTTTCGGCCAAGATGCTTCCGTCTCTGTTTAATATGGCCACCTCGGCGTTCAGATCTCCGGAAAATCCTTCGCGCAACTGTATCTCGGCGTTCACTGTAGCCTTGTCGGCGGAAACCTGCGGCGTGGTAACGCAAACTCCCCAGGTGTCTATCGCGTCATCTCCCGAGAGTATCAGTTTTACAGGCCTATAAAGCCCTCCGCCGGGATACCAGCGGCTGCTTTTCTCGCGGTTTGTGAGTTTCACGACCAATGAGTTTTTCCCGCCGTTCAGATATGGCGTGGCGTCAATGCGGAAAGCGTTGTAACCATATGCCCACTTGCCCGCAAGTTTTCCGTTGATGTAGACCTCAGGCTCCGACATCGCGCCGTCGAAAAGCAGTTCGGCGTGGGTGAAAGGGCGCGGAACTTTGAAAGTAGTGCGATATTCTCCTTTACCAACCCATGGAAGCGAGCCGGTGTTGCCAGTAAGCTCTCTCACAACCTTTTTGCCGTCCACCATCACCTCTTCTGTCCACACGTCATGGCTTTTGTCGAAGTTCTCGCCTATAGCCCAGTCGTGGGGGAGCGTAACTTGTTTGAAAGGTGCACCTTCTTTTGAAAAAGTCCAGCCGTCGCGCATCACAGTTGTCTGATGTGTTTGGGCGCAAGCCGGCATACAGAAAAATGCTAATGCACAAGCTGTTTCAGCAATGTGCGACAATGTTTTTCTCATAAGCGTTATAGTTAAAAATTCCAAGGCATCTAGTTTAAATTCCGACGCATCTAATTTAAATTCCGACGCATCTCGTAAAAATTACAAGGCATCTAATTTTGCAGCTGTGCTTCCTCGGCCGGAATTATCTTGAAGAGCTTGTCGCTTTTCCTGATTTTAGCGTCCACAGGTAGGGAGACGTGCCAACCTTTTTCGGCTTTATCCACCGGATTCATGTCGTAGCGAATTTCAGAAGCGTTGAAATAAACCGCGCCTGTGGTCGGGCCGGTAACGAGAAGCCTTTCGCCGCGCGAAATCTCCGATGCCTCGATCACAAACTCGCCTACGCCGAGATTGGAATAGTATTTCACGCCGCGCCCCACGTATACCTTTCGCTCGGTAGCAAGTGAGCCGTATTTTTTGTTCCATTCCCCGAGTCGCTGTCCCAGATAATATCCGTCCCAGAAGCCGCGGTTGAAAACCGTTGACAGACGTTGGTCCCATTCATCTTTCTTCTCTTCGGTAAACGTGCCGTCGACAATCGACTGTAATGCCTCCTTGTAGCATTTTACAACGGTTAGCACATATTCTGCACCGCGTGCGCGCCCTTCAATCTTGAACACCCTCACTCCTGCATCGACCATCTTGTCGAGAAAACGGATTGTCTTCAAATCTTTGGGCGACATTATATATTTATTGTCTATATGCAGTTCCATTTCTGTCTCCAAGTCTTTCACCGCATAGCCACGGCGGCAAACTTGTAGGCATTGTCCGCGGTTTGCGCTGCGGTTGAGATTGTCGAGACTCATATAGCATTTACCGCTTACGGCCATGCAGAGTGCACCATGACAGAACATTTCTATTCTTACCGGCTCGCCTTTCGGCCCGCAAATGTTCTGCTCGAGAATATTCCTGTGTATTTCTGAAACTTGTCCGAGATTGAGTTCCCTTGCCAGCACTGCCACATCGGCAAAACGGGAGTAAAACCTCAGGGCTTCGGTGTTGCTTATATTAAGTTGCGTGGAGAGATGAACTTCCATGCCTTTCTCGCGACAATAAGCAATCACCGCAATGTCTGAAGCAATTATCGCGCTAATTCCAGCCTCACAAGCGGCATCTACAATCTCTTTCATTTGCTCCGTGTCGCCGTCGTAGATAATTGTGTTCACCGTGAGGTAGCTTTTTATCCCGCGCTCGTTGCAAAGGGAAGCTATTTCCTTCAAATCAGATATGTCGAAATGATTGGCGGAATGGGAACGCATGTTAAGTTGTCCCACGCCGAAATAAACAGACCCCGCGCCGGCTTGAAAAGCTGCGTAAAGCGATTCGCGCGACCCCACCGGGGCCATTATTTCAAAGTCTTCAATTTTCATCGTAATGCTTTTCTTCTATAACATCTGCGCCGCGGCGCGTTTTCTTGTTGAACAAATAAATAAGCCAAGCCGCGCCGGCCGCACAAACTGCCGAAACCGTTGCGGCGGCAAGCGTGCTGCCGAGCAGCGAACTCAATGTGATGTCGTCGGGAGCGCATGTAGCAAGCACCACACACAAGCTGTTGTTGATAATATGGCATACAATCGACGGCACAAGGCTCCCGGTGCGCACGTAAAGCCACCCGAAAATCACGCCGATGATTATTGCAGCCGGGGCTTGCGCCCAATTAAAATGTATAAGCGCAAACAAAATTGCCGAGATGAGCACGGCGATTTCCGGTTTCATCTTGCTTTCGAGCATCGAGCCGAGAATGGCGCGACGAAATACGAGCTCCTCCGTAACAGGTCCCGCCACGGCCACACACAATATGCCAAGAATATTGCCCATAAGCGGTTCGAGCGTTCCGCTAAGGTTGTCGGGCAAATTGAGTAGCTCTTCAAGGAAACTCAGCGGCACGAGCATCAAAATCAGTATGGGTATCGCCAAATACAGACGGCTTGGGGTGCGCACGAGTCCTGTTTTCGGGAACAACAATCTCCAACCATAGAGCGCGGCTATCGTGAGCAAATAAATCGCCAGCATCATCACGGCGAGCACATTGGGGTTTAAGATTTGCGCTGATACGTCGTCGGCAGAATTTGTGCTGAGCCCGTGGGTTCCAAGAATGTATGTCGTCATTAATGGAACGACTATCTGCATTATGACAAAGGTGATTAATACGAGTATGGCCTTCTTTATTTGGTTTAGAAACTGCATTTTTTTATCGTGATGGTGATTTGTATGCAAAGGTAATGAAAAAATGTAGTTGAAAACTTTGGCTATTAAATAGAAATTCGTACTTTTGCACCGCATTTGCGTAATGCGAACGATTTGGCGGGATAGCTCAGCTGGTTAGAGCGCATGATTCATAATCATGAGGTCGCGAGTTCAAGTCTCGCCCCCGCTACGAAAAAAGACTGCGAATTTCATCGCGGTCTTTTTTGTTTTTAGGCATTTTGGGGCGCTTTTTTGCAAATTCAATGCTTATTGCGTTGTTTTAGTTACCTTTGTGCACAAAAGCGTAAACGATATGATTGGAACGATAGTAAATACCGCCTGTATTGTTGCGGGCACAATTGTGGGCACAATACTTCACCGCGGAATTAGAGAGAAATACAAGCAGATGTTATACACCGGTCTTGGGCTTGCAAGCCTTGCCATCGGTTTGAATGCCACTATCACGCATTTTCCAGAGAGCAAATATCCGGTTTTGTTTATTATTGCGCTTGCCGTAGGCGGTATTGTGGGCACGGCGTTGGATATCGACGGCCGTTTCAGGCGTGCTGTCGACCGCCACTCGCGCAGCGGAGGAGAATCAAAGAACCTTGCCCAAGGTTTGTCCACTGCTATTTTGCTTTATTGCATAGGTCCGCTGTCTATTCTCGGACCTGTGATTAGCGCTCTCAAAGGCGACAACACTTTTCTCTTCACAAATTCCACCCTTGATTTGGTTTCGTCCACAGTGTTTGCCTCTACCTACGGCGCAGGTATGGTTCTCGCTGCGCCGGTGTTGTTTCTCTGGCAGGGAATGTTCTATTTCGTAGCTTCTTTCTCGAGCACAGCGATAAGCAATGAGCTTATGGCGGAACTTTTGATAATTGGCGGGCTTCTCATCACGGCTTCCGGACTTGCGCTTCTCAACCTCAAGGATTGCAAGACGCTCAACCTTCTTCCGGCGTTGCTTGTGCCCGTGATATGGTATGTTGTTAAATGGTTGATAGGCTTTTGAATATTATGGACTACAAGGATTTTTACATTCGCGTGGCATCTGTGGACGATGCCGGGCGCATTGCGCAAATCTACGCGCCTTATGTGGAGCGCACTGCCGTAACGTTTGAATACAAAGTGCCTTCGCCGCAGGATTTCCGCCAACGCATTTCTTCCACTCTCGCCAAATATCCCTATCTCGTGGCTTGCGATAACGACGGCATGGTGATTGGCTACGCCTATGCGGGACTTTTCAAGGGGCGCGCGGCTTATGATTGGGCGGCGGAGCTTTCGGTTTACATCGACGAGGGATTTCGCCGGCGGCATATCGGTTCGGCGCTTTACGGCGAGCTGCAAAAAATCCTGCTGCGTCAGAACATAACCAACCTGTATGCCTGCATAGCCTATTCCGATGCCGAGGACGCAATGCTCAACAACAACAGCATACGTTTTCATGAGCGCGAAGGATTTGTGAAAACCGCACATTTCCACAACTGCGGCTATAAATTTTCGCGTTGGTGGGACATGGTGTGGATGGAAAAGTTCATCGCGCCCCACAAGGCTGATATGGAAAATTTTATACCCTTTCCGGAACTCGACAAATAGCAGCAAGTCAAACTGATAGGCGTAACATTTCGCCTTTGCCTGCTTGCCGCAAAAAATATGTCCGATATTGTTTTTCCAATGTCAGACATTATTCAAACGATGTCAGACATTGTTGAAATAATATCAGACATCGTTTTTGGCATATGCCGCATGGTTTTTACAACATCGGATATCGTGAAAATTAGATGCGTCGGAATTTAAATTCCGGGCCACCAAATTTAAATTAGATGCGGCGGAATTTTTGCCATGTACTATGCTATGAAAATCAGCGCGTTGGAAGTAGCTGCAAAATGCCGCATTTTCGGGAGGGAAACAGCGGTGAAAACTACCTTAACGGAGCCGGAAATCCCTGCGTCATTTGCGGAGCACCGGTTGTCCGTTTTCAAACGCAATAGGTATCCAAAGATGTCGGCTGTCGTTGAGATGTTTCGGATTCCAAATATCTGCCATGAAAATAAAGTCAGAGCCGAAAGCCTTGCGAAGCGCCGGAGTTTCCAGTTTGTAGATATACGTAGCCTGCGCGCCGAATGTCTTGTCGGCGCCATCGCCCCGGCACGGATTTTCAAGCTGTTTCCAAGGGCCGAAAATGTTTTTAGCCGTAAACATACGCGCTGCATTTGGCGCCCAGCCCGTACATCCGCTCGTTATCAGCCAATACACGCCGTCTTTCTTGAATATCGAGGGCGCCTCGTTCTGACCTCCTGCCGCCACTCTCACATAACATCCGTTGTGCGTCAAGAAATCGTCGGAAAGTTGTGCTATCTGCAACGTAAGATTGTCCTCTGAAGAATAAATGTGATAGGCTTTGCCGTCGTCGTCAACAAATATCGTCATGTCGCGCGCCATTTGTCCGCCTTTCATGTCGCGTTGCAAAAACATTCCGCGCTCTATCTGTTTGCGCCATTCGGGAGTCCACCATTGTTTCATCTCTTCAAAAAGAATCTGATGTTTGAGGTCGGTGGTATCGGGCAGGCTGAAACCTATCGGATATATGCCGGGGTTCACTCTCCCCGAGTTCAGGAATTTGAAAGGACCCGTGGCGTTGTCGCTCACAGCCACTCCGTAGCGTGCGGCAGCGTATCCCTTGCCTTTTAGCTCAAGATGAAACCACATTACAAACTTTCCCGTTTGCGGGCAATACACCACTTTTGGCCTTTCAATGATGCAGCCGGCTTCGATGTCGCTTCCCGCTTCGTTTGAAACCGGCAGCACAATTCCGCGGTCGGTCCAGTCGCGCAGGTTCTTTGATGTAAAACAACTCACGCCCATTGAACTCACCGGCCCGTTGTCTGAACGGTTTTCGCCATACCAGTAAAACGTGCCTTTGTGGCAGATGATGTTCCCGCCATGGGCATTGATGTGCACGCCGTTGTTGTCTTTCCACACTCCGCCCTGCATAGGCTCTTGGGCAAAGGCTGCAAGAACTGCAATCGCTGATATAGTCAGCGCCAAAACTGTTCGATTTATCTTACGCATTGTATGTTAGAGAATTGTTCTGCGTGCAAATATAATTAAATCCTGTAATCTTGTCCCTCGCGAGCCTTGAAAGTTTTACAATAAACCATGCAGCTTTTTCTGCATGCGAGAAGCTTTTCACAACAGCCTTTTTGCAAAGCCCGCATAGAATAGCGGCGCGCATTGGGACGTATTGCGTAGGTTTTGCGTCAAATGCCGTTTCGCCGTTTTGCACATTGCGCCCGAAAAGCTAACTTTGCAGTGTAAACGCTTGTGTATATAAAGGATATGACGATGCCTACATACTGGAAGTTCTTCACTACATTTTTTCGCATAGGGCTTTTCACAATCGGCGGAGGCTATGTAATGCTTCCGATGATTGAGAACGAAGTGGTGGAAAAGAACAAATGGATAGAAAAACCCGACTTTCTTGATCTTTTGGCGGTTTCCCAAACTGTGCCCGGCGTATTTGCCGTAAACATGAGCATAAACATTGGCTACAGGCTGCGTAAGATTCCGGGCGCGCTGGCTTGTGCTGCTGGCTGTGTGCTGCCTTCTTTTCTCATCATACTTGCAATTGCGTTGTTCTTCCATAGATTTGAGGACAATCCTGTGGTGAAATCCATTTTCAAAGGCATACGCCCCGCCGTAGTTGCGCTTATAGCCGCACCATGTATCAAGTTGGCAAAAAGCGCAGGCATCAAGCTTTCAAACGTGTGGCTTCCAATTGTGGCTGTAGCGGCTATATGTTTCCTGAAAGTGTCGCCCGTTTACATTATATTGCTTGTGTGTGTGGGCGGATTTGTTTACGCACGTTTTGTAAAACCGCAAGAGTAAACTTTAAGCCTTATGATTTTTCTTTTGTTGTTCTACGCATTTTTCAAGATAGGTCTCTTTGGTTTTGGAGGCGGTTACGCCATGCTTTCAATGATTCAGGGCGAAGTGGTAACCAAGTATCATTGGCTCACAACGCAGCAGTTTACCGACATAGTGGCTATAAGTCAGATGACTCCCGGTCCTATCGGAATTAACTCGGCTACCTATGTGGGCTATTCGGCTGTAGTAAATGCGGGATACTCTCCTGGGATAGGCGTATTGGGCAGCGCGCTCGCGACAATAGCCGTAGTTTTGCCTTCGTTTATTCTAATGTTTACCGTAACCAAGATTCTTATAAAATATCGCGAGACAAATTTGGTTGACACCATGTTTTCGTTGCTACGGCCTACGGTTGTGGGATTGATTGCAGCGGCTGCATTGATTTTGATGACGCGCGAGAATTTCAGTGCGCCCGACATCAATCCGTGGCAGTTTTATATCAGCGTGTTTTTGTTTGTTGCCGCGTTTGTGGGCACGCAGTTTTTCAAGATAAATCCCATCAGAATGATTGTGATGTGCGGCGTGGCGGGAATGATACTGTTTTCTTGACAAAATATATCCCGCAGTTTCTGCACAATGGCAAATATAAAGGCGCGGCTTTGCAATGCAAGCCGCGCCTTGGCGTATATAGATGTTGCGGTGTCTATTTCAGAATTTCCGCTTTGAGGATTTTTACGTCCTTCACGGGTCGGTCGTTTTTGTCGGTGCGCACGCGCTGTATTTCCTTAACTACCTTGAGCCCCTCTGTTACCTCGCCAAACACGGTATATGCGCCGTCGAGGTGCGGTGTGCCGCCTATGGTTTCGTAGGTCTCAATTATATTTTCGGGCACTTCAAATTGCCCGTCCGTAACCTCGCTCATGCGCTCTTTCATATCCTCTATCGCTTCTTCGCTTTGAACTTTTCCCCAAACGATATAGAATTGCGAACCGCTTGAACGCATTTCCGGATTCACGTCGTCGCTTTCGCGTGCTGCGGCAAGCGCTCCGCGTTTGTGGTAGTGCGTGGGATAAACTATTTCGTGGGGCAATGTGTAACCCGGTTCCCCGTCGCCGAGCAGCTTTTTAGGCTCTGCGTTGCGCGAATCGGGGTCGCCGCCTTGAATCATGAAGTTTTCGATTACACGATGAAAGAGAAGGCCGTCGTAATATCCTTCGTTCACGAGTTTTATGAAGTTGTCGCGATGTTTTGGCGTGTCGTTGTAAAGCGCAACTACGATATCGCCCATCGTGGTTCTGAGACGAACGTGAACAAGACTGTCGACAGGCGAAGAAGCTGTGCAAAACGTTGCACACACAAGCAACATTGCAGCCAGGAAAATGCGTTTTGAATTCATGATGTACAACTTGAATTTTACGAGATGCGTTGTCGTTTTTACGAGGTCAGACCTAATTTAAATTAGATGCGTCGGAATTTAAATTACATGGCCCGGAGTTTTTGCGAAAAACGCGTATTTTTAATTCTTTTATTGACAGAGAGTTACGAAATCCGGTTTGTGCCGGATTTTAGGGCAGGATTTTTGTTCCGCTTTCGATGTCGAGTCCCTTGGCTGCCGTAATGATCACACGTTTCACACCGGCATCCACCGCTTCGAGCGCATTGTGGATTTTGGGAAGCATTCCGCCGCTCACAATTCCCTCTTCGGCAAGTTGGTGAAAGGTATCGGCGTGTATCTCGGGTATCACGCTGCTGTCGTCTTCGGGATCGCGCAAAACTCCGGCTTTCTCAAAACAATATACAAGCGTTACGTCGTAGATATGGGCCATGGCCTTTGCAGTTTCGCCTGCTATGGTGTCGGCATTGGTGTTGAGAAGATTTTCCTTGCCGTCGAACGTGAGAGGGGCAAGCACGGGCGTTATTCCCCGGTTGATTATCGAGGCGAGCCGCTCGGCGTCCACTTTGTCGATGTCGCCCGCAAAACCGTAGTCAATGGGCTGTGCAGGGCGTTTGTGCGACACAATTATCCCACAGTCGGCCCCCGTCATGCCCAGGGCGCATATGCCGCGCCCGTTGAGCCTTGCCACGATGTTTTTGTTTACCAGCCCGCCGTAGACCATTGTTACCACGCGCAGCATGTCGGTATCGGTAACCCTGCGGCCGTTTATCATCTTGGTTTCATAGCCCAAAGCCGCCGCAATCTGCGTTGCCGTGCGTCCGCCGCCATGAACGAGAATTTTGTTGCCCTGTATCTTTGTGAAATTGTCGAGCAAATCCGAAAGCGCTTCGGCTTCCTCCACGATTTTGCCCCCTACCTTGATGATTGTAAGTGCTTCTTTCATTTTAGTCCTTGTCGTTGTCGCTGCTAAGTTTGTCCTTAAATCTCATGCGGTCGTTCTCGCGGTAAAGTTCATCGTCGTTGAGCTCAAGATATGTATATCCGTAAAGTCCGCTGCGGTAGTTCGCGAGAAATTCGTTGCCTTCTGAAACAGATATCTTGCCGTTTGTTTCGGCGCGTTTCACCCATGTTTCCAATCTGCGCTGCAATCGTTTCGCATCATATTGCACATAGTCCAAAACTTCAGCCACCGTCTCGCCCTCGATAACGCGGTCAATGCTGTAGCCCTCGTTTGTAATCGTGATGTGAACCGCATTGGTGTCGCCGAAAAGGTTGTGCATGTTGCCGAGAATCTCCTGGTAAGCTCCCACAAGGAACACGCCTAGATAATAACGCTCTCCGCGACGAATGGAATGCAACGGGATAAAAGATGTTTGCTGCATGGAATTCACATACTGCGATATCTTTCCGTCGCTGTCGCATGTGATGTCCTGGATAGTTACATTTCGTTCGGGCTTTTCGTCGAGGCGTTGAATCGGCATCACGGGGAAAAGCTGGTCGATGCCCCAAGAATCGGGCAAACTCTGGAACAGCGAGAAATTGCAGAAGTATTTGTCGGCCAAAAGGCGGTCGAGACGGCGCAATTCCTCGGGCACATGTTTCTGCGTGTGCACCAAGGCGTTCGCCTCACGCGTGATGCTCCAATAAAGACTCTCTATTTGCGCACGAGTCTTGAGATCGATAATCCCGTGGTCAAACAACTCGAGTGCTTCGTCGCGTATCTGTTCGGCGTCGTGCCAGTCCTCGAGCATGGAACGCGTTGAAAGGTTGTCCCATATCTCAGATAAATCCTGCACAAGTTGGTGGTCGTCTTTCGTAGCCTCGAAGTCTTCCGACATTTGCGGCTGCGAAGCTACATCAGTAACCTCAAGAACCAAAACACTATGGTGGGCCGTAAGCGAACGACCGCTTTCGGTTATAAGATTAGGGTGGGGAATGCCGTTTTTGTTGGCCACATCTACAAAAGTATAGACGCAGTCGTTCACGTACTCCTGTATAGAATAGTTTACAGAGCTTTCGCGGTTGCTCGAACGCGTTCCGTCGTAATCTATGCCCAATCCGCCGCCGCAATCAACAAATTCCACATTGAATCCCATTGCGTGGAGTTGGACGTAAAACTGTGAAGCCTCGCGCAGAGCCGACTGTATGCGGCGTATCTTGGTTATCTGGCTGCCGATGTGGAAATGAATCAACTTCAAACAGTCGGTCATTTTATATTCCTGGAGAATGCGCGCCGCTTCAAGCAATTCGCTGGAATTTAAACCAAACTTGCTTGCGTCGCCACCGCTTTCCGCCCATTTTCCAGTGCCCGAAGCAGCCAATTTTATACGTATTCCGATTTGCGGACGTACGTTCAATTTTTTCGCAGCTTCGAATATGCGTTCAAGTTCATCGAGCTTTTCTGCTACGAGAAACACCTTCTTTCCCATTTTCTGCGCCAAAAGTGCAAGCTCGATGTAGCTCTGGTCTTTATGGCCGTTGCAAATAATAGGGCTGTCGGAGTCCATGTTTGTGGCAAGCACAGCGTGCAACTCCGGCTTGGAACCTGCTTCAAGCCCAATGTTGTATCTTTTTCCGTGGCTTATGATTTCTTCCACCACGGGACGCATCTGGTTTACTTTTATCGGGTAGATAATGAAATGTTCCGCCTTGAAATTATATTCTTTGGCGGCCTTTTGGAAACAAGTTGCCGTTTTCTCAATGCGGTTGTCAAGTATGTCGGGAAAACGAAGCAACACCGGCGCTGTGATATTGCGTGAATCAAGTTCGTCCATCAATTCCTTGAGGTCGATTTGCACTCCGTCTTTTCGCGGTGTTACATATACGTGCCCTTTTTCGTTGATATTAAAATAATTGACTCCCCAACCATTTATGTTGTAAAGCTCGGCGGAATCTTCAACGCGCCATTTTTTCATCTATCTACTCTTTTATTTTAGCGGTTATTTCTTTGCAAATGTAATCTATCTTTTCTTTTGTGCACAACGGTGAGACTTCTTGCCGAAAGCGTGCCTTGTTGTAGAAAGGCTCACGTATCTTGAGTTGTTCGTCAACGTATATCGCGAGTTCTTCGGGCGTTTTGCCTTCGAGCAGAGGGCGTTTTCCCCGGCTCATCTTCAAGTGTTCAAGAATTGTGTCGCTTGTGGCGTGGAGATAAACCGTTGTGGAAACGGAGTTAAGGTAATCCATATTGTCGAAGAAGCACGGCGTTCCCCCTCCGCACGACAATACGATATTTTCAAACTCAGCTGCTTCGTGCAACATGCGCCGTTCGAGGTCGCGGAAGCGTTCTTCGCCATATTGCGCGAATATTTCGGGCACTTTGGTATGGTAGCGTTCTTCTATGTACCAATCAAGGTCGTAGAACGACAGACCTAATTGCCGCGCGAGTTCTTTTCCCACGGTTGTCTTGCCTACACACATGTAACCAATCAGAGTAATGCTTTTCATCAGGCTTTCTTGGTTGCTGCTTTTGAGGCGCTTTTTGTGGCTTTTGCCGTTGTTTTCTTCGTGGTAGCCTTCTTGGCGGTCGACTTTGAGGTCTCGGCCTTTTTTGCTGCCGTTTTGCTTTTAGCAGAAAGCTTTGCGGGTTCGCTTTCTACGATTTTCATACATTCTTCATAGGTAAGCGCCGCAGCATTTTCTTTCTGCGCCTTGTTCAAACGGTAGTTTTTGTTTTTATATGAGATGTATGCGCCGTAAGGTCCGTTCATAACTTCCAGTTCCGGGTCTTCGTCGAACTTTTTAAGGTGGCGTTTGGCATCTGCTTCGCGTTTGGCGAGAATAATTGCCTGCGCTTCTTCAAGACTTACCTTCATTGGGTCGGTTCCTTTGGGAAGGGAGGCGTATTTGTTGTCGTGTTTCACGTAGGGCCCGAAACGTCCTGCGCCTATTACCACGTCTTTTCCCTCGAATTCGCCAAGGTTGCGCGGGAGTTTGAACAATTCGAGCGCATCTTCGAGCGTGAGGGTCTCGTAGTCTTGTCCTTTTCGTATTGTGGCAAACAAAGGTTTTTCTTCTTCTTCTGCCGTGCCTATTTGAACCATTGGGCCGTAGCGTCCTATCTTTACAAAGACTTTTCTGCCGCTTTGCGGGTCTACTCCAAGCTCACGTTCGCCTACTTTCTTGCCGGTGTTGTTGTTTTTGGAGCGTTCCACTTCGGGCTCAAAGTTTTTGTAGAAATCCTTCATCATTAATGTCCATTCCTTCTTGCCTTCTGCCACTTCGTCGAATTGTTTTTCCACTTCGGCGGTGAAGTTGTAGTCCATAATGTCGGGGAAATCCTGTTTCAGGAAGTCGGTAACAACGAGTCCTACTGCGGTGGGAACGAGTTTTCCTTTGTCGGAGCCGGTATTTTCTGAGGCTTCGGTTTTCTTTATTTCGTTGTCTTTAAGTGTTATGACGTTGTATTTCCGTGGTGTTCCTTCTTTGTCGCCTCGTGCCACGTATCCTCTTTGCTGAATGGTGCTTATGATTGGGGCGTAGGTTGATGGGCGTCCTATTCCGAGTTCTTCCATTTTGTGCACGAGTGATGCTTCGTTGTATCGTGCTGGGTGTTGGGTGAATCGTTGCGTGGCTGTGATTTCTGCGACTTGCGGATTGTCGCCTTTTTGCATTTGGGGGAGCAGATGTCCTCCGTTGTCGGTTGGTGCGAGCGTGTCTTGTGATTCTCGATAGACGTGCATGAAGCCGTCGAACTTGATTACTTCGCCCGAAGCCGTGAATTTTTCTTCGCGGTTTGAGATGTTGATTTCAGCGGTTGTCTTTTCAATCAAGGCATCGGTCATCTGGCATGCAATGGTGCGTTGCCAGATGAGTTTGTATAGCTTTTTGAGTTGTGCAGTCCCTTCTATCTCGTGGCGTTCCATTGATGTGGGCCGGATTGCCTCGTGTGCTTCTTGCGCTCCTTTGCTGTGGGTTACGTAGGCGCGGGTTTTGGAGTATTCTTCGCCCAATGTTGCGGTGATTTCCTGCTTGCAGGCGTTGATGCAGAACGAGGAAAGGTTCACGGAGTCGGTACGCATGTAGGTGATCAGACCTTCTTCGTAGAGTTGTTGTGCGAGGCTCATGGTGAGCGATACGGGGAAACCGAATTTTCTTACGGCTTCTTGTTGCAGGGTTGAGGTTGTGAACGGTGGTGCGGGCGTGCGTTTCTGTGGCTTTACGGTTATGGAATCAACGGTGTAGGTTGATGTTTTGCAGTCGTTGCAGAATGTTTCGGCTTCGTCCTGTGTGTTGAAGCGTTTGTTGAGTTCTGCCTGAAACGTGCCTCCGGGGAGGTTGAACTGTGCTGTTACGCGATAAAACGGTTCGCTTTTGAATTCGTTGATTTCACGTTCCCTTTCCACTATGAGTCTCACTGCCACGCTCTGCACGCGTCCTGCGGAGAGCGAGGGACGCACTCTGTGCCAGAGCACGGGCGATAGTTCGAAGCCCACTATGCGGTCGAGCACTCGGCGGGCCTGTTGTGCGTCTACGAGATTCAGGTCGATTGCTCTCGGAGATGCGAGGGCGTTGAGAATGGCGGGCTTTGTGATTTCGTGAAAAACAATGCGGTGTTTGTCTGTAACGGGAAGTTTGAGCACCTCGGCGAGATGCCATGAGATTGCTTCTCCTTCGCGGTCCTCATCGCTTGCGAGCCATACGGTTTCCGCGCCTTTGGCTGCCTTGCGCAGCTCGCTCACCACATGGGCTTTGTCTTTGGGGATTTCGTATTGCGGCTCGAATGTTTCGGGGTTTATTCCGTTGTTTTTTTTCTTGAGGTCGCGTATATGGCCGAACGACGGCATTACTTTGTAGTCTGCACCAAGATATCGCTGTATGGTCTTGGCTTTTGCCGGGGACTCGACGATTACGAGATTTTTCTGCATTATTCTTCTCTTTGCTTGTTTCTTTGGGTTGCAAAAGTAGAGAAAATTATTTGATAGCGGGTAAATGGAATGTTTTTAATTTATAAAATAACGCTATTACGCTATGTAATAGCAAACTCTGAAAAACTTTTGTGCATCTTGAGCTGTTTTTCCGCGCATCTGGCTTCGGGCTTGCGGCCCCCCGAAGCTATGGTCGGGGGGAGATGTTTTTGCTGCACAAAGGGGGATTTCCCGGTTGCATCAAATGTGTGTGGAAAGACACCGTGGTGTCTTTGCGAAAAGACCATGGTGTCCTGAGAGAAACACCATGGTGTCTTGGGAGGGAGGTTTTATGGGCCTGTGGTGTTCCTTGATTCTTCGCCCTTGGCTGTGGAATGAAATGAAAAAAGGTATGCCTTGTGGGGCATACCTTATATATATGTATGGCTGTGGATCAGCGTGCCACTTTCTCGGCTTTGCCGCTTTCGTGGAGCAGGATGTAGACTCCGCCGTGCTGCATGGTCTCAACCTTTTGCCCGTTGATGTCGTAGATTGCCTTCACCTTGTCGTTCTTCCCGGCGGTGCTTTCGTTTATCCCGCTCACAGCGCCGTCCTTGAACTTGATGGAATAGAAGTTCACGGTCTTCAAATCGTTTGAAGTTACCTTGATTGTGGCAACAAGGTCATTGCCCTGAGGGGTGAGGCTGACGGCTGCTGTGGCTGCCTTTCCGTTTACTGCGGTCTCAATGTCGCTTGCCTTGATGTCCTTCAGGCCTTCCACCTCAACCGTGTCGCCAGCTGCGTTGAAGCTCAGCGTCTTGCCGCCGACGGTTGCAGATGCGAGCGTGGCGTTGTAGATGAGCGCGATGTCGTCCACGTAAATCGTGTCGCCCACTGTGCCCTGGCCTGCATCGGCATTTGTGGATATGGTAACGAGTATGGCCTTTCCTTCCACCTGGTCGTCTACATAATCGAAGGGCAACACAAGGCGCTGCCATGCAAATCCGTTGCTCTCAATCTTGTTGTTCTTGGCCGTGGCAAGCACATTCTTGTAATCTGCCCCCGCGGGCTGCGGATCCTGGTAGTAGGTGCCGTCGGTGATGGCCGCGCTGATTGTGGCATAAGGGTGCTCCGTGTTCACAGAGCTCTGCTTGTATTTCACCCACACGGCAAGCGAGTCGGGACGTCCGTTGAGCGTGGCATAAAACGGGTCGCCGTTGCCGTCTTTCTCGGTCTGGCTGAAATCAAGCTCGGCATGGTTGTCCGAGTTGTCTGCAGTCATTGAGCCGGCATGCATTCTCCCAGTCGTGATAGTGCCGTTGGCCACAATCCCGAATACCGACGACGATACCACAAGCACACTGTGTTGTCCCGAAGTGCCCGGACGTGTCTCCGAGGAGATGAATGTGTGGGCGTTCGACGACAATACGTTTGCCGCAGCGAGATATTTGCCGTTGCCCGAAGCGAACGAGTGCCACGACAAGGGTTCTTCAACGTTTATGCTGCCTTTCGTCTGTTTCACGCTATAAGTGTGGAACTCCTCAAATCCAGCATTGGGCAACTGAAAGCCGCCGTCGCCGAAAACCACCTGTATCTTCTGTTCAATCGAAGCCGTCATGTCGATATTGATAGCCGCATAAAGCTTTCCTTCTGCCTCTTTGGCCGTCATCACAATGGGAACCTCGGGAAGCATTGTGCCCATCCAAAAATCAACGCCCTCTTTGTCGCCGGCTTTAATCTTCGTTGTCTGGGCCGTGTAGAGCGTAGTAACGCCGTTGTCGGTGCTGCCCTCCACGCCGTTGAGCTCAATCGTGCCGATATACATCGTGTCGGTGCCGGCAATAAGGGCAAAGTTCTTAAGACTGAACACATAGCTGCCGTCTTCGGCTTTGGTCAGTCCGATAGTTGCAGTCTGCTCCGACACATTCCCGTTGACATCAACGGAAAGCACATCGGTATAATCGGTGGCAGATACTGAAAGTGCGCCCATTGCGAGCGCGAGAAGTGTAAAGAATTTCTTCATATCGTTTCCTTCCTTAGTTTAATTTGTAAATCGGTTTATTTTAGTTTGTAAACTACGCCCAATGTCCCGAATATGGGATAAAGCGTCTGTTCTATTGTCTTGAAATTACTGTGGTGTATCCCCGACAAACCCCAACTGATGTCGGCGTAAATACCCGTCTTCTTGTGGAAATACCAATCGGCTCCCACATCAATTCCCCACTGCATCCTTCGCATATTGTGCGAGAAATCGTAATGCCCGCGGGTATCCGCATCATTCCCAATCTGTATTTTGGCTCCGGTAGGGTTCCCCTCGCGCAAATAGCCGTTGTGGGCGTCGCCGCTGAAGCTTCTCGAATGGACATAAGAGAAGTAAGGCCCGGCTTTAAGCAGGAATTTCCCAACGGAATACGTTGCCAGAACCGGCACAGTGAACATCCATTCCGACACCTTGGTATGTACGTCGCCCGTGAAGCGTCCTTCGAGTTCCTGACCTCCGCGTACAATTTTCATTTTATAGTTTTTCACCCGCGCATCCTCGTCCATTCCCTTGTTTTCAAAGTGAAGTCCGGCCATGACACCCCATCTGCTGTCGAACATATGGCGTGCATCTATTCCGAGCTGCAAGTTGTTTGTTAGCGTGTAGTCATTAAGTTTGCGTATTGAGGCCGGCATTCCGAGCGGGGCGGTACCTCCTATGGAATATCCCACTCTAATATTGTATGCCAGCCCTTCGAATATGTTTTCTGCCGGAGCTGTGGCGAATGACAAGGCTGCAAATGCCGCCAATATAAGTTTTCTCATCGTTTAGTTCTCTTTTGTGCTTATCACCCTCACTTTGTCGATGCACAGTGTGCTGCCTATTGCGCCGCAGAACGCATCGCCGTCTTTGCTTGACGAGAATACTATCGTCAGGCTGTACCCGCGGTTTTCGAGAAGTGCTTCGTCGATTTCACCATAGTAGTTGAAGTTTATTTCAAAAGGCGTCCAAATGCTTGTGGGAGCCACATAAGGCATCTCTGCCAAGGCTACGATTTGGGGGCTTGTCTTCACGTTGTCGCCATAAAGGGTGATGTTGTTTCCCTGAGAGTCGTGGTTGCGGTAGAGCACGGCGTAGATTGCTGCGCTGTCGGTGGTTTCCGTATGATATTTGCCGGCTTTGTCCTGATATTTCTCGCCCGGGGAATATTGGTAATAGCCTGTGATTTTTACGGGCTTGCTGTCGTATGGGATTCCGAAGTTTGTAGATTTCAGCGGGCTTATCAGCGCGGAGTCAACGACGAATTTCCCTAGGAAGAGGTTCCCTGCCGCGAGCCGCTTGTTTGACATAATTCCGAAGGGGCCTGTGCTGCTTGTGGTGAGCTTCACTCCGTAGCCGTCATATCCGTTCTCGAGCGGAACGGTGGGGTATTGGTCGGGTTTTGCATTCTTCATGCTAAGATAATATCCGGCATTACCGGTGGCCCAGTCGTTGGAGAGCGTACCGTCGTCGAGTTTGCGCTGCCAAACGTAGTAGTGCCCGCCGCTTTCAAGGGAATAGTTTTCGAAATCCAGGAAGGTGGTGTCGCTCACTGTCTTTATAACGCGATTGAATGCCACGTTGTAGGTGCGTTTCCAGCTCTTGTCTTCCGAGGTTACGGTGTAGGTTACCGCGCCGTTGCTGAAATCGTGAACAGAGCCGCTTGCCGGCGAAATCACTGCGCCGGGGGTGATGTCGAACTGGGGGGCAAGGGCTGTGAGGTCGGCGTTTTTGCGAACGTTGAACGTTATTGTGCTGTCGGCCGAGAACACTACGATTGCTGTGTCGGTATTGTTGAAAAACATCTCCTCGGGATTTGCCACATGAACGTAGGCTTTTACAATGTCGCATTCGGCATTGGGGGCTTCGTCCTTGAAGCAGGAGGTAAACAGCCCGGCACACGCTGCGCCTATTGCTGCTACTTTCAGTATAAAACGCCTCATAAAAAATCGTTTCGGTTTGGTTGGCAAAATTACTCCAAACTTTTTGAACTACAAAGAGTTTGCACTTCAAAAAGTTGAGGTTTTGTGCAGGTTACATCAGATTTGCTTAAACTTGTGCCGCATTTCCGCGCCCCTTAAATCGGCAACAATTCCCCACTTACGCCTTTTTGTGGCGGCGGCAAACGCCAAAGTTTTCACGCTTGTTAAATAGTTGAAAAACTGCTTCGGCATACCGTTTTTACGAGGTCAGACATAATTTAAATTCCGCCGCATCTAATTTAAATTACATGGCCCGGAGTTTTTAAAACAACGTATGTGTTTTTTCAGGGTCGAATTGCCTTGTTTTTTTCATGCCTTGAAGAGCAAAAAAGAGGCGGGACGCAAATGATGCGCCCCGCTGTAGTATGACCAAAGTTGATAGTGATTACAAAGGATACTTCTCGAATGCGTAAAGCACGGTGGACAAATATCTTTCGCCCGTATCGGGGAACACTGCCACGATGCGTTTGCCTGCATTTTCGGGCTTCTTGGCAAGCTGGAGAGCCGCCCAGGCAGCTGCGCCTGCGGATATGCCCACGAGCAAACCCTCTTTGAGCGAAAGTTCACGCCCTGTCTTTATTGCGTCATCGTCTTTCACGCGGATAATGCCGTCGATGTTTTCGCGGATAAAGTTTCCGGGAACGAAATTGGCGCCAATGCCCTGAATTTTGTGGGGACCGGGATTTCCGCCCGACAATACGGGAGACGTGTCGGGCTCTACTGCAAACGCTTGAACGGCGGGATTGTGTTTCTTGAGCCCTGCTGCAACGCCGCTAATCGTTCCGCCGGTGCCCACGCCGCCTACTACGATGTCCACTTTGCCGTCGGTGTCGTTCCATATCTCTTCTGCTGTTGTCGCTTCGTGTATCGCGCGGTTCGCCGGATTGTTGAATTGTTGCAGAATCACCGAGCCGGGAATTTGTTCGTGCAGCTCGTTGGCCTTTTCCACAGCCCCTTTCATGCCCGTAGCGCCCGGAGTGAGCACGAGCTGCGCTCCGCGTGCACGCAAAAGGTTCTTGCGTTCTTCGCTCATCGTTTCGGGCATCGTCAATATGGCTTTGTATCCTTTCACAATGGCCACCCATGCCAATCCCACGCCGGTGTTTCCGCTCGTAGGCTCAATGATTGTTGCGCCGGGTTTGAGTTTGCCGCTCTTCTCTGCGTCCTCGATCATGGCAAGCGCGATGCGGTCTTTCACACTGCCGCCGGGGTTGAAATATTCCAGCTTGGCAATTACCTCAGCTTTGACTTCGGGATCTTTTGTAAGTTCGTTGATGCGAACAAGCGGCGTATTGCCGATAAGCTCTGTGAGCTTCTGATGAATTTTAGCCATAGTTCTTGACTTTTTAATTGTTTCTGTTTTTTCCTTTTTCGTTGATGCAAAGTTAGAAACTATATTCGCGCCGCGCGTTATGCTTTTTGCTGAATTTTCTATAAGTCTGCGTTGTTTGCAGAAACATTTTCGGTTTCTCGAGGTTTTACTTCATTTTTGCGTAATGCGATATGGGAGCGCGAGGAAAAAGCAAAACAAAAGCCGCAACGGATTGAGTTTTTCCGCTGCGGCCTCTTGGGTTTATGCAAAGTAATATTATGGTCAAAGTCTTCGCTTCTCGGCGTTTCCTGCGCCCGTGCCCTTGTAATGGCTCTTGCCCGTGTTGAAATTATAAGTAAGCGTGAGGCTCACATAGCGCGAATGCTGGTAGCAGTTCTTGGTTGCCTTTGTTTCGTTGCCGTATTGCGTCCAACGTATCTTTGTTCCTTTGAAAATGTCGTTGGCTTTGAAATTGACCATAAGCGCATCGTGAAACAACACGCAGGTATATCCCAAATTCAAGGCCGAACCTTGGCGGTAGTGGGTGAAAGGAGCGTCGGACGGAATGTCGTATGAATAGTCGAGGGTGAAGAAGTTTTTCTTCGTAACCAGGAACTTGTTGTTCAAGTCGAAGTACACGCCGGCACGTTGTAGGTTCTCGTTCACACCATATTGCTTGTAGCTTGCAAAAGGCTTGGAGAATTCTATATCAAATGTAGGTTGCCAAAATCCGAACTTGGGCGAAATTTCAAGCGAAGCGTATATGTTTTGCATCTTGTCGCTGTTATCCCACGCTGAGCGGATTATATCCTGATTGTTATATACAGACATTATTATTATCAACGGCTTTCTGTCGTAATTATATCCCATGCAGAAATTAATCCACTTGTAAACGGCGTTGAATTCTACGTTGTGTTCAATCGTGGGACGCAGATAAGGGTTCCCGAACTAGTATAGAAATCTGCTGTCATACTGCACATTATTGCGCAGAGCAAAGTAATAGGGCCGTATTGTCTTTTTTGTGTAGCCCAAACTCAGGTCCCATTCTCCTTTGGTCCATTCTGCTGAAAGATTGGGATAGATGTCGTTGTATTTGCGGCTCGGCTCTTTTTCCTTCACTCCGTTGGTGCGGTAATCAGTGCCCACATGTTCGTAGCGAAGTCCGGCGTCAAACCTCCAGTTGCCTATGCTGAGATTATATTCTGCGAACGGCGCAATATTAGTTTCCTTCAAATCGCTCCGGTTTGAGGGCAGAAGGTTTTCAGGATTGGTGTAAGTGCTGTGGGTATTGGTCAGAGTTGCTTCTGTGCCCGCGCTGATTGTTCCTTTGCCTATCGGATAACTTAGCACAACCTTTCCCGCCGTCATGTTGGTGTGGCTAATGTTTTTTGTATGTACATCTCGGTCTTCGTAGGTCTCGGATCGTTCTTCCGAAAGGTCGTTCCTGTTCGATTTGCGCCAAAGATAAGTGGCATTTGCATTGATGTCGAGTTTCCCAGCTTTGCCGGTGTAGTAAGCATCTGCCTCGTGCGTGGGCCCTGTGCCTGACAGAATACGCAGGTTGTTGTGTATCGTTCCATTGAACTCGCCGTTGCGGTAAATGTCCATGGATGTGTTTTTGCTGTAGCCTCTTCCGTGCAGACTTTTATAGAGCGTATAATATGCGCCAAAGGAATTGTAGGAGTTGATGTCGTAGCTGAAACCGATTTTCTCGTTCAGAAGCGCTTGTTTGAACCTTGTAGTTAAATCTTGGTCTATGAAAATTTCGTCTCCGTTGTTTCTCAGATTATATTTGAGCCGATTGTCTTCGTAATAAACCCCGCGGTCAACGTATAAGGTGTTGAAGATTTCAAAACCGTTCCGTCTGTATTTTGTATCGATCTGTCCGTATCCGTTCCAGGCGGGATTGAGTTTTGAATTGGCGGCTACGCGTGTGGAAAATCCCTCGCCTTTTTCCGGTTTGGTGTTGATTTTGATTACCGACTTTGCCTCGGCGTTGTATTTTGCTCCCGGCGCGGTGATAACGTCTACGCTTTTGATGTCGGTAGATTTGAGCTGGGTGAGTTCTTTGTTGTCTCTGACGAGACGGTTGTTGATGTAAACTTCGGGAGTTCCCTTGCCAAACACACTTACTTCGCCCGATTCGTCCACCTTGACCCTTGGAAGTTCCCCGAGCACGTTGCTTGCCGTTCCCGCGAGGCTCAGCAGCGAGTTTTCCACGTTGATGTTCACTCCGCCGGGCATCATCTTGTATTTTGGAGCCGATGCTTTCACCACCACGCCGTTTATCGTGTAGGTTTTGGGCTGCATAGTAATGTTTCCCACCTTTTCCACGGGAGTGGCAATGCTTTTAGGCTGAAATCCGACGCATGTAAATTTTGCCACAACCTCTTTCGCTGTGCACGGAATCACGAAGTCGCCGTTTTCGTTGCTCACGCCGCCCGTAATAAATGCGGAGTCGGAAGGATTGAGCAGCTGAATGTTTGCATAGACTACGGGCTCGCCTTTTTCGTCAACGATATGCCCGGCGAATTTGCGGTTTGCCTTGTTCACGCATTCCACTGTAATCAAACTGTCGCCCACTGTGATTTTCATGGGGTAGTATCCCACCACTTCGTTCACGGCTTCGGGAATGGTTTTGTCGCTTATGGTTTTTGTGATAGTGTAGTCTTCGAGTTCGTTATAGATGAAACTTATTCTGTAAGCCGATGTTGCGCGGTCGAGGTCTATAAGCACGTCGGCCATGGAGCGTTCCTTGTATTCTCGCGAGACGCGTTGTGCATTTGCTGCCTGCACTGCGACAAGCAGCAATATTATATAGAAAATCTTTTTCATAGATTGCGTTACTCTGCCGTGAGAGTGTTGTCTTTAAGTGAGAGATTAACGTTTTCAAACTGGTTCAATTCGTCCACTATCTTGTTTATCCCCTTGCGGCTGTCAAAGTCGTAGTAAATGCGGAGGCTTTTGATTGAAGCGTCATTGAATACCACTTTAATATTGTAGTATTCCGCAATTTCGGGAAGCATTTTGCCAAGAGCTGTATTGATAAACGTCTTTTTCACGGCAGGTTTTGCAATGGCAGCAACCTTTATCGTATCGCCTGCTTGCGCTTTTTGTGCGGAGGCGTCGGCAGATACGGCGCTTTCGGTGCTCACGGAGGAGTTGTGGCGTATCGTCTTGACGTAATGATATGCGGCAAACGACACACCGCTAAGCATCACCACTCCCGCAAATACGGCAGCAATTCTCGTCAAGCCGCGGCGGCTGAACGTGAAGCGCGGTTTCCGCGGAACTATGTCGCTATGGGCAGCGGCAAACTTGCGCCATTCTTCGTTTACGTCGATTTTTGGAATTTCCATGTCCATTGCAGCCGCAGTTTCCGCCATTGTGTTGTAGAGTTTACGGCTTTCTTCGTCGCTGAGCACGCTTTTGATTTCCTCGTCGCTGTAACGCTCGGGGTGCTCTATGATATCCAGAATTTTTTCAGTCTTTTCCATTTTGTTCAAGGGTTGAAATGTTGTTTAAGTTTATTGATTCCTTGCGCGAGATGCTTGTAAACCGCCGCCTCGCTTATACCCAGATTTTGGGCAATGTCCTTGTAGGTCATTTTTTGGCGGTAGTGCATGTTGATTATGCGCCCTGTCTGCGGAGTGAGACCCTCTCTGATGAAAACCAATACCGATTCCAACTTGTCGATAAGCCTTTCGGCAGGCTCCTCGTCGGTTTCGGTTTCCACAATCATGAGTTTTCCCACTTTTTCCTCCACTTTCGTGTGGTTCAGCACGTTCATGCAGCGGTTCTTTACGCATATCAGCAGGAAACTCTCCTCCGTCTCGGGCAGCACCTCCAACTTTCCGCCGGCAATGTCAACAAACACATCGCTCACAACATCTTTCGCAGCGTCGCCATCGCGAAGAAGTGCCTTGGCCAATAGGTACATCTTTTTGTAGTTGCGCTTGAAGATATGTTCCGTCTGTTCTTGCATCGTTTTTAGTAGCTGTTCATACGTAATACAAGCAGGCCGGGAAATTCCCAACCCCCGAACTGAAATATTTTTTGCGAAAGTAGCGAGAAACATCGGTTTGCCGAAATTATGAACCCTATTTTCCTCCCTTTTTGAAGCCATTTTTCCCGACTTATATACGCTCTGGTTTTCAAAGCATTGCACAAGCGCAAAATTCCAAGGCATCTAGTTTAAATTAGATGCGTCGGAATTTAAATTATGTCTGACATCGTTTTCACGATATCCGATGTCGTATTTTCGCCCTCCAAACACACTTTTTTTCTTCACGCAGTTCGATACAAAAAAGAGCGTGCCCATACATATTATATAAGGAAGCGGAAAACGGAAAAACACACCCGCGAAAAGAAACTCGGAAAATTTTTCGCCTTAAATTTGCACGGTTCGCATAAAAAGCGTAATTTTGCACCGCTTAATGGGAATTAGTTCCACAAAAGCCGGACTTGTAGCTCAGTTGGTTAGAGCAACAGACTCATAATCTGGAGGTCATAGGTTCAAGCCCTATCTGGTCCACACCACAAAAGCAGTTGCCAATTCCGCAACTGCTTTTTTATTTCACAATAACGCCCCACTGCAAAAGCAATGCGCTTGGAAAAATCTGTTAGCAATTAAAGAGACTCCTTTCCTTACTTGAAGGCAAATAAATCCGTTGTATTTTAGCGTGTGTTGGGAGCGGAAGAAAAGAAAAACGAGGGTAAAAGGGAGTTAAACGCGTGTAGTTTCGTATATTTGCACGAAATTAGCGATTAGAATGGACAGACAATATATATCGCGGTGTCCGGCGTGCGGTTCGGAGCATGTGGCAAAGAAGTTTACGGCTGTTGACTTTACGGCTACGGGCGAAGAATTCGACGTGTTTGGCTGTGATGCCTGCGGAATGCGTTTCACACAAAATGCTCCTATAGAACAAGAGGCGGGGAAGTATTATCATTCTCCCGACTACATTTCACATTCGGATACGCGCAAGGGAATTGTAAACAAAATATATCATCGTGTGCGCAGTTTGATGTTGCATCGCAAGGCAAACCTGGTGATGGAAGCGCTGGGCAGTCGTGAGGGAAAACTTCTCGATATCGGTGCCGGCACAGGCTATTTTGCAAACGAAATGAAGAAGTGCGGTTTTTACGTGAACGCGGTGGAAATCGATGCCGGGGCTCGGAAATTTGCCGCGGAGCATTTCGGAATTACCGAAGAGGATATCACGGCGCTCGATAAATTCCCTGCCGAAAATTTCGACGCGATAACAATGTGGCACGTGATGGAGCATATATATAAGTTGTCGGAGGAGTGGCAAAAACTGCACCGGCTACTTAAAAACAACGGGCGTCTCGTGATTGCCGTGCCCAACTGCGGAAGTGCAGATGCGAAACACTATCGCGAGAAATGGGCTGCATATGATGTGCCGCGGCATCTCTGGCATTTTAATCCCCATACCATGCGACTGGTGGCGCAGCAGCACGGATTCAAATTGGTTGACATGCGTCCGATGCCCTTTGACGGGTTCTACATATCCATGCTTTCGGAAAAAAACAGAGGGTCGAGGCATCCTTTTGTCAAAGGACTTTATCAGGGGTTCAGAGCTTGGACAAAGGCTTCGTGCAACAAGAAAAAAAGCAGCTCGATAATATATATATTTGAGAAGTTGTCGTAATACCAAAGATTATGAACAAAAAACACAGATCGCGCGGTGGCTGGAAACTAAACGCCGTTACATCGTGCATAAGCACAACGCTCGTGCTGGTGCTTATTGGTATCGTGGTATTCTTTGTGAGCGTGGCTGCGAATTTCAGTGTGCAGTTGCGCGAGAACTTTGTGGTAACGCTGATGCTAGATGACGAAACGCCCAATGGCGAGGCTTATGCCCTGCAAACACGTCTCAAGAACATGCCGTGCGCAGCAGGGGTGGCGTATGTCTCAAAGGAGAAAGCCCAGAAGGTACAACAGGCCGCTCTTGGCTGTGAGCCTGCGGAATTCAACGGCACAAATCCGATGCCTGCCTCGTTTGAATTGCGGCTCAAGGCAAATTATGCCAACAGCGACAGTCTTGCCGGAGTTATCCCGGCACTCAAGGCGGAGCATTACGTTATAGATGTGGATTATCCCGACAAACTTATGGACAGCATCAACCGCAATATCCGCAAAGTGAGCACAGTGTTGCTCGTTGTGGCGGTGCTGCTTATGTTTGTGTCGTTTGTTTTGATAAACAATACCATGCGCTTGAGCGTATATTCGAGGCGTTTTGAAATACGTACGATGCAGCTCGTTGGAGCACGCTCGTCGTTTATCCGCCGCCCGTTTATGGCAAGTGCATTTTGGGTGGGATTTATAGCTGCGGCGTTGGCGTGTGCCATGCTTGCCGCTGGAATTGTAGCGCTGCTTGACTTCGATCCCTCGCTTAGCGTCAACGTGGATTGGAGAGTGTGGACTGTAACTCTCGGAAGCGTTATGGGTTGTGGCATAGTGCTTATCCTGCTTTGCGCATACGTGTCGGTGAACAAATATCTGCGTATGCGTGCCGACGAAATATACCGTTCTTAAAAACAGAAATAACAAAAATCAAAATGGATAAAAGCAAACTCGCGTTTACACGCAAAAATTTCATTCTGCTCGCCATTGGTATGGCGATAGTAATCCTTGGATTTATTTTTATGGCAGGCAGCGGCTCGGACGAAACCCATTTCGATCCCGCCATATTTGATGCACGCCGCATAAAACTCGCACCTGCTATGTGCTTCGTGGGATTCGTAATTATTGCAATGGCGATAATTTATCCCTCCAAAGACAAACGCGAGGAAAACAACGGCAACGACACCTCTGATAAGGCTTGACGCGAATGGACTTTATACAGACCATTATTATTGCAATCGTTGAAGGACTGACGGAATTCCTTCCCGTTTCCTCCACAGGGCACATGATTATAACGCAAAGCATTCTCGGAGTGGAGAGCACGCCTTTTGTCAAAGCGTTCACCGTTATCATTCAGTTTGGCGCTATTCTCTCCGTGATTTGCCTTTATTGGAAACGTTTTTTCTATCCCAACGCAGGAAATTCAGGCAAGAGCTATTGGAAAGCAATGTATGACTTTTATGCGAGGCTTGTGGTAGGAGTGTTGCCGGCCGTTGTGCTCGGATTGGCATTCAATGACGCGATAGAGGCAAACCTCGGAAATGTGGCGCTCGTGGCTTGGATGTTGATTATAGGCGGAGTGTTTATGCTTTTCTGCGACAAGATTTTCAATAAAGGCAGCGAAAAAACGAAACTTACCTATAAGCGTGCGCTCATCATCGGCTTCATTCAATGTATTTCCATGATTCCGGGCGTTTCGCGTTCGATGTCGACAATCGTAGGTGGCATGTCGCAAAAACTTACACGCAAAGCGGCGGCCGAATTCTCGTTTTTCCTCGCAGTGCCAACGATGTTCGGGGCTACATGTCTTGAGACCTACAAAATGATAAAGGGCGGAGAAGGCTCGATATTGATGCAGGGCGATAATTTGTTCACTCTAATTCTCGGTTCGATTGTCGCATTTATCGTGGCAATACTCGCAATTAAATTTTTCATCAACTACGTAACAAAATACGGGTTCGCAGCTTTCGGCTGGTACCGTATTGTGGTGGGCGGAGTCATATTAGTTCTTCTTGCCATGGGTTATAATTTGCAAATGGTAGACTGATGAATTTTTTTGATGGTGAGATTTTGGCTTTCGACAAGCCCTACAAAGCTACGTCGTTCAAGATAGTTTATTATGTAAGGAACACCTTAACGTCAAGAATGGACGGAAGAAAAATCAAAGTGGGACACGCGGGTACGCTCGACCCTTTGGCTACCGGCGTGTTGCTTTTGTGTACGGGCAAGGCCACTAAGAAAATCGAGGAGTTGCAGATGCTCGACAAAGAATATGAGGCTACGTTGCGTTTAGGAGCCACAACGGCGAGTTATGATATGGAGCACCCCGAAAATGCAACCTTTCCCGTTGAACATATAACTCGCGAACTTGTGGAACAGACGCTCCGCAAATTCGAGGGAGACATACTTCAGGTGCCGCCCATCTATTCTGCTTGCAAAGTAGACGGGAAACATGCCTATCATCTGGCCCGCAAGGGCAAGGAGGTGCAACTTAAGGCAAAGCCTCTGCACATCTACGAAATAGAACTCCTGGAATATTCCATGCCAGATATAAAGATACGCGTGCATTGCGGCAAGGGAACGTATATCCGGGCGCTTGCCCGCGATATTGGCGAGGCTCTTGGAAGCGGGGCATACCTTACAGCCTTGCGCCGAACGAGAATCGGACAGTACAGAGCCGACCAAAGCATGAATCCGGAGCATTTCGACGAATGGCTTAAGGGTATCGATGTGGAGATTCCCGATGTAAGCGGCACAAAAACAGCAAATAAATAAAAACATACCAATATAATATGAAATTATCTCAATTCAAGTTCAAACTGCCTGACGAGAAAATAGCTCTTTATCCCGCTCACCACCGCGACGAGTCGCGCATGATTGTGCTTCACCGCACCACCGGGAAAATCGAGCACAAGATGTTCAAGGAGATAATCAATTATTTCGACGAGCATGACGTTTTCGTGTTCAACGATACCAAGGTTTTTCCTGCGCGGCTTTATGGTCTGAAAGAAAAGACGGGTGCAAAAATCGAGGTGTTCCTTTTGCGCGAACTCAATCCCGAGCTGCGCTTGTGGGACGTGCTTGTCGACCCGGCAAGAAAGATTAGAATCGGAAACAAGCTCTTCTTCGGAGAGGACGGAAGCATTATGGCGGAAGTGATAGACAATACCACGAGCCGCGGACGTACATTACGTTTTCTCTACGACGGTCCTCATGATGAATTCAAGCGTCAGCTTTACGCTCTTGGCGAAGCTCCGCTGCCCAAATTCATCAAAAGAGACGTAGAAGCTGAGGACTTGGAAAGATTCCAGACCATCTTCGCGAAAAACGAAGGCGCGGTAACGGCTCCTGCGAGCGGTTTGCATTTCTCGCGCGAGCTTATGAAGAGAATGGAAATCAAAGGAATCGACTTTGCATTCCTTACAATGCACTGTGGATTGGGAACATTCCGCTCTACCGACGTTGAAGACCTCACGAAACACAAGATGGATTCGGAGCAGATGTTTGTGGAGAAAGAATGCTGCGACATCGTGAACCGTGCAATCGACGGCGGACACAAGGTTGTGGCTGTCGGAACAACTGTGCAGCGTGCGCTCGAAACGGCAGTGGGCGCCGACAACCACCTCAAGCAATATGAGGGCTGGACAAACAAGTTTATTTTCCCGCCCTACGATTTCCATATCGCCAATGCCATGGTTGTGAATTTTGAATTGCCTTTGAGCACGCTTCTTATGCTCACCACAGCCTACGGAGGCTATGAAAATGTGATGAATGCCTATAAAGTGGCGCTCAAGGACGATTATAAATTCGGTCCATATGGTGATGCAATGCTCATAATCGACTAATGAATCATAGCATATACCTTGCATTCGGCTCAAATCTGGGCAGCAGGGAAGAAACTATACGACGGGCTTTCAAACTTCTCGAATCCGAGGGTTTGAAGCCCGTTTCTGTTGCCCCCTGTATGCTTACAAAGCCCGAAGGTTTCTGTTCGGAAAATCTTTTTCTCAATACGGCGGGCGAATTTTCCACCATGCTCTCGCCCGTTGAAGCACTCGAGGCAACGCAACGTGTGGAGCGGGAACTGGGACGGACGCAGAAATCGGAAAACGGAGTGTATCACGACCGCACGATAGACATCGACATACTTTTTTATGACGATCTTGTGGTTTCCACGCCGCAGCTCGTGATTCCTCACCCGCATCTGTGTGAACGGAGGTTTGTTTTGCAGCCGCTAGCAGCCATCGCCCCCGATTTGAAACACCCCGTAAACGGCAAGACAATAAGAGAAATTCTCGACGCATTGCAATGAAATTTTACGAGATGCGTTGTCGCAAAAACTCCGGGCCATGTAATTTAAATTAGATGCGTCGGAATTTAAATTATGTCTGACCTCGTAAAAGACTATCTCTGATATCGTTACAAAACTCTCTAATGAAATTCGTATTATGCTTAATATCAATAACATGTTTCTCTATAAGGCAAAAAAAAATGGGATACCGCCGTATCCCAATCTTGTTAACCTTAAATCTAATACTATGAAAAACACGTTGCAAATATACAGAGTTTTATTTAAGATGCGGTTTGATACGAAAATATTATATGGGATTTTATGTTTTTTTTCGATTAGGTGTCGCGAATGCCATGTGTAATTAACAATTATATGTATTTTTGTACCAGAAATGACACTTAGTTTGAAAAACATCAAGCGACTACTTGTTCGAATGCGGAGATTTCGCAACCGCAACGGCTATGGAATTCATTCCCCTTTTGCCTATGATTTCGTCAAAGGCGTGGTGTATGAAAAAGGACGGTATTACGCTTATAAAGAACTGAAAAAACGTCGCCGCAAACGCTCTTCGGCACAACGGGGACTGACGTCGAAAGGCGACAAACTGATGTTTCGCGCGGCAAACTACTGCCACCCGCGTGCGGCAGTGCTTGTGGGCGCGAAGTCGGCGCTTACGGCCGAATATATAGCCGCAGGAAGTTGTAATGCAGAGGTTTCCATTTATCCGCTGCCCGAACAAATGCCGTCGCGAGGGCTTGAATTCGTGTTTGCAGCAGGAGATACCGACATTCTCACCGTTTTTCATATCACGGCGCAGTGTGCCGGCGAAACCACATTCTTTGCCGCCGGCGGAATACACGACTCGCGCGAAAACGAAAGCCGTTGGAACGAGATTTGTTCCGACCCGCGCGCAATAGTAACCTTTGACCTCTACGAAGTGGGCTTTGTGTTTTTCAATGCAAACCTCAACAAACAAAATTATATAGTCAGTTTCTGAAATAAATGGCGTGAAACACAGCGGACATGCGGCTTGTGGAAAACCTTGCCGCATGTTACATTATATATTTGCCTCAACAAAAACAAAATTTCCCGCGATTTTTCTTTGTTATTCGGAATAACATTGTAATTTTGCGCCGTTTTCTGAATATAAAGCATTTAAAACTATGTATTGGACACTGGAATTAGCCTCAAAACTCGAAGATGCACCTTGGCCCGCTACTAAAGACGAGTTGATTGACTATGCTACGCGCTCGGGCGCCCCTATGGAAGTTATCGAAAACCTTCAGGAGCTCGAAGACGAAGGCGAAGTGTATGAAAACATCGAAGACGTGTGGCCGGACTATCCTACTAAGGAAGATTTCTTCTTCAACGAGGAAGAATATTAAACGCGCCGCTCTGACGCATAATCCGTAAAAGAACATCGCCAAGGGGCGTGGGGAGAAATCCTCGCGCCCTTTTTCGTTTTCCCTCGCATGCCACGCCGCCGATAGGGCATATATTTGCGAAAAAGTGGCATTGTGTAAAAACAACCTCGGTTATTAAATGCAAAATGTCGGATAAAAACAAATTTACACGGCAAAAAGTTCGTTTTTCAAAAGTTTAGTTGGCATTTTTATAGGCTAAAATAAATTTTACTTGCATTTGTGAAAATAAAAGGTCTGTTTTTGTGAACAAAAGAACTATTTTTGTGCGACAAACAGACAAAAAGAAATATTACTATGAAGATTAAGAAAAAATGGATTATCCTTATGGGAGTGATGGTAATCATTACCATTGCCGGCTTGTTCAGTTCAGAACCGAGTTTTGACTGTGATTTTTCAACGATAAGCGCTGCCGATGTGGCTTGGCTTATTACTGCCACGATTTTCGTGCTTATGATGACCCCCGGTCTCTCGTTCTTTTACGGCGGAATGGTAGGCGCGCGAAACGTGATATCCACAATGTTGCAAAGTTTCATCGCGATGGGAATAATTACCGTGTTGTGGGTTGCATTTGGTTTCAGCTTGTGTTTCGGAGATGATATCGGCGGGGTGATTGGAAACCCTACAACTTTTGCGATGTTCCAGAACGTGGGTGCGGCAGTCTATACCACGCCTACGGGAAAGATTCTCGGCGGAGCTACAATTCCTCTTGCGCTTTACGCGCTGTTTCAGATGAAATTTGCGATCATTACTCCTTCGCTCATAACGGGTTCTTTTGCTGAGCGCGTGCGCTTTTCGGCGTATTTGTTTTTCATGATATTCTTCTTTGTATTTATATATTGTCCGCTGGCTCACTTGACGTGGCACCCTGATGGCTTGTTCATGAAATGGGGTGTGATAGATTTCGCCGGAGGTATCGTGGTGCATGCATCTTCGGGCGTTGCAGCTTTGGCCGGAGCTATCTTCCTTGGCAAGCGCCGCACTTCGACGAAAGATGAAGAGCCTGCAAATATTCCGTTCGTGCTTCTCGGCGCAGCGTTGTTGTGGCTTGGCTGGTTTGGGTTCAATGCCGGAAGTTCGCTTCACGCCGACGGACAGGCGGTAAAGGCTTTCCTTAATACCACAACGGCTTCGGCTACGGCTATGATGACTTGGATTTTCTTCGATTGCCTTCGCGGGCGCAAACCGTCGGCTATGGGAGCGGCGGTAGGCTGCGTAGTGGGTCTCGTAGCTTGTACGCCGTCGGCAGGATATGTGAGTGTAGGACAAACTATATTTATTTCATTTGCGATTTCAATAATTTGCAACATTGCGGTATTCTGGCGTTCTCACAGCAGAATTGACGACGCGCTCGATGTGTTCCCTACTCACGGAACGGGTGGTATCGTAGGTACGATTATGACCGGTATCTTCATTCACGAAGGCCTTATTGCCGGAACTACCGACGGTTTGATAATATTCCTCTACCACATTCTCGCCGTGGTGATAGTGTTTGTCTACACGTTCGGCATGAGCTACTTTGGCTATTGGCTTATCGACAAGTTCATTCCCATGCGAGTGAGCATACAGAGCGAGCGTGTGGGTCTCGACCTCAGTCAGCATGACGAGCATTACGGACTTGCTCATTTTGGCGAGCGTGAACTTGCCGAATACGAGGAGCATATCAAAAACAAGGGGAAATAAGGATTTTGAAATTTTTCATTCTATAATTTTCTGGGTTATTACTTGAGCAGTCCCATGCGGCATGTGTTGTGTGGGACTGTTCTTTGTATAGTTTTTAAGCATCGCCCGAAAAACTACACGGCATCTCGTAAAAACTCCGGGCCATGAAATTTAAATTAGATGCGGCGGAATTTAAATTAGATGCGTCGGAGTTTTTTCGACGTAAAAAGTGCGTAAAACCATGTGGCAAATGATGTGGAAAAACTGCGCGGAAAAGTAAATTGCAGGCAAATGCAGTGGAATAGGGACGCTTTGTCTGTAAAAATTGTGCATTTCAATCATAATTGCTATATTTGCAATGAATAACAATGGTGTAGCCTAGAAAACAATAAAAACATAGATATAAAAATGAAGAAATCTTTTGGCAAAACGTTAGTGGCAAGTGTAGCCGCAGCGCTACTCATTTTTCCGGCAAAGCATTGTGCCGCACAGATAACCATAGTTCCGCAGCCGCAGGTGGTAAGGCTTCAGGCTGGCAAGGCATCTGTTTCGGCAAGTCCCAAGGTGTATGTCGACAAGAAAGCCAAAATAAGCAAAGCTTACCTTACGGCACAATTCAAGGAGGCAGGCATTTCGCCCGTCATGGTGTCTTCGGCTTCTCAGGCCGATATTGCAATCTCCATGGGCAAGGCTTCCGGACACAGCGAGGGATATACTCTCGAAGTTAGCGACAAGAAGAAACCCGCTGTGGCTGCTGTGGCAGACGACCGTAGCGGTGCAATTTACGCTATAGAGAGCATCAGACAAATGTTGAAGAACGAAAACGGAAACTTTACGGCCAACGTTTGTAAAATAACCGACTGGCCCGAATTCGGGTGGCGTGCATATATGCTCGACGAAAGCCGTCATTTCCACGGCATGGCAATGGTGAAACGCCTTGTCAATGAAATGGTGCGCTTGAAGATGAATACGTTCCACTGGCATTTGGTGGACGATCCGGGCTGGCGCATCGAAATAAAAGGATATCCCAAACTAACGAGCGAAGGTTCGCTCAGCGATAACAGCCACTGGTTCCTCGGCGCCGACAAATGGAAGGAAGCTTATCCCAACCGCGACCGCGCTTATTACACACAGGACGAAATCAAAGAAGTGGTTAACTATTGCGCCGAGAGAGGCGTTCGCGTGATTCCTGAAATAGAGGTCCCGGGCCATTGCTTCGCAGCTGCTCACGTTTATCCCGAACTTATGGCAAAAGGCGACAATGATACCGACCCCGCAATATACGATGTGGTTGCACCGGAATTCAAGAAGTTCATCGAAACTACGCTTAACCAAGTAGTAAAACTCTTCCCCGCGAAAATTGTACACATCGGCGGCGACGAGGCTAACTATTCGCGCTGGACAAAAAACGACAGAATCAAAAAGTTCATGCAGGAACACGGTCTTAAAACCTATCCCGACATGCAGCTCTACACTATAAACAGCCTTCAGAAGTATCTCGACAAAAAAGGAGTGAAACTCATCGGTTGGAACGAGATTACCGGCGACAATGTTCACGAGGAAGCCAACCGCGGCGAGAACTCTGCTGTAACCCTTGAACCGGGTACGCTCGTGCAGTTCTGGGACGGTTCCACCGAGCTCGCAAAGAAAGCAATCAAGAAAGGTTTCAATGTGGTCAATTCCAATCGCGTGTTTACCTATCTCGATTATCCCTACGAAGCAATACCGCTTGCTCATTCCTATAGCTTCAACCCGTATTTCGACGACCTCACTCCGGAACAAAATGCCAAGATACTCGGCCTCGGTTGCCAAATGTGGGGCGAACGCACTCCTACAGCTGCAAGACTATATTTCCAGACATTCCCGCGCCTTGCGGCATACGCTGAATGTGGTTGGACAAAAGTTGAAAACAAAAACCTCGCAGATTTCACACGCCGCATCGCGCCCGTGGAAAAACTGTGGCAAAGCAAAGGATTCTTCACAGGGCAGCCGTCATATTCGATGGGCACTCCCGAAGCTGCGAAATAAAACGGCAACAATCCTTTGAAGAAATAAAAACAGTCGGTCATATCGTTGGTATGACCGACATTTTTTATTTTTGCACCTATACAATATATATAATATGCCTGCTGTGAAATACCATGCGGCAGGCTGCTCGAATCAATCCAAACATGAAACATAGAATTCCGGCTATACTCGCTCTTTTGTCGCTTGCCGTTTCCCCGCTTTCGGCACAGAATCAAAACGAAAACCTTTCTTGGGACATTTATCCCGACACTTGGGTAGGAACAGATGGCGCGGGGCGCATACAACCTACGCAAAACGAAGCGGGAAAACTGAAAACCGACAAAACAAGAGACGTGGGAATGTTCTACATCACCTGGCACACGCAAAACAATCACGCAGGCACGCCGCCCTATAAAGGGGATATAACGAAAATACTCCGCAAAGATCCTTCCGCACGTCTCGACGGAACAAAACAGATATGGCAGGAGTATGGCGGATATTACCATTGGGGAGAACCGGAACTGGGTTATTTTCTTTCTGCCGACCCATATGTTATTCGCCACGACTTGTCCGCGCTTGCCGATGCGGGAGTTGACGTTCTAATTCTCGATGTAACGAATTCTGTAAGATACTGGGAAGAATGGGAGCAGATGTTCAAAATAATGGAAGAGATGCAAAACGGCGGACAAAAGGTGCCAAAGTTTTGTTTTTGGGTGTTTAACGGCGTTCCTATATATTGTGCTCAGGAAATCTTTGAGCGTATTTATCGCCCCGGCCGCTATAAAGATTTGTGGTATTACCGCGACGGAAAACCATTGTTCCTATATAATGTAGATCCCACGTTTGACGCCGTGAGTCCGAAGCCCGCCAAATTCCAAAACTTTCTCTATGATGCCGATGCGGTAACCAATCCTGCTAATCCGCATTACGGCGACAGTATTTACACCAAGCAGTTTATTTCGTACTACCCGCAATATATTCTTGACTTCTTCACTCTTCGCAGCATGTGGTGGGGATATTATAAATGGAACGGCAAACGTCTTGTGGGCACGGAAGATTATTGGACATTCGGTCTCGACCTTGGCGACAAGCAGGTGCAGAATCTTACTCCCCGTGAGCGTGCTTCGCGGCACAATGGTGAGATAGAGGAAATCTCGGTTACTCCTGCGCAACACCCCGTCTCGCTTATCGGAAAATCGTGGCGGCAACAGACGGGCGAGCCCCAATTTGACCAATACGATTTGCCTGTTCCGGCATACGTCCCTGAGTTTGGAAAGAAAATGGAGCGCCCCACGGCATACGGCATCTATTTTCAGGATCGTTGGGACGAAGCTTTGAGCGTTGACCCTTCGTTTATTTATCTCAACGACTGGAATGAATGGACCGCAGGTAAGTTCATGCAGGACCCGGCAGTAACTTTTATGCGTCGTCCGGGTACAAATTATTTCTTCGTAGACCAATATAATGAAGAGTTCAACCGTACTATCGGGCCTATGAAGGGCGGTTTTTCCGACAACTACTATATGCAGATGGCGGCAAATATACGAAAGTATAAAGGCGTGCGTCCCATTCCGGAAAACCACGGCTATTTTACGTCCTGGGATAATGAAAAAACGGAATACCGCGATACAAAGGGCGACATTGTCCACAGAGATTGGGACGGATATTCGGGATTGCACTACAAAGATACGCTCGGGCGAAACGATATAGTGCTAACCAAAGTTGGGGTAACAAAGAAAAACGTGATGTTTCGCGTATCTGCTGCCGACAATATCTCGAAGCCGCAGCCCGAAGGTTGGATGTTGCTCTTCCTGGATACTGACAAAAATAGCCTAACAGGTTGGAACGGATACGACTATATGGTTTCAGACGGAAAACTCCTGAAATGCATCGGCGTTAATGCCGACAGCACGGCCCAATGGAAAGAAATGGCGAAAATAGAAACCCGCGTAGACGGCAAGGATTACTACGTGAACATACCGAGAAAGTATATCGGAGCAAAGGGCAACAATATAACGTTCGATTTCAAATGGGCGGACAATCCTGCAGACTTGAAATCGCCAATCGGTCTTGCGCTCGGAGGCGACACGGCTCCCAACCGCAGGTTTAATTACCGCTATATGTGGAGTAACGAATAGGTTTTGCAACCATAAAGATGAGAAAAAGCATTGCTGTCAGGCTTGATAGCAGTGCTTTTTTATTATACTGATTTTCTTGACTTTAAAAACGTCTTTCCGATGTCAGACATAATTTAAACAATGTCTGACATCGTTTAAATTATGTCTGACATCGTTTTTACGAGATGCCGTTATAGCTTTTTCGTAATGCAGATGCCTGTATTTTTGTAGAGAAATGCAATGC
>CAVFYC010000007.1:0-51403 GCA_963626585.1 Christensenellaceae bacterium Phil1 | reverse complement strand
TCAAAAAACATGGGATTTCCCGGGAAAAACAAGCGCAACAAAACGGAATCATCGCCTTTGCGTGGGCAATATATTCCACACCATACGCCAAAGGCGGTTTGCCGCCAAACCTATGAGCGTTCCCCCTAAAAATGCAACGAGAAACACACACACCACTTCAATGGCTGTATATCCGTCTTTAAGGTTATATATAATGGAATAGTGGAACAGAAAAACGCAAAACATTCCCGAGGCTATGAGATTGACCACACGGCTGCGGAGACGGATTTTGGAGAAAAACACGAACAAGCCGCACGATGCGACAAGGATTTGAGGACTGTTGTAGGAGTATGCCGTAAATCCGGGAGCAACAAGCAGGGAAACGATATATGCAGCTACGCTTGACGCAATATATATTGCCAACGCCGCGAAACCGTTGCAGCGCAACGGAACACGGCGGAAAAACTGCCCGAATACATACAAACTTATAAAATGAAAGAGATTGTAGCCCGTAGAATTCACGGGAGTGATGCTGAATGCGTAGGCGTAGAAATTGAGAGCCGCAACAATCGCCGCCCATGCCGTGAGTTCCTTTTGCGAAGCGTTTGCCGTGGCTTTGTTGAGCACCGGAGACACAAGCATGAGCCCTATATACGACGGAACGAACCAGTTGCTGTCGCTGAAAACGGGAATTATGCGATGAATGGCGTAGCGAAGGTTGAAGTAATGGCTTATGCCCGAAACGGAAGCAAGCACAGTTTCAACCAAAGCAACGAAAAGTATCGTGAAAACAAACTTAAAAAATCCCGAAGCCCTGAGTTTTATTCCGAAATATCCCGAAATCAGAATAAAACAGTTCACCCCGCACACGAGAAACGAGTTTGCGAATTCTCCGCCGTATCTCCCGACATGAAAATAGTCCACCTTTCCCGTGGCAATAAGGAAATGATGGACAACAATAAACGTCATTGCCACAATACGCAGCAACTCAAAATTTGATTCCCTTGTGTTTTTTGCCACCCCGTTCAACATTCCGCCGATGCCGCTTGGCTACATCATTTTTTCAAGCCTATCAACGGCATTGTCTATATCCGTTGCAAAACTGTCGTGGCTCATAAGGAAATCAGGCTTCCCGCACGAAATTTCGCGGTAAAGCTCCGCGCTCATCTTCTCTACATACGACGCAATGGCGTATTCAATATCGTCTCTCTGAGACGGTATGCCGGAATGCACGTACACACGCTGTTTTTGATGAAAGAAACTGTAAGCGGTTTCTATTGCGTATTTCGAGATCATGGGTTCACGCCTCGTCAAACCCTATGGGGCGTATCTGTTTCTGCTCCTCGTTGTAAACGTATCCGTTTTTGCCAAGAAATTCCTTCACCTCTTCGGGATTTCGGTTGAAACAATTACACAATTCCTCAAAGGTGTCGTATTCGTTGTCCCTTAGCAACATGTTTACACTCGACACCAAAATTGCAGGGTCGTTTGGAAGATGGTCCATAGCTTATTTCTGTTCTTTTTGTTTGGCTATTACTTTTTTCACAATCATCACAATCAAAACCACAGCCACTATCGCAAGAATGCCATAGCCTATCGCGTGGCTGTATTTTGAGGAAAGATTGGCGATATCCTCGGTGGTTTTCATTCCGGGCACTTTCGAAAGCGAATAACCTATTGCGGCAAGCACAATGTTCCATGCCCCGGCTCCGAGAGTGGTGAACAGCAAGAATTTGCCGAAATGCATCTTGGCAAGACCGGCTGGAATTGAAATCAGTTGCCTTACAGCCGGAACGAGACGCCCGAAGAATGTGGACGATGCGCCATGGTGTTCAAAAAATGCCTCGGCATGTTTCACCTTTTCCTCATTAATCAGGCAAAGATGACCGAACTTGGAACGCGCAAAAGCATAAACGATAGGACGGCCAAGTATCTTGGCAAGCATATAGTTGGCTATCGCGCCTATATCCGCGCCTATCGTGGCTGCTATAACCACTCCAATAAGATTCAAACCGTTTTCGCCATTTGCGGCAAGCCATGCAGCAGGTGGGACAACCACTTCGGAAGGAAAAGGAATAAACGAACTTTCCACTGCCATAAACAAAATAATTGTCCAATAGTTCAGGTGTGCGAGACACCACATTATAATCGCGCTCATATAAAGTTTTGTTTTGCAGGCAAAAGTAAAAAGATAATTTATAACACACCTCTTAAACACTGCGAAAAGTGCAAACACGCAGATGAAATACAATATTTTGACGATTTTCCAGCAATACACTTCGCTATTCGGGCAAAAAATCATAAATTTGCGGTCGCTTTTAGTAGTATGCGTATACGAAATGGCGCGTTGTGTTATAAATATCAAAGAATTAGCATTGAAAGGCGGGGAAAACAGTTTTCGTCTTGACGATGCCTTTTTCCAGGATTTCAACAACGAAGACATTACCGGCGGAGACATAGAAGTTTCTATCGATGTAAAGAAATCGCAAGACGCAAAATACGACTATATTGCCAATTACAACGTAAAGGGAGTTTTGCACGTACCTTGCACCCGCTGTCTCGAAGATATGGACTACGAGACCAGTCTTGCCGACTGCGTGAAGGTAATCTGTTGCAACGAAATGCAGGAATGCGACGACGAAGATTTGCTCACGGCACGCGCCGACGGCACATTGGATTTATCACACCGCATCTTCGAAACATTAGCTCTCAACGTTCCGTCGGTACATGTACACCAGGAAGGAGAATGCAACCCCGCAATTACGAAGTGGCTCGAAGATCATTCCTCGGAAATCAAAGAGCAAACTAATGAAATATAATAATATAATAACAAAATAAATAATTGGAATAAAATGGCACATCCTAAAAGAAGACAATCCAAGACCCGCACACTTAAGCGCAGAACCCATGATAAGGCAGTAGCTCCTACACTCGCAGTTTGCCCTAACTGTGGCTCGTTGCACGTATATCACACCGTTTGCCCCGATTGCGGACACTATCGTGGCAAAGTGGCTATCGAAAAGAGCGCAGAAGCGTAAATTTGCTCGCACTACAAAAAGTATAAAGACTTGGGGGCTGCGCGACTTTCGCATGGTCTTCAAGTTGTTGTATGTAATAAAATAAGCAAAAATGGCTAATAATATAAATGCAGTCATTACCGGCGTGGGCGGATACGTTCCCGAATACGTACTTACCAATGACGAACTTTCGAGAATGGTTGACACCAACGACGAGTGGATTATGACGCGTATCGGCGTCAAGGAACGTCGTATTCTTAACGAAGAAGGTCTTGGCACGAGCTATATGGCACGCAAAGCCGTGAAACAACTTTTGGAACGCACCGGTACTGATCCAAAAGAAATAGATTGCCTTGTGATGGCAACCTCAACTCCCGACTATCATCTCCCTTCTACAGGTTCTATTGTGCTTGGCCGTCTCGGCATGACCAATGCTTTTACATTCGATATGGAAGCAGCATGCTGCGGTTTCCTTTTCGGTTTGGACCTTGGGGCAAATCTTATTCGCAGCGGGCGTTATAAGAAAGTTATTGTCTGCGGTGCTGATAAACTTTCCTCAATTGTGGACTACACCGACCGTTCCACTTGTCCTATCTTCGGAGATGGTGCAGGCGCTGTGCTACTCGAACCGACCGAAGAGGATTTTGGCTTGATTGATTCCTATTTGCGTACCGACGGCAAGGGACTTCCTTTCCTCGTACAAAAGGGCGGCGGTTCCGTTTGTCCTCCCACGCATTTCACGATAGACCACCATCTTCATTATCTTCACCAGGAAGGTCGCACAGTGTTCAAGTTCGCCGTTACCAATATGAGCGACGCTTGTACTGTAATCGCAGAGCGTAACAATCTTTCCAAAGAAAATATCACTTGGGTCGTACCTCATCAGGCCAATGTGAGAATTATCGAGGCTGTTGCCAAACGTCTTGAAGTTCCCATGGAGAAAGTGATGATGGATATCCAACGTTACGGAAACACCTCGGGAGCTACTCTTCCGCTTGCGCTTTGGGATTATGAAAGTCAGCTCAAGAGGGGAGACAACCTCATATTCTGTGCGTTTGGCGCCGGATTTGTTTGGGGCGCTTCCTATCTCAAATGGGCTTACGACTATAAACCTTCGAAATAAATCAGATGCACAAGGCGGGCTTTGTAAGCATTGTCGGAAATCCGAACGTCGGAAAATCAACGCTGATGAACTTATTTGTCGGCGAGAGGATTTCCATTGCCACGTTTAAGGCTCAAACCACGAGGCATAGAATTCTCGGAATTGTATCAACCGATGAATATCAAATTGTATTCTCTGATACGCCGGGCGTGCTTAAGCCCAACTATAAACTACAGGAAGATATGCTTGCGTTCTCGGTTTCTTCACTCGAGGACGCAGACATTCTTCTTTATGTAACCGACACCGTTGAAAAGCAATCCAAGAACGAGGATTTCATTGCCAAAGTAAAAAATTTGAGAATCCCTATCCTTGTTCTTATAAACAAGATTGACTTGAGCAACGAGCAAGACGTTACAAAACTCGTTGAATACTGGCACACACAAATCCCGCAAGCGGAAATCGTACCGCTTTCTGCGAAAGTAAAGTTTAATGTCGACAATATAATGAGGCGTATCGTGGAATTGCTTCCCGAATCTCCGAATTATTTCGACAAAGATCAACTCACCGACAAGCCTTCAAAATTCATCGTTTCCGAGATAATTCGCGAAAAGATACTGCTCTATTACGACAAGGAGATTCCTTATTCTGTTGAAGTGCTTGTAACGGAATTCAAAGAATCTGAAAAATTACTGCGTATCCGTGCTACGATTTACGTGGAGCGCGACAGTCAAAAAGGCATCATTATCGGGCACGGCGGCGTGGCCTTGAAACGAGTAGGCGAGGAAGCTCGCAGAGATATTCAGAAGTTCTTTGACAAAAAGGTCTATCTTAATCTGTTTGTCAAGGTAGATTCGAATTGGCGGAACTCATCAAAATCTCTCGAAAGTTTCGGCTACGAGCCTAAATAACCAATCCAAAACAACATAACAACAAACAAATCCGAACAACAATGGGAAATTTAATAGCTATCGTTGGGCGTCCGAATGTGGGCAAGTCAACTCTTTTTAATCGTCTCACAGAGACGCGGCGCGCTATCGTGAGCGACGAAGCCGGCACCACCCGCGACAGACAATACGGCAAAGTTCTTTGGAACGGCAGGACTTTCTCGGTTGTTGATACGGGAGGTTGGGTTGTTAATAGCGAAGATATTTTTGAGGAAGAGATTCGCAAACAGGTTATGGTGGCTACCCAAGAGGCCGATGTCGTGCTTTTTCTGGTTGACGTGAAGAATGGTATTACCGATCTCGACGACGAGGTGGCCAATATTCTGCGCCGTGCAAAACTTCCGGTGATTCTTGTGGCAAACAAGGCCGACAACAGCGCCGATGTCTTTTCAAGTTCAGAATTCTACCGTTTAGGTTTGGGCGATCCCATAGCTATTAGTTCCGCTACAGGCAGCGGAACGGGTGAATTGCTTGACTTGATAATTTCCAAGTTGCCCAAAGAAAGCGGTGCTGACGAAGACGAAGGAATTCCGCACTTTGCCGTTGTGGGCCGTCCGAATGTAGGAAAAAGCAGCTTGATTAACGCATTTATCGGCGAGGACAGAAATATTGTTACCGACATTGCCGGAACCACAAGAGACGCTATATCCACGCGATACACAAAGTTCGGTTTCGACTTCTACATTGTAGACACAGCGGGAATCCGCAAAAAAAACAAGGTAAACGAGGATTTGGAATATTATAGCGTTCTCCGTTCGATACGTGCCATTGAATCTGCCGACGTATCGATTCTAATGATTGATGCAACGCAGGGAATAGGAACGCAGGACATGAATATTTTCCAGGTAATCCAGAGAAACGCAACGGGATTGGTTGTTGTTGTGAACAAGTGGGACTTGGTTGAAGACAAGTCGCAGCAGGCACAATTCGACTACATCGACGCAATTCGCGCCCGCATGGCTCCGTTTGTGGACTTCCCTATAATTTTTGCTTCGGCGCTTACCAAACAACGCATATTCAAGGTGCTCGAAACGGCAAAGGACGTGTATACGCGCCGCACCACCAAAGTTTCCACTCCGAAGCTAAACGACATAATGCTGCCGCTTATCGAGGAAACTCCCCCGCCTGCAACCAAGGGCAAATACATCAAGATTAAATATTGCACGCAGCTTCCCAACACGCGTGTGCCGTCGTTTGCATTCTTTGCCAATTTGCCGCAATACGTAAAGGAACATTATCGTCGTTTCCTTGAAAACCGCATTCGCGAGAACTGGAATTTCAGCGGCACGCCCATCAATATTTTCATTCGCCACAAATAAGATGAAACTCCGCTTTCTTGTAGTTTCGGCTTTGACGGTTCTGGCGATTTCGTGCTCGTCTGAAAAAAAAGACAGCTTTGTGGAAAAAGCTACGCCGTCGGAAATCGTTGAAACGGCATACAATCATCTGATTAAGGGTGAGTATGAACAGTATCTTTTGTGTGTGCAGAGTTACGACAGCATACCGGAAAGATATCACAAGAGCCTTATAAATGTGCTCAAACAGGCCGCCGAGAATGAAAAGAAAGAGAGAAACGGCATAGCAAACGTGAAAGCAATTGCAGAAAATACCAACGAAAAAGACACGTATTCGGTTGTAAGAGTCGACATCACGTATGGCGACAGCACAAAGGAGGAGATAGCCGTTCCGGTGGTGAAGTTCAACGGGAAATGGCGGCTCAAATAAACTAAGACTGGTGATTTAAGAAATACAAGTCCGCAAGCGGTTCACGCTGCGGGCTTTTTTGTTATCGTTTTGTGCAGTTTGCGGATAACAAGACTTGTTTTCCAACCGAGCCAAAAGGCAAAAATCCTGTTCACTTCAAGAAACACGACGCCGCCAATGGCTAAAAGTATGATTTCCCACAGATAATGTGAAACACAGAAGAAGTAAAGAATAAACCATAACGGAACAAGAAACAAAACTGCCGTGGAAAATCCGGGCACATATCCGCGAAAGAAAATAGCTTTCACCACATTAACCAGCAGATGTATGCCAAAGGCTAAAACTATTGAGAACAAAGCCTCGTCGGCATACTGCATTCCGCTGATAAACAGCGCCAAAATTATAAGAAAAACTATTGATTCTTCGAATGCGGCAAACAAAAACGCAAACGTATCCAACCTTTCCAAGCGTTTGACAACTCCCGAAGATTTGGGTAAGCGTGTGGTTATTTTGTCCTTTTTTTTCGTGAGCCACCGGCGGTATATTATGCCTTCTTCAAGGTAGTGCAGAACAAAAATAAAAGGTAGCGGCAATATTAGATATAGAAAAGAAAGTGCACACATGGTGAAAATTACTCTTTTTACGTGTATGTTTTAAACAGAATTCTTATGCAGAAAAACTATAAGCCGGAAGCGTTTTTACGAGGTCTGATATAATTTAAATTAGATGCGTCGGAATTTAAATTACATGGCCCGGAGTTTTTACGAAAACCGATGTAGTTTTTATTGTGCCGTATGTCCCTTATCTTCTTCAAGTTCCACCTGTTTCACTTTGCGGAACAAATCGGACGCAAATATAAAGTTGTTCAGCTGTTCATTGTTCGAAGTCATCACTTCGTCCTTGTTGCCCTGCCACTCTTTGTGCCCGTTGTAAAGGAAAACGATATTTTCCCCAATTCCCATCACGGAATTCATGTCGTGGGTGTTTATAATCGTCGTCATACCATAGTCTTGCGTAATGCTGTGTATCAAGTCGTCGATTACGAGCGACGTTTTCGGATCAAGACCCGAGTTGGGCTCATCGCAAAACAGATATTTTGGATTCATAGCTATTGCCCTTGCAATGGCAACGCGTTTCTGCATTCCTCCGCTTATTTCTCCCGGAAGTTTCTCCTCTGCCCCTTTCAGGTTCACCCTTTCAAGACAGTCGTAAGCCTTGCGCTGGCGGTCGCGATACGACATGGTGGAAAACATGTCGAGCGGAAACCTTATGTTGTCCAACACATTCATCGAGTCGAACAATGCCGCATTTTGGAAAATCATTCCCATTTCGCGTCGGAGCAACGTGCGCTCCTTTTTGCTCATGCTGAAAAAGTTACGATGGTCGTAAAGCACTTCTCCGCTTGTAGGCTCGAAAAGTCCAACGATACATTTTATAAGCACAGTCTTTCCCGAACCGCTTTGACCGATTATAAGATTGGTCTTGCCTTTTTCAAACACCGTGGAAATGCCTTTAAGAATCTCACGGTCGTCAAAAGTTTTGTGAATGTCTTTAAGTTCAATCATTTCTTAGGAAAGTAGTTGGGTGAGAAACATGTCGGAAAACAATATAAGCATCGAACTCGACACCACAGCGTCTGTGCTCGCCTTGCCCACGTTAATTGAGCCGCCCTCCACGGTATATCCGTAATACGACGACACACTCGAGATGATAAATGCGAAGAACAAGGATTTTATCACGCCCATCCATAAAAACCATTCCGAGAACTCGTGCTGCATTCCGGCGGTAAGGTCGCTCGGAGTTATGATATGGCCGATATAAGCTGTGGCATAAGCACCGATAATTCCCGACACCGTGGAAAATATCACAAGCACAGGAATCATCGTAACAAGACCCAAAATTTTTGGAAGTATCAAATAGGACGCGGAATTCACCCCCATTATTTCAAGAGCGTCAATCTGCTGCGTAACTCGCATCGTGCCAAGTTCAGAAGCAATGTTCGACCCCACCTTTCCCGACAAAATCAAACACATGATGCTCGAAGAAAATTCCAGGAGCATGATTTCGCGCGTTACATAGCCTGAAGTCCAATGCGGCATCCAAGCACTTTGCACGTTCAACTTGATTTGTATGCAAATCACCGCCCCTATGAAAAACGAGATGAGCAACACAATCACCGTAGAGTTGATGCCTAGTTGCTGCATTTCCCTTAAATATTGTCTGAAAAACATACGCATTCTTTCGGGACGGGAGAATACTCGGCCCATAAGGCGGAGATATTTTCCGAAAGTGGTCAGACTCTTTTGTATAAGCATCAAAAGCCGTTTTGGTTGTTATAGTGTTTGCAAAGGTATGAAATCTTTTGCGGCGGATAAGGCTTGTAGCTTTTTTCTTTTCTCATATAGAGCGAATTTTGTAATTTTGTTTCGTCAAAAAAGCCATATTTCAATTAATTCCACCATTGATGGAGCAGAACATACAAGAAAATCCTGACAGCAGAATGGTGCTCCGCACCGAAGGACTTGTTAAGGTATACGGCAAACGCACTGTGGTAAACAATGTATCGTTTGACGTAAAACAAGGAGAAATTGTGGGACTTCTCGGACCTAACGGCGCGGGAAAAACCACGTCTTTTTACATGACCACAGGGCTTGTGAAAGCAAACGGAGGCCATATATATCTTAACGAAACCGACATCACAAATTATCCGGTGTATAAGCGCGCGCAAAACGGCATCGGATATCTTGCGCAAGAGGCTTCGGTGTTTCGCAAAATGACTGTGGAAGACAATATCGCCTCTGTGCTCGAAATGACAGGCAAGCCAAAATCCTACCAAAAGGAGAAACTCGAAAGCCTAATCAATGAGTTTAGCCTGCAAAAAGTACGCAAGAATCTCGGCGACCGCCTTTCGGGTGGAGAACGTAGGCGCACGGAAATAGCCCGGTGCTTGGCAATCGACCCCAAATTCATAATGCTCGACGAACCTTTCGCGGGAGTCGACCCCATTGCCGTGGAAGACATTCAGAAAATCGTATGGAAACTAAAATACCGCAACATCGGCATTCTTATCACCGACCACAACGTAGAGGAAACACTTTCGATCACCGACAGAGCCTACCTGTTGTTTGAAGGAAGGATTCTTTTTCAAGGAAATCCCGAAGAATTGGCGGCAAATCAGATTGTGCGGGACAAATATCTCACAAACAGTTTCCGCCTGCGCAAGAAGAATTTCCAATTAATGGAACAACAGGAAGCCGCCCAAGCGGAAGAAACAAAATAGCGGCTTATCCTTTCCACTTTGCACAACGCACGCAATATATTATATGTCTTTGTAACCATACTGTTGGGTATGGTTCTGCTCACATGCTGTTCTTCCGAAAAGTTCATGGGCGAAGGAGAAACCGTACTAACTTCCGTAAAAATAACATCGGCTGACAAAAATTTCAATGCAAAGAACTACGACCGCTATATAAGACAACATCCCAACGCCAAATGGTTCGGGCTTGTCAAAGTGCCGCTTGGCATTTACTGCATGGCTGGCAAAGACACCTCGCGCCATCACGTTTTGCGCAAGCTCGGCGAAGCTCCCGTAAAATACGATTCTATAATGTCGCAAAATTCCTTGAATACTTTACGGAATGCCATGATGAGTGCCGGATATCTCAACGCGGGAGCAAAATATGCCACTTACCGTAAAAAACATAAGACAACCGTAAAATATACTCTGCAACCGGGAGTACTTTATTCTATCGACAAAATCACTTGGAACGTCGAAAACGACTCGTTTCGCAAGATTATAAAAAACGATTCCGCTTCCTCGCTGCTTTATAAAGGAATGCCGTGCGATGTAAACGTATTGAGCGAAGAACGCAACAGAGTTGTGAGGCTTTTGCAAGACAATGGTTACTACAATGTAAATCGTGATTTTGTCAGTTTCACAGCAGATACGTCTGCAAACTCCCGCAATGTTGCATTGAACGTTACTGTTTCCTACGAAAACGGCGCCCGCGACTCTGTTAAAGCATATGCCCGGTATCATGTGGGGCGCGTGAATTTCTATTACAATACCGACGAGGACTCCATTGGCTCCGGCAACATTTCCTGCGACATTGTTAGCGACGGCGACAAAGGCGTTGTCTATGCCTACGGACATAAAATGCTTCGCAACAAAACCATGCTGCGCAATGTTTATTTCCGCAGCGGCGATTTGTACAACCAATCCAAAGTGCAAAACACCTATCAGAAACTTGGTGCGCTTTCGCTAACCGATTTTGCGTCTGTAAGACTTAGTGAAAGCGATACGGATTCTTTACAATTGGTCAACGGGCGTGGAACGCTTGACGCAAACATTTTTCTGAACACCCGCGACATAAATGCAATAGGTTTCGAGGTAGAAGGAACAAACATGGCGGGAGATCTGGGCGTTGCCGGCGCACTTTCGTTTGAGAACCGCAACGTTTTTCACGGCGCAGAGAGTTTTGATATGAAATTGCGCGGAGCTTTTGAGGCTTTGAACGGTCTCAAAGGCTACAACAACAAAGAAAATTACATAGAGTTCAGCGTTGAAGCCAATCTTAAGATGCCTCTGCTCGTTCGTCCGCTTTCGCGTCGCCGCCGCACGAGTTCCATTCTAAACTCCGAGATTTCCTTGATGTACAACACGCAAGACCGTCCAGAGTTTCACCGGCGAACGTTGACGGCGGGCATTCGTTATTTATGGAACTCCTGGCAAAACAAGTTGCAGCACCGTTTGGATTTGGTTAGTCTCAACTATGTTTTCATGCCGTGGATTTCCGATACATTCCGCCACGATTATCTGGAGAACAACACCTCACGAAATTCCGTGCTGCGATATTCCTATGAAGACTTGTTCATAATGCGCACGGCCTACAACCTGATGTATAATTCCCAGGGCAACCGTTCTACGCGTTTGATGGATTACACTAACAATTCCTACCGTGTGCGTTTTGGTATCGAGTCAGCGGGAAATTTTCTTTACCTTCTTTCGCGCATTTTCCACAGCGAGAAAAACACCGACGGGCACTACAAACTTTTCAACATTGCTTTTGCGCAATATGCCAAGGTTGATTTGGATTTCGTAAAGAATTTTGTAATCGACGAGCGCAATGCCGTTGCTTTTCACGCCGGTTTGGGATTGGCTTTGCCCTATGGAAATGCATCGATTGTGCCGTATGAAAAACGTTATTTCGCAGGCGGTGCAAATTCGGTGAGAGGTTGGAGCGTGCGTGAGCTTGGTCCGGGAAAATACAAGAGCAGCGATGGAAAAATCGACTTTATAAATCAAACCGGCAACATAAAACTGGACGTCAATCTGGAATATCGTACTTTTTTGTTCTGGAAACTTCACGGCGCTGTCTTTGCTGATTGCGGCAACATTTGGACTACGCGCAACTATCCCGACCAACCTGGCGGCAAGTTCCAATTCAATAATTTCTTCAAGCAACTTGCTGCGGCCTATGGCATTGGTCTGAGGCTCAATCTCGACTATTTTGTGCTTCGCTTCGACGGCGGTATGAAAGCGGTCAATCCTTATTATTCAACCACGCGCGAACATTTTCCCATTCTCCACCCAGTTTTCTCCCGCGACTTCACTTTTCATTTCGCGGTGGGCTTGCCATTTTGATTTTCCAGTCATTCCCCTCTTTCACGAGCCTGAAACGATAGGTGATTTCGCCTCTCGTCTGTATGGGAAAGCTTCCTATCGTATCGAAGTTTATTTCGTTGCCAACTTTAATGCGACATTCCGCCTCGCTGTCGTTCGTGATTTCCACGTTTTCCACCGAAACAGACGGGGTGTCGGTCAGGTTTTTAAGGCTGTCGATTATTTTGCGGCTCATGTTTGACGCACAAAATTCCAACACGCGTTTCGAATCGGCGTTAACGTATTCCATAGCGTCGACATAGCGGAAATTGAAGAAATTATAGGCAAACTTATGGGCGCATCTCGCAACGTTTTCCTCCTCTTTGTCATGGTGTGAGCACGCAAGCACGACCGGGAGCAACGCCATTGCAAATGTTATGATTTTGGCGGTATGTTTCATTTTATATATGGTTGTAATTCCCATTAAGGTGTGGCAAATTTAGCAACAGTAGCCGATTTTTTAGTAACTTCGCGTAATTTTTGTAACGCAGATGCTAAGATTTTTATCATTCGGTAGCGGAAGCAGTGGAAACTGTTACTTATTGGAGTCGTCAGAATCGAGTATTTTGATCGATGCAGGCGTTGGCTACCGAAAGATGAAGAAATATTTTGTGGAATATGGGGTGAACATGGAAAAGATAGCTGCCATATTTCTCACCCACGACCACACCGACCACATTTCAGCCGTTTCCTCGATGTCGATGTACCTTAAAGTTCCGGTTTATGCCACTGATATTGTGCACCACAGGGTTCGCACCAACTACAGGATACACGTAAAATTGGACAAAGCGCGCGTAAATATCATTGAGAAGTATAAACCGGTGGCCGTAGGCGGTTTCACGCTCGAAGCCTTCGATGTTCCTCACGACAGCGCCGATTGTTCGGGCTACACAGTATGCTACGGCGAAAAACGATTTGTATTGGTAACCGATTGCGGACGGATTACCGATGAAGTGAAACGCCGCGCGCTCGAAGCCAACTACCTTGTAATCGAATCCAACTACGATTCCCACATGCTCGAAACCGGACCTTATCCTATGAATCTGCGCAACCGCATATCCTGCCCCACAGGACATTTGTCTAACACTGAAACCGCAGATTTTTTGGGCAAAAACAAATTCCCAGACTTGAAACAAGTTTTTCTCTGCCATTTGAGCGAGAACAACAATACGCCCGAACTCGTGAGCACTGCCGTTTCTTGTGCCTTGCAGCCAAGGAAAGTTCCGTTTCATGTGCTCGACCGGCGTAAAGTGAACGGATTTTTCACCCTTGATTAGGGGTTCTGAAACACCCACTGTTTCACCCCTTTTTATCAGCATTTTTTGTGGCTTTTCCGATGTCAGACATAATTTAAATTCCGACGCATCTAATTTAAATTAGATGCGTCGGAGTTTTTGCGAGATGCCGTGTAGTTTTTCTGCATATCAGCGGCAAAAAAATCCACTACAAACAGCGTTGCAAAACCGATGAATACACGTCTGAAAATAATCTGCGCTTTTTTTCCTAATCTCTTTGCCAAGTCAAAAATAATAGTTTACTTTGCAATACTGACATTAAAAAATTAGCCATATTACTAACCTTAAAAAAATTAGAATCATGGTAGAAGGACAACTAAACAAGAGTGGACTTAACCCCGAGAATTTCCGTAAAACATTAAACGGAAAGGAGATTAACTTATACACATTGCGCAACAGCGATGGTAACGAAGTTTCGCTTACCAACTACGGCGGCGCAGTGGTAGCCATTATGGTGCCCGACAAAAACGGGCATCTGGCAAACGTGATACAAGGGCACGACAACATAGACGATGTTATCCAAAGCCCCGAGCCATTCCTCAGCACCCTGGTGGGTCGCTATGCCAACCGCATTGCAAGAGGAAAATTCGTGCTCAACGGCAAGGACTACTATCTGGCTATAAACAACGGCCCCAATCACCTTCATGGAGGCCCCACGGGATTCCATTCAAAAGTTTGGGACGTGGAGCGAGTTGACGAGCGCGCCATTGTGCTGCGCTATGTGTCGCCGTATTACGAGGAAGGCTTCCCCGGCGAACTCAAAATGACCGTGATGTTCACGTTTACCGACAACAACGAGTTGATAATCGACTACAAAGGCACTTGCAACAAGAAAACCATCGTAAACATGACACACCACGGATTTTTCTCGCTTGCAGGCATTGCCAACCCCACACCTTCGGCAGAAAATGTGATTTGCCAAATAAACGCCGACTACTATCTGCCCATCGACGACACGTCGATTCCCACCGGTGAGGTGCGCAAAGTGGAAGGCACACCGTTTGATTTCCGCGAGCCCCACGCTGTGGGCGAACGCATCAACGACGATGACGTGCAAATCAAAAACGGCGCCGGCTACGACCATTGCTTCATACTCAACAAGCATGAACCGGGCGAACTTACCTTTGCTGCAAAAATCAAAGAACCCGAAAGCGGACGCACAATGGAAGTTTACACCACCGAGCCGGGCATACAATTCTACTCAGACAACTGGGCAGACGGATACAAAGGACAAAACGGCGCAACATTCCCACGCCGCAGCGCCCTTTGCTTTGAAGCGCAACATTTCCCCGACAGCCCCAACCACGCATACTTCCCGCCAGTGGTTTTGCGCCCTGGAGAAATCTATACCCAAAAGACAATCTACAAATTCGGCGCGGAAGACTAAAAAACAAACAAGCAATACAATTTTAATAATACAATAATCTAAAAATAAAAATGGCACAAAAAACAAAACAATGGGCTGCGATTATAATGATGGTCGCACTCTTCGCAATGATTGCTTTCGTGACAAACCTTTGCTCACCTATGGCGGTCATCGTACAGAACCAATTCGGAGCTTCTGAGTTCCAATCCCAAATCGGTAACTATGCTAACTTTATAGCATACCTCGTAATGGGTATTCCCTCTGGTATGCTTATCGTGAAGTTCGGCTACAAAAAGACAGCACTCCTTGCGCTTATCGTCGGAATCATCGGTATGGCTTTGGAACTCCTTTCGGGAACACTCGAAAGCATGTGGATTTATCTGCTCGGCGCATTCATCGCAGGTTTCTGCATGTGTATGCTCAACACCGTAGTAAACCCCTTGCTCAATGTCCTGGGCGGCGGCGGCAACACCGGTAACCAACTTATCCAAATCGGAGGTGCGTTCAACAGTGCAGCAGCCGTAGCAGTTTACATCATACTCGGAGCATTAATTGGTGAAGTAACAAAAGAAACTGCAATCGTTGACGCAGCCCCTGCAATGTATATCGCTTTGGCAATATTCGTTGTAGCATTCATTGTATTGCTTCTCACAAAAATTGAAGAGCCCAAGCAGGAACCTGTAAAGGCAGAACTTATAAAAGGAGCGCTCAGCCACCGCCACTTCGCTTTGGGTGCATTGGCAATCTTCCTTTACATGAGCGTGGAAGTAGGTACTCCTACCTATATGATCAAATATCTTATTAGCGATGTAGGCATCTCGGCAGGCGTAGCTTCCCTGATAGCAGCCGTTTATTGGTTCGCAATGTTCATTGGTCGTACTATCGGCGGTTCTATCGGCGGCAAAGTTTCCAGCCGCGCCATGGTTACCACTGTAGCAATTGCTGCAATCGCTTTGTTGGCGTTTGGAATGTTGGCACCAAGCACACTTACAGTACAAGTTCCCGGTGTAGACTGGGCAAAACTCTCTGTAATTTGGGTAGACGTGCCCGTTGGCGTTGCAGCATTCATTTGCGTAGGTCTCTGCACCTCTGTAATGTGGGGCGGAATCTTCAACATGGCTGTTGAAGGCCTTGGCAAATACACGGCAGCTGCTTCGGGTATCTTCATGACAATGGTATTCGGTTGTGCAATAATGGTTGCATTGCAGGCAGTGGTTGCAGAACAAACCGGAAGCTATCTCGTAAGCTACATTATCCCGCTCATTTGCGCAGCATACATCTTGTTCTATGCTTTGGTAGGCAGCCGCGTGAAGAAAACCGCAGGCAACAGCGAAGAAGATTCAGTAAATTTGAAAGAAGTAGAGTAATAACCCAAGTCGTTGCAGGGCTGTGCCAAAAGCATGGCCCTGTAATGGCAAACCTAAAAATATAATTATTATGAAATTGAAAATAGATGACGTTCGCAGCCGTTTCATCAAACATTTCGACGGCAGCACAGGAAACGTTTACGCTTCGCCGGGCCGAATCAACCTTATCGGCGAGCACACCGACTATAATGACGGTTTTGTATTCCCCGGAGCAGTTGAGCAGGGAATTATCGCAGAAATTAAGCCGAACAAATCGCGTAAAGTTTGCGCTTATTCAATCGACTTGAAAGACTATGTAGAATTTAGTCTCGACGATGAGCAAGGACCTTCCGCAACCCATTTCCGTTTTGTATACGGTGTTTGTCGCGAAATGATGAAGCTTGGTGTTCCCGTAGAGGGCTTCAATACAGCTTTCGCCGGAGATGTTCCTCTCGGTGCTGGTATGTCTTCGTCAGCTGCGCTTGAAAGTACGTTCGCTTTCGCACTCAACGATCTTTTCGGCGGTAACAAAATCGACAAATTCACTCTCGCAAAAGTTGGTCAGGCTACAGAACACAACTATATCGGAACAAATTGCGGTATAATGGACCAATTTGCGTCTGTGTTCGGTAAATCCGAAAACTTGATGCGCCTCGACTGCCGCTCTTTACAGTACAAATATTTCCCATGGCACCCGAAAGACTATCGTCTTGTGCTTCTCAACTCACAGGTAAAGCACGAGCTTGCAAGTTCTGCCTATAACCAGCGTCGCAAGAGTTGCGAAAATGTTGCAGAGGTTTTGAAAAAACGTTTCCAAGGCGTTAACTCTTTACGCGATGCCAACTATGATATGCTTGATGCCGTGAAGAGCGAAGTAAGTGAAGAGGACGCATTGCGCGCAAGATACGTAATCGGAGAGAAATATCGCGTTATGGAAGTATGCGTAGCTCTTGAAGAAGACGATTACGAGGAAGTTGGACGCAAGATGTTCGAGACTCATCACGGCCTCTCCAAGGAATATGAAGTTTCTTGCCCTGAGCTTGATTTCCTCAACGATGTTGCAAAGAGTTGCGGCGTTACCGGTTCGCGCATAATGGGCGGCGGTTTCGGCGGTTGCACAATAAATCTCGTCAGCAACGAACTCTATGAAAACTTTGTAGGTACTGCTAAACAGGCATACAAAGAAAAATTCGGCATTGAGCCTATTGTTATCGATGTTGTTATCGGTGAAGGCTCACGCAGACTTTGCTAAAAACATAAAAACAGCAATAAAAATCACGATGCTCTGCCATATTGTTTTGGCAGGGCATCTTTTTTTGAACGCCATGTTTACCATTCCCCAGCTACTGCTTCTGTTCGGTTTTGGAACGTTTCTCATCGTAATCTTCTGCCTTACTTTTTTTCGCAAGCCCCACAGACGCAAGATTACTGACGATATATTTTTTACGGCGGAGATTAAATATTCGCCCAAGGAGAACAAATATATTTTACGAGGTAAGAGATTGCTCCCCGTAAGCGTGGCGGTGTCACTATTTTTTGAAAGATTCGATCAAAACCGTTGGGCAGAGGAAAAATCAAAACAAACAGGGAAGCCGCAGGACTTGATTATTGAGGAATGGAATCTGAAAGGCGAAATGGCACGAAGGACAGGAGTTTTCCTGCACGACGAAATAGCCCACTATTTCATCGGATTGCCAATGAAAGGTCGTTTCCAATTCAAATTCAAAAGCGAACATTTGACCGTAGACAAGGACATAAGCATTGAAAAAGAGGAATCGCTTTTCTTGAAATTCGTTGCTGACGAAAATCTACGGATTTACCGCACCAACTATCTTGTTGCCGACCGGGGACTAAGAATTGCTGGACGCGTGGCATTCGTTGGAGTTTGCGAAGACGGCTATGAAATTTATGACTGGAAGCGCGCCAAAGGAATTACAGACCTCAACGGAAATCCTATAACAAAGAACGCGTTTGGCGTAAAGGGGAAAAACGGAATGGAAACCATTGACGACACTCCGTTCTGGCATTATGCGCTGCAGCTAAACCTTTACCGCGCTATTTTGGAAAAGACAAATCATATTGTTATCCGCAGAATTTTCCTGATAGACCTTTGCCCCACCAAGGATACCTACGTAAAAATTTCCGTGCCGCTTATTAACGAGGAGATGACAAAGGTTCTGAAATTTTTGTCGGCTTAACGCTGATTGTCATCACTTTTTATTTGCCGCTTCTTCCTTTGCTTTTTCTGCATTGGCGATAAGTTTTTCCACTTCTTCAAACTTATCTCCCATGTTCAGCGCCAAATAAATATTATATAAAGGTCTGCCCCACCACTCTACCGCGTTGGGATTAAGAGCCCTGTAATGTTCGAGATAAGGTAGGGCCGTGCGCAAAAGTTTGTCCTCTTCGCGCTTAATGTTGCGTATTTCCGAGAGGCTCATGTTCGACTTCACTTTGTCGTGTTGCTGTGTGGCCTTTGCAAGATACGCCGCGCCAACGTTGTAATAGGCTCCCGAATAAGTAGAATCGCTTTGAATTATACTTGTTGCCAATGCTATGCAATCGTCATAGTTCTTCATTTTCAAAAGAACGAGACTCCTGCCGTATTGCGCCATCACCGAGCGCGGGTCGTGCTTCAGAATATTGTCGGCAAGCGCCATTGCTTCGTCAAACTTGCCTTTGTTGTTGTAGTAGTCAATCAAATTTGTAAAGAAATAGTCCAACTGCGGAAACTCCGTTGCTCCCGTTTTAAGGATATTCACCATTGCCGCCGTGTCCTTGCTTGTCTTGTAAACTCTGGCGGTCAGCTCAAGTTCTTTCTGCCTATATGTGGTATCCAAAAGTGCGGCAGAATTATATTTAAAGAATTTTGCGTTGTCGTTCAACTGATATGCGCAAACCGTAGCCCAATATGCAGCACGAATCATGCCCAAACTGTCGCTCTTGGATATCTTGCTTTTTCCAAACAGAGGGTTGGAGCGTATGTCGTAATACATTGAGAAAAAGTTGTAGGCTGTTGCAAAATCTTTTTTGAGCAACATATATTGTCCTCCGTTGTACAAGTTAACATACTGCTCGCGCAACAAACTACCATGTGAACTGCGATATTTGTAACTTACCTTCTTCTTGTTTTTTTTCTTAGCCACATACGCCTCCATGGTGTCGCATCTCACGGCGTAGCTGTATATCGAAAAAATACTGTTGAAGAGCCTTGTAGTATCGTATTTGTTTTTCAGATAAGCAGTGCGGTTCAAGTTGCTGTTTACAAGCAGCCACGCTTCCACACCATAGTGCAGCAATTCCGGGTCCTCCTTAAGTTTGTCGTTTTTAAGGCAGTTCTCCACATTTCCCACGGCATCTTCCTTTTTATTCTTCAAGTTGTCGCGAATGGTGCGGTATTCCTTTTGTGCGCAAGCCGATGTTACCAACATGAGCATGGCAAATGTGTAAGTCAATCTTCTCATCATTTTCTTGCCTTAAATATCCGTTTGCAAAGATACGGATTATAGGCCGTTCTGCGTAATTATCATTTACAAACTTTCCTAAAAGCCATTTTCTCCGGCGCATTTTGCTCACGCCATGTTAGGTTTCCACGCTGCTTTTTCGCAGAAACAGCCCCGTTGCCCCTTTGTTTTCCGCCTTTTGCCATATACAGAAAACACGTTTGCCAATATCGCAACAAAAAGCGCGCTTTTACGGCTTCAAAATCACCGGAAACTATAATTGTAATATATTTTCCCTATATTTGTTGCAAACCTAAAACGTGTGAACATGAATATCAGCTATAAGAAAAGGTATAACGCCGAGGAGTCCGACAATATCAATTTGTTTGGAGGGCTCATGTTGGGAATGAGTTTTCACGATCGCGGCACAAAGGTTGTTTACGAAGTGCATTGCACCGAAAGCGAAATTTCGCAGGTAAACATTGTTTGTCTTGATCCCTCAAACCATCAAGCCGAGATTTCATCGAGCGATCCCTACAACACGATTGCCGGATTGCGTATCATAGAATTTTCCCACCACAAGCAAAAAGGGAGATACGTGATACATTTCACGTTCGACGTAGAAACCAAAGGGTACATACAACTCGAGTGTTCGGATTTTTATTTCGATATCCCCGCCACACCTTTGCAGACAGAAGCGAAACCACAATCCGAAATTTTCTAACTGCTACTACATTATATTTCAAGCTGTTCCGTACACAGAAAATTACTTCGGCATTTCGAAAAAACTCCGACGCATCTAATTTAAATTAGATGCGTCGGAATTTAAACTAGATGCCTTGGAATTTTCACGATATCAAGCACCATATTTCTGCAACCGCTTTTTCATGCACAAATATCGCCATTCTGTTTTTTGAAAAACCATAGGCGTGGTAGGTTTTTGCTGCCTACAAGAATTTATCCCGCTTATTTTGACTACCTTTGCAATATAAATAAAAAGGCAAATCACAAAAACATGTCATGCATTCTCTTCATTGAAACTTCCACCAAAGTTTGTTCCGTGGCAGTAAGCGAGGACAATCATATAATCTATCACAAGGAAGATTTCGAAGGCCCCAACCAAGCCCGTGTGCTTGCGCCCATGGTTGACGAGGCACTGTCGTTTGCCGACAGCCACGCCATTCCGCTCACCCACGTAGCCATAAGCGAAGGGCCTGGCTCCTACACCGGCCTGCGCATAGGGAGTTCAACGGCCAAAGGCGTATGCTACGGCCGAAATGCCAAACTCATTGCCGTGCCAACGCTCAAAGTTCTCACAGTGCCCCTTCTGCTTTATCGCGAAGACATTGAAGACAACGCATTGTTCTGCCCTATGATCGATGCCCGCCGCATGGAAGTTTACTGCGCCGTTTACGACCGCGCGCTTCGCGAAACCGTTACCACCGAAGCCCTTGTAGTGGAGAGCAACTCGTTTGACGAAATAGCGGCAAACCGCCCAATTTATTTCTTTGGCAACGGTGCCGAGAAATGCAAGGACATCATAAAATGCCCCAATGCTCATTTTATCGACAACATAGAGCCGATAGCAAAAAATATGCTTCCGCTCGCCGAACAGGCCATATACAAAGAAAAATTTGAAGACGTGGCTTATTTCGAACCTTTCTATCTAAAAGATTTCATCGCTACAAAACCCAAGAAACTACTGTAACCCTATGGACTACAATACTACAAGAGAAAAAGTAATGATGCCCGAATATGGCAGGCTCGTACAGAATTTGGTGGAATACGCCATCACGATTCCCGAACGCGAGGTACGTCAGCGCTTTGCCGAGAGCATAGTGCGCATAATGGCCAACTGCAATCCGCAAAACCGCAATATTCCCGGCTTTCGCCATAAACTTTGGGATCATCTGGCTATGATTTCCAACTACAACCTCGACATCGACTATCCTTTCCCTATCAACCGCAAGGAAAAGGACGCCAAGCCCGAGCGCGTGCCCTATCCCACAAACAAGATACGCTACCGCCACTACGGACACCTCGTGGAATCACTTCTGCAAGAGATATCCAACATGCCGCAAGGCGAAGAACGCGAAGAACTTACGCGACTCACCGAAAGTCAGATGCGCCGAAGTCTTGAGATGTGGAACAAAGACGCGCTCAACGACAGCAAGATTCACAAAGACATGCTGCGCTATACCGACGACAGCGAGAACGATTAAAACTCCGCCCTACCCAATAGCAACACAAAGCCATGGCATCATTCCTCGTTGAGGGCGGACACCCGCTAATAGGCGACATCACACCGCAAGGCGCTAAAAACGAAGCGCTGCAAGTGGTTTGTGCCACCCTGCTCACAGGCGAAGAAGTAAAAATTTCAAACATTCCCGAAATTCTCGACGTTGCCAACCTCATCGACCTGCTCCGGCAAATGGGCGTAAGGGTAGACAAAACAGCAAAAGGCGAATACACTTTCTGCGCCGACCGCATAGACGAAAATTACGTGGGCAGCGAAGAATTTGCATCGCGTTGCGCAAAACTGCGCGGCAGCGTAATGCTCACAGGCCCGCTCTTGGCACGTTTCCACAAGGCCGCACTTGCAAAACCAGGCGGCGACAACATCGGCACACGGCGTCTCGACACCCATTTGCGCGGACTCTCTGCGCTCGGCGCCCAATTTGAAATAAACGAGGAAAGCAACATCTGCAACATTTCCGCCCGCAAACTCAAAGGCAAATACATCTTGCTCGACGAGGCATCGGTTACAGGAACAGCAAACATTGTTATGGCAGCCACAATGTCAGAAGGCGTTACCACTATATACAATGCCGCCTGCGAGCCATACCTTCAACAACTCTGCAAGATGCTTGTAAAAATGGGAGCAAGCATCAGCGGCATCGGTTCAAACCTTCTCACAATAAAGGGAACCGACAACCTTCACGGCACAAGCCACACCATTCTCCCCGACATGATTGAAGTTGGAAGCTTCATAGGTATGTCGGCAATCATGGGCGGTGGAATTACAATAAAAAACAGTTCCGTTGAAAATCTCGGCATTATCCCCGAAACATTCAAGCGTCTCGGCATACATCTGCACGTTAAAGACGACGACATAATAGTTCCCAAACAAACGCACTACCAAATAGAAACGTTCATAGACGGTTCGATAATGACTATAAGCGATGCCCCTTGGCCAGGACTCACCCCCGACCTACTGAGCGTGCTTATCGTAACCGCCACCCAGGCAAATGGTACGGTTCTTTTCCACCAAAAAATGTTTGAAAGCCGACTTTTTTTTGTTGACAAGCTAATTTCGATGGGCGCGCAGATAATTCTTTGCGATCCCCACCGAGCTGTTGTTGTCGGGCACAATCATAAATTCCAGCTCAAGGCCCGCAGAATGGTTTCGCCCGATATTCGCGCAGGCATCGCCCTACTTATTGCAGCCATGAGCGCAGACGGGACAAGCCGCATAGACAATGTGGAACAAATAGACCGAGGTTATTCGGACATAAGCGGACGCCTTAACAAACTCGGGGCAAAAATTCTAAGAATAGACTGACCATGCTTTTCGACGATGCCATATTAATTGGAAAGATCACCAAGTCGCGCTCTGCGAAAGGCGACGTGCAAATAAACTTGACAAATATCAGCGCCGACATGTTTGCCGGAGATTTTCTGATAATCAATGTAGACGGACTGAAAGTGCCGTTCAAAATCGACGAGATAGAAGAACGCGGCAACTGTATGCTCGTGAAATTTGAAGAATGCAACGGGAAATACGACGACATCGTAGGTTGCGATGTTTATTGCAGGAAGGAGGATTTGGAAGAGCTCTCGGAAGATTCGCTAAGTCTCAACCCGAACGTGCTGAAAGGCTTCAAAATTATCGATTCTGCCTTGGGAAATCTCGGAGAAGTAACAGCGGTTGACACGTCTACCGCCAATATCGTACTATATGTACACGGAAAAGAAGAGATTCTCATTCCGTTGGCCGAGGAATTCATTGAAGAATTCAACACGTCAGACAGAATTATCCGCCTTAGCCTTCCCGACGGGCTTGTAAGCATCAACGAAAAAAATTCAACTCAAGAAGATTGATGGACAAAAGACATATTGCCATTTTAGGCTCAACCGGTTCGATCGGTACGCAGGCTTTGAAAGTTATCGAGGCACATCCCGATGCTTTTGAGGCAGAAGTTTTAACCGCGAACTCTAATATCGAACTCCTTGCCCAACAAGCGCGAAAATTCAAGCCAGATTCCGTGGTTGTTGCCGATGAGAGTAAATACGAAGCGCTATGCGAGTTGCTCGCCGACGAAGATGTGAAAGTCTACGCGGGACAACAAGCCATGTGCGACGTAGTTCAATTGGGCAATATCGATATGGTTCTGGTTTCCGTGGTAGGTTTTTCCGGGCTTCTCCCCACTGTGAGCGCTATCAAGGCCAACAAACCTATCGCTCTCGCAAACAAAGAGACTCTTGTGGTAGCCGGTGGAATTATCAACGATTTGATTTCGGAATACAAAGTTCCTTTGCTGCCCGTCGACAGTGAACATTCGGCCATATTCCAATGTCTTGCAGGCGAGAATTGCAATCAGATAGAAAAGATACTGCTTACAGCTTCGGGCGGGCCATTTCGCAACTATTCCAAGGCAGAACTTGAAAAAGTTACCGTATCTCAGGCGCTCAACCACCCAAATTGGAACATGGGTGCCAAGATAACAATCGATTCTGCCACGATGATGAACAAAGGATTCGAGGTAATCGAAGCAAAATGGCTGTTCGGAGTGAGTCAAAAACAGATAGAAGTGCTCGTACACCCGCAAAGCATCGTACATTCTGCCGTGCAATTTGCCGACGGAGCCATTAAAGCGCAACTCGGTATGCCCGACATGCAAATTCCGATACAATACGCGTTCAGCTATCCCTACCGAATGAATCTGGAAGGCAACAGAATCGACCTTGCCACGCTTGCCCAACTCACGTTTTCCGCACCTGACACCGACAAGTTCCCATGCCTTGCGCTCGCGTTCCAGGCAATAGAACAAGGAGGTACGTTGCCGTGCGTAATGAATGCGGCAAACGAGGTGGCAAACCTTGCTTTCCGTCAAGAGAGAATTGGTTTCACGGGCATTGCCAAGACCATTGAGCAAACTATGAGCGCTATGCCGTTCACGGCAAAGCCCACACTCGACGACATATTGGACATAGATCGCGAGGCACGCGCCAAAGCGGTCGAGATAATCAACAGACAATCATAAAAAAGAAATAACGTAAACACAGATGGAATCATTTTTAATCCGCGCCCTGCAGTTGATACTCTGCTTTTCTATATTGATATTCCTACATGAGGGCGGACATTTTCTTGCAGCCAAACTATTCAAAGTAAGGGTGGAAAAATTCTGCCTATTCTTCGATCCGTGGTTCACGCTGTTCAAATTCAAACCAAAGCATAGCGATACAAGTTATTGCCTTGGCTGGCTTCCGCTCGGCGGATACGTGAAAATCGCCGGAATGATTGACGAAAGCATGGACACAGAGCAGATGAAACAAGCGCCACAGCCTTGGGAATTCCGCACAAAGCCCGCATGGCAGCGCCTAATAATAATGGTGGCCGGCGTAGTGGTCAATTTCCTGCTTGCGCTTTTCATTTATTCCATGATATTGTTTGTTTGGGGCGAGAGATACACTCCCGTTGAAAACATGACCTATGGAATGGCGTTCAACGAGCAAGCCCATAAACTCGGATTCAAGGACGGCGACATTCTATTGGGCACAGATACTAAAAAATTCCAGAGTTTCGATACCAGCGAAAGCGTATCAAATGCCTACCGTGCGCTCTCAAACTCCTCAGAAGCCTACGTGTTGCGCAACGGAAAGCAGGAAACCATAAAACTTCCCGGCGAAATGAATATGCTGTCGATGATAAAATCAGTGCCGCCGTTTGTACAAACGCTCATACCCTCGGTTATCGACAGCGTGTTGCCCAATTCGCCGGCGGCAAAGGCGGGAATTAAAGCCGGCGACCGCATTGTGGCATTCGGAAACCGCAGCGTGGCATCGTGGAACGAGATAAACGACTCGCAAAGCCGCATTGCCGATGCGCTTACCACTGCAAACCATGCCGACAGCATTGCTTTGCGCAACATAACGCTTGCCGTGATGCACAAGAACGCCACCGCGCCCGACACCTTGCGTCTCACGATGACTGCCGACTATAAATTGGGCGTAACATATGGCATGGTGCTCAAAAGCTATAAGCAAAACACCGTAACATTCGGTTTCTTTGAGTCGATTCCCGCCGGTGTGAAACATGGGATAAACGTGCTGAAAGGCTATGTTGACGACATGAAATACGTATTCACCAAAGACGGCGCAAAAAGCGTGGGAAGTTTCGGCGCAATAGGCAGCATGTTCCCCGACCACTGGGTTTGGCAACGTTTTTGGGAGCTCACCGCATTCATCAGCATCATTCTCGCGTTTATGAACATACTTCCCATTCCCGCGCTCGACGGCGGACACGTGTTTTTCCTGCTTTACGAAATCATAGCACGCCGCAAACCCTCCGAGAAATTCCTTATGCGCGCGCAGGTAGTGGGCATGACATTGCTAATACTGCTCATGCTCTTCGCCATATCCAACGACGTGAGGAATTTCCTTCTCAAATTCATAATGTAAACCATTTCGGGACAAAACATTCCGAACCACACGATACACGAATAAGACCTTGCAAAAACAAGGTCTTATTCGTTTTTTGCCACAACCCACAAGCTGAAAATCCACACGCTTTGTCCACGTTGACAAAGCAGATTACATTGCGTATTTATTGCCCGGGAATCATCTCGCAAACCAACTTTTTCAGCCCCCAACAAATGCCGAAAAAACTACACGGCATCTCGTAAAAATTCCAAGGCATCTAATTTAAATTCCGACGCATCTAATTTAAATTACATGGCCCGGAGTTTTTGCTACATCAGACCAACGAAAATCTCCAAGCATTACAAGGCAAAATCCAAGGCAAAACGGCAGGTTCCGTTCAGTCGTAAGCCACCCTATGAACGGCAGTATTTCTCGTCCCGAGGCTCTGTGTAATATTTTCAAACACCTGCCGCAAAACAGCCTGCGTTGTACGAATATCACTAAGGCTCAACCCCCTCAACGCATTGCGCAAAGTTTGCAAGGCAATGCGTATCGAAGCCTCCTGCACAGCTTTACCACGCTCGGTGATGCGAATAATATTCTTTCGGCGGTCAAACCTGTTGGGCGTTCTCGTTACCAGTCCCGCCTCAACCATTGAATTTACAAGCCTCACCATTCCCGGGCGATCCTTGAACATCACCTCGCAAAGCTCCTGCTGCGAAACACCATCGTGAACCGTCAGCCGTTGCAACACATTCCATTGCTCCGGTTTGAGCTCCAAGCCCGCCTTTTGGAAATCAAGAGCCAGTTTGCGGCTCACGGCAGCCGAAACCTTTCCATTGAGAATAGCAAAAATCAACCTTACGTCGATGTCAAATAAAGGGTCCATAATTCATGCAGTTTACGTTGCAAAAATAATATTTTGCGCCTTAACGCCACGGAAGTCGCTAAAAGATAATGCACAAAGTTGGCAGAATGAAAAAAAAATCGTAAATTCGCACCCGATTTTCAAACATTCATTATTAACTAAACAACAGAGTAATGACAAACCAGTACGAAACCGTTTTCATTTTGACTCCCGTTTTGTCTGCAGACCAGATGAAGGAAACGGTTGAAAAGTTCAAGAAATTGCTCACCGACAACGGTGCAGAAATCTTGAATGAGGAGAATTGGGGACTTAAGAAATTAGCTTACCCCATCGAGAAAAAATCAACAGGCTTCTATGTTCTGATCGAATTCAAGGCTGAGCCTACATTGATGCTTAAGCTCGAAACTGAATATCGCCGCGAAGAGCGTGTGATACGCTATCTCACAGTAAAATTAGACAAGTACGCTGCAGAATACGCTGACAAGCGCCGCAGCAAAAACGCTAAAAAAGAGGAGGAATAAACAATGGCACAAGCAAATTCAGAAATCAGATATCTAACCCCGCCTTCAATCGAACTGAAGAAAAAGAAATACTGCCGTTTCAAAAAGAGCGGTATCAAATACATCGACTACAAAGACCCTGAATTCCTCAAGAAATTCCTTAACGAGCAGGGCAAAATTCTTCCCCGCCGCATCACGGGAACATCACTCAAATATCAGCGCCGCGTGGCTCAGGCCGTAAAACGCGCACGTCATTTGGCTTTGCTTCCCTTCGTAACGGATTTGATGAAATAAACTAAAGAGAAGAAAAGACAATGGAAATAATACTTTTAGAAGATATCCAGGGATTAGGATACAAGGACGATATCGTAAAGGTAAAGAACGGCTATGGCCGCAACTACCTTATCCCCACACGTCGCGCCGTTATCGCATCTGAAAGCGCACGCAAAGTTCTCGCTGAAAAGCTTAAGCAACGCGCTCACAAGCTCGAGAAAATCAAACAGGAGGCACAGGCTCTCGCTGAGAAACTCGCAAAAGTTCCGACAATCATAATTGCAACCAAAGTAAGCCCCACCGGCGTAATCTATGGTTCAGTAAATTCTCTTCAGATTGCCGACAAACTCAAAGAAGCAGGCTTCGAAATCGATCGCAAGCGTATCGATGTGAAAGGCGTAAAGGAAATCGGCGAATACACCGCAGCAATTCATCTACACAAAGAAGTTACAGTAGAAGTACCTTTCAAAGTAGTTGACGAAGATGCCAAAGTAACCGAAGAAGAAGTTAAACCGGTAGAAACAGCAGAGGAAGCACCCGCAACCGAAGCAACAACAACCGAAACTACAGAAGCATAAAAAGAAATACATCGTAATAAATCAAAGCCGCCACTCCTTTAGGAATGGCGGCTTTAATTATATTGTACCCCAGCTACGCTGTCCGATAAAAAATGTTTGTTTCCCTATGCAACATGTTTGTTCCCCTACACAACATGTCCCGATAGCAAAGAAAATTCCGGGGAATAAAAAAGTTACAACCCTATTAAAAAACGAGCCAGCCGGCTTTTATTAAAACCATTTCCCTCCTCGCACAAATTCCAACGGGAACAATCTAAAAAAGACAAGACGTAAAAAACAATAAGGCATAAAAAAACCTGCGAGGATTATATCCTTACAGGTTTCAATTCTCTCTTGTTCGTAATGATTACTCAGCAGGAGCTTCTTCAGCAGCAGGAGCAGCAGCGCTATCAGCAACTGCAGCGCTATCGGTAGCTGCGCTATCAGTAGCAGCGCTATCAACAGCAACAGTGTCGCTATCAGTAGCAGGAGCTGCTTCGTTTGACTTGTTACCGCAGCTTGCAAATGACATTGCTGCGATTGCTACGAACATGAATACTAACTTTTTCATTTCTGTCTTTTTTTTAGTAAAACAATCAATTGCTTTTAAAACCGATGCAAAGTTAAGGACTTTTGATAATATGGTGTACATTTTTTAGTCGTTTTTTTTCAATTATTTTCTGCGCTATTTTATATTTATCTGAAACACAGTTGTTTTACGCTACAACCCCTGTCAGCATTTTTTTAATGTAAAAGGAAATTCGTACCTTTGTAACCATAAACTTACCAACCAATTCTGTCATAAAGGCACAAGAATGTCATATCACACTGACATAAAAGGCATGAAAGCAACCCTACGAACTTTGGGCTGCAAGCTAAACTATGCAGAAACTTCGGCTATTGAGGATAAACTACGCGAACAAGGAGTAGAAATTACCGACAATGGCGGCGCAGATATCTGTATTGTAAACACGTGTTCGGTTACAGAAATGGCGGATCACAAATGTCGTCAGGTTATCCACAAACTTGTGAAAGAAAATCCCGGAGCTTTTATTGCCGTGATGGGCTGTTATGTACAGTTGCAGCCACAACGTGTTTCCGAGATCGCAGGTGTTGACCTCGTGGTGGGCATGGAAAACAAAGGACGTATCTTAGAATATATTTCCGAAGGCATTGCGCGCAAACGCGAAGAGCACGAGGCATTACACATGCAGGTCAGCGGAGCTTTACGGGACATTAAAACATTCGTTCCATCGTGTTCACGCGGCGACAGAACCCGTTATTTTTTAAAAGTACAAGACGGCTGCAATTATTTCTGCACTTATTGTACGATTCCCTACGCCCGCGGATTGAGCAGAAGCCCTTCGGTGGCATCCTTGATTGAGCAAGCGGAAAATGTAGCGGCTCAAGGTGGAAAGGAAATCGTTATCACCGGTGTGAATATCGGTGATTTCGGAAACAAGACCGACGAAGATTTTCTTTTGCTTGTAAAAACTCTCGACAGAGTGGACGGAATCGAACGCTACCGGATTTCCTCAATCGAGCCCAACCTTCTCACGAAAGAAATAATAGACTTCTGCGCCGGTTCACGCAGTTTCATGCCGCATTTCCACATTCCTCTGCAAAGCGGAAGCGATATCGTATTAAAACTAATGCACCGCCGCTACGACACAGCCTTTTTCGCAAAAAAGATATCCGAAGTACACGAGGCGATGCCTGATGCTTTTATCGGTATCGACGTTATCGTGGGAACGAGGGGGGAGACGCCCGAACTTTTCGAGGAGACCTACGAATTTCTTTCCCGTCTCGATTACGCCCAGCTCCATGTTTTTCCATATTCCGAGCGTCCGGGAACGCAGGCCTTGAAGATTCCTTATATTGTGAAGCCACAAGACAAGCGCGAGCGCACACAACGGTTAATCGATCTTTCGGAAATCAAGCGCAAGGCTTTTTACAGCAAATATATCGGGGCTACACGCAGCGTTTTGTTTGAACATACTTTACACAACGGCAAGATGCATGGCTTCACCGACAATTATATTCGCGTGGAAATACCGTCTGAAAATTCCGAGAACCTAGACAATACACTCGTAAACGTAAGACTCGGCGATTTCAATGCCGACCAAAGCGCGCTTACAGGCACAATATTATTATGAAACGTATAGCGGTTGTAATTTTGAACTATAACGGAGCAGAGATGTTGCAGCGTTTTCTGCCTAATGTTATAGAATATTCTCCCGAAGCCACAGTTTATGTGGCCGACAACGGTTCTACCGACAATTCTGTCGAGACAATGCACAAACAATTTGCCGACGTCCCGCTAATAGAACTGGACAAAAATTATGGCTTTGCCGATGGCTACAACCGTGCAATCGACAAAGTGGAAGAAGAATACGTATTGCTTTTGAATTCCGACGTAAAAGTTTCTCCCCACTGGCTTTCTCCTCTTCTTGAATACATGGATGCGAATGCCGATGTGGCTGCGTGTCAGCCCAAGATACTTTCGTATCACAACATGTCGAAGTTTGAATACGCCGGCGCCGCAGGTGGTTTTATCGACAAATGGGGATATCCTTATTGCCGCGGCAGAATTTTCGGAACAGTTGAGACCGACGACGGACAATACAACGACATTGTTGACGTGTTCTGGGCCACAGGCGCGGCACTCATGGTGAGGCGCAAAGTTTATACCGACAACGGCGGGCTCGACCCAAGGTTTTTCGCCCATATGGAGGAGATAGATTTTTGTTGGCGGCTTCGCAGCCGTGGTTGGCGGCTTGTGTGTGTGCCCAAAAGCTATGTATTCCACATTGGAGGGGCTACGCTCAAAACCACGAACCCCAAAAAGATTTATCTGAACTTCCGAAACAATTTGCTGATGCTTTTCAAGAACACTCCGGCCGACCGACTTGAAAGCGTGATGCGTTTCCGCAAAATTTTCGACAATGTCGCCGCGCTCAAGTTCCTGCTTACCGGCGATTTGAAGTCGTTTTGTGCCGTAAGGAAAGCCCGCCGCGATTTCAAGGCCATGCAGAAGGATTTCGAGCTCTCGCGCCGCGAAAATCTTGAGCTTACAAAAACTGACGCAATACCCGAACAGATAAACGACAGCATATTGCGGCTATATTACATTGGCATGAAACACAAATTTTCCCAACTCTGATGAACCCCGCCCTTTATCTTATTCCCACAGTGCTTGGCGATTCGCCGGCAGCATACGTTTTCCCGCCGCAAAACCGCGAGATTATTCTTGGCATAAAGCATTTCATTGTGGAAGAAACGCGCACCGCACGCCGTTTCCTGAAATTCGTGGACAAGGAGATTGACATCGACACGCTGACGTTCTATCCCATGGGAAAACACAGCAATTCCATGGATTATTCGCGCTATCTCGAACCGCTGAAACGCGGCGAAGCAATGGGCATGATAAGCGAAGCCGGTTGTCCGGCGGTTGCCGATCCCGGCGCAGTGATTGTAGGACTTGCACAAAAGGCAAATCTAAAAGTTGTGCCGCTTGTGGGGCCGTCGTCAATACTTCTCGCGCTTATGGCATCGGGCATGAACGGGCAGAGCTTTGCTTTCAACGGATATTTGCCCATAGACGAAGGCGACAAGGTGCGTGCGCTGAAACACTTCGAGGCACGCGCGATAAAAGAAAAGCAGACGCAGATGTTCATCGAAACGCCCTACCGCAACAACAAGTTCATCAATTTGTTGCTCAAAACCCTTGCCGCTTCCACGCGCTTGTGTATTGCAGCCGGAGTAACGTGTAGCGACGAAAACATAAGGACCAAAAGCGTTGCCGAATGGCGCAAAGCCCAAATTCCCGACCTTAGCCACACTCCTGCCATCTTTGCAATAGGCGGATAAAGCGCAGGAATGTGCCTGCCACCGTTTTTCGTGCAACAAATCTTTGCTGCACGTTTTTTTTATACTTTCACGTCTGCCTTACAAGCCTTTAACCACTGTCTTTTTCCTTCATAGCCCTACCCTATTCCTACCTTGTAAAACTTACATCGGACATTGTAAAAATTCCAAGGCCCGGAATTTAAATTCCGACGCATCTAATTTAAATTTCATGGCCCGGAGTTTTTGCGACATCAGACCTTGTTTTTCCGATGCAAAACATCGAAAATCCACAACCGCATCAAGCAAGAACAAATACGTATAAAACAACATTTTGTAGCATTCCTCCAAACTTTATAAGCCCAAGTCAAAATTTAATGGTAAATTTGCGTTATACAACATCTAATAACAAAAGCAGCAAACAGAACCATGAAAAAAATCTTGGCATTGGCAATTCTCCTCGTCGGAGCATTGAGTATTCAGTGCGCGCAGGGCAAATGGCGCGCAAAGCATGTGGTGTTTATCGGAGCCGATGGCTGGGGCGCCTACAGCGTACCAAAGGCCGACGGTATCCCTAACATCAAATCGCTTATGGCACAAGGGGCTTACACATTGCACAAGCGCAGCGTTTTCCCCACGGCAAGCGCCATTAACTGGGCGTCGATGTGGAACGGCTGCCCCACGGAAATTCACAGCATCACGGAATGGAACACCCGTAAACCCACCACACCACTACCCGAAGGCGTGGCAAACAAACGGGGTATGATACCAACAGTTTTCTCTCTGCTCCGCGAGCAATATCCGCAGGCTGTTACGGCTTTTGTTGGCTGGTGGGACGTGATTCCCGACCTTATCGACACGGCGTGCGTGAACCACACCTATATGGTAACGGGAAGCGAAGCCACGATAGCGGGCGCAATGAACAAGACATGCGAGATGATTAAGAAATACAAGCCGACAATAACATTCGTGGCCCTTAACGAACCCGACGAAGTGGGACATCACATAGGCCACGACACACCTGCCTATTACGATTCGCTACGCGTGATTGACGAGAACGTAGGCAAGGTGATTCAGGCCACGAAAGAAGCCGGCATTTACAACGAAACGATTTTTATTCTCACCACCGATCACGGCGGAGTAGGCAAAGGCCACGGCGGACGTTCGCTCTTGGAATACGAAGGACCGTTTATAATCTGCGGCAAAGGCGTGAAAAACATCGGCGAATTCAAGGAAAGCATGATGCAATACGACATAGCAGCGACAACAGCCTATATATTCAACCTGAAAACGCCGCAAGTGTGGACAGGAAGGCCGATGAAACAAGTTTTCGGCAAATAAGAAACTCCCATACGGCAATTAACAACCCTGTAACAAGGCATTGCTAATTTTGCATGCGGAAACAAGCAACCAATACACTATAAAAATATGAAGAAAAGACTCTTATCGATACTTTTGCTCGCTTTTGTGGGCATAGTGTCATTCGCTCAGCCAAAAGCAAAGTATGTGTTCTATTTCATAGGCGACGGCATGGGCGTGAACCAGGTTAATGCAGCCGAAACATACCTCGGCGCCTTGCAGGGAAAGATTGGCATCGTGCCGTTGTGCTTTCCAAGTTTTCCCTACGCAGGTCTTGTAAACACACAGTCGGGCACAAACGGCGTAACAGACTCTGCCGCCGGCGGCACAGCGCTTGCATCGGGCAACAAAACCCATAACGGCACACTCGGAATGCTCAAAGACCTGACAACAAGCGTGAAGTCGGTAGCCGAAGCGGCTCGCGATGCAGGCTATGCCGTAGGTATTTCCACCACAGTCTCAGTTGATCACGCCACTCCCGGAGCTTTTTACGCCCATGTAAAGAACCGCGGCGAATACCACAAGATTGGTTTGCAACTTATCGACTCCAAATTTGATTTCTTTGCCGGCTCGGAATTTCTGAGACCAGTGGAAAAAGGCGAAGACCTGTACCAACTCGCACAAAAAGGCGGCTACACCATAGCACGTGGCTTGCAGGATTTCCAGGCAAAGCAACAAAACGCCGACAAGATGATTCTTTTTCAAACCGAGAGCGCAGCTAAAATCAACACAAGCTGTTTGCCTTATGCCCTCGACCGCAAGGCAAACGATTTGACACTGAAACAAATCGCACAAAGCGGCATTGACTTCCTCTCGAAAAAGAGCAAAAAAGGATTCTTCTTCATGCTCGAAGGAGGAAAAGTGGACTGGGGTTGCCATTCAAACGACGCCGCAGCTTTCATAACCGAGCTTATCGACATGGACGAGGCTGTAAAAGTTGCGTTTGAGTTTTACAAAAAACATCCAAAGGAGACTCTCATCGTGATAACCGCTGACCATGAAACCGGCGGGCTTGCTCTTGGCCGTGGTCCCTATGAATTGCATCTCGACGTGCTTAAAAACCAACGCAACACCGCAGCAACTTTCTCGTCCAGGGCAGACAGTCTGTTCAAGGCCAAAGGTGCGGAAAACACTACTTGGGAAGATATGAAATCCCTGCTTAGCGACGGTTTTGGTTTCTGGACAAAAATTTCCTTGAACGACAATCAAACGCAGCGTCTCAAAGATTCTTTTGAAGCAACCAAAGCCGGTGCTGCCAAGCAGAAGAATGAATACGACAGCACCAACGGAATTTCAACCACTGCCAAGAGAGTTATGGACGAGTGTTCTCTTGTGGGCTGGCAGAGCGGTGGCCATTCAAACGGCTACGTACCTGTTTTCGCCATTGGCGCAGGAGCTGATCAATATCAAGGACGTATCGACAACACCGAGATACCCAAGAAGATTGCCAAAGCTATGAAGATAAATTTCTAAGCCTCTTATAGCAACTATATACTATAAATCCCGGAGCAAATGCCCCGGGATTTATTTTTTCGGCTATCTGAAAGCCGCGAAATCTGTTGGTTTAGTTTTTCTTCAGGAAATCAACAATTTCTTCCGGCTTGTCGATTATCACGCTTGCCCCGTTGTTCACAAGATGTTCCTTGGTGCGGAATCCCCAACTCACGGAGAGGCAATCGATGCCCGCATTTTTTGCCGTAGCTATGTCAACTTCCGAATCACCTACGTAAAGGGCAGAATCTTTGTCGGCCTGCAACAAACGCATTGCCTCAATAGCGGCATCGGGAGCAGGTTTGCGGCGAACGTCCTCGCTTTCGCCTATTGCCACAGGTATTGTGCCATAGAAGAAATGCGCTGCAAGCTCTTTCACAGCCGCCATTCCCTTGTTTGAAACTATTGCCAGTTTGTAGCCGTCGTTTGCCAGCGTATTTACAACCTCGGGAATTCCTTCGTAAGGGCATGTAGTGTCCATGCTGTGGGAATAATAATATTCCTCAAAGTATTTCAGCACCTCTGCCACCTTTTCCTGCGGAGTGTTCTCGGGTGCGCAATGCGCAATGAGGTACAGATATCCGTTGCCGAGGAACGTACGCACTTCGTCCATTGTTCTCGGCGGCATGTTATAGTGAGCCAGGGCAATGTTCACGCTTGCATGAAGATCGGTAAGCGTATTGAGCAGTGTGCCGTCGAGGTCGAAAACTACCGTTGTGTAATGTTTTTTAGCCATAATACTATATGTTGTTATTTTTCTGCGTGCAAAGGTATGTAAAACTTCTTCTTTCAACAATACCGCCCAAGGGTGAAAAAGGGCCTTGCGCACATGGTTTTTACTATATGGCATATGCGAAAAACGATATCAGACATTATTTAAATAATATCAGACATCGTTTGAATAATGTCAGACATTGTTTTTACGACAAACGTTATTGGTTTTCCTCCATGCCGCCCACGTTGATTCCCCGCGCTTTCCATTGTTCCAAAAGCGGTTGCATACGTTGCCGGAAATCGTCATAATTTTTCTTTGAAGGCTCGCTCCACGCCGTTTCAGCATAGGCGGCAATACGGGGGAAGGCATGATCAAACATTTGGTTGGGCGTGGCATCAAATTCAGTCCACAGTTCCACGCCGAGACCCAAGAACAGCTTGTGTTTCTGCGTCGCAATATTTTCGGGAATGCAGTTTATCTGATAGGCCTGCGGCAGATATGCGTTGAAATACAACCCGTCGGTATGGGACTGAATTACCTGTAGCCCCATATCAAGGATGCGGTTAAGGTCATCGGCATTCCCCGTCCAGTATTGCAACACCGTGCCCGGGGCAAGGCTTACCGGCATTTTGTAGTCTTTTCCCGCACTGCCAATACCGTCGCTCCACGCAATCATGTGCCTATGCTTTTGCGCAATATGCTCCGACAACTTGTTGAGAAAATATATCTGCAGCTCAAAATCTTCTGTAATGCCGAGTCCTTGCTTCATCTTCTGAATTTCGGCCGACTGTTTCCAATGGTCTCCCATTATTTCGTCGCCGCCAACGTGAATATATTTACTGGGAAAGAGCGCCATCACTTCGTCGAGCACATCGTAAATAAATTGCATGGTCATGGGATTGGCGATGTTCATCACCTCGTGGCAAGTTCCCATTCTGCATTCCACGCCAATGGTGTCTCCCGTAGTTCCAAGCCATGGATACGATGCAATGGCGGCTGTGGCATGGGTGAGAACCTCTATCTCGGGCACAATAGTTATGTGGAGTTTTTCGGCATAGGCAACGATTTCCTTAATGTCGGCTTGGGTGTAAAATCCTTCGTGCGGCGTTTCGTCAAACTCGGAGCTGTTCCAATAATAAGCCTTTCCCGTACGCGGGCGCTTTGAGCCAATTTCCGTGAGGTTGGGATATTTTTTTATTTCAATGCGCCACCCTTGATCGTCTGTCAAATGCCAGTGAAACACATTCAGTTTCATTCGCGCCATTTCGTCGAGCAGTTTTTTCACAGCCGCCTTTCCTTGAAAATAGCGTGCTTCGTCGAGCATCATTTCGCGCCAGCCGTAAGCCGGACAATCGGTTATGGTGCAATTTTTAGCCGATAGCGTTTCGCCGCCAACCGACAACATTTGCAGCAAACTCTGTATGCCGTAGAATATTCCCGCATTTTCTGCCGCCGAGATACGTATCTTGTTGTTCGAAATCGCGAATTTGTACCCCTCCTTCGCCTTTCCGTTCGCATTTTTGTCGGTTTCTAAAATTATTTCAGCCCCTTTCGACGATTTTGTAAGGCTTGCCGAAATTTTGAAGTCAAGTTTCAATGCTTCTGCCAGGTATTTCGCCTCGTTTTTGAACTTTGAAGGACAGCTTATTCGCAAGTTGTTTTGAAACACACTCGTTCCTTCGGAAAAATCAACCCGTTGCGGTTGGGGGATAACAGATACCGTTTGTTGCGAAAAGCACTCCGTGGCGCACAAAAAGCTAACAAATATCGCGCAAAGGCGGAAAAATCGAATCATATTGCCGTAAATCTTGAAAATATGGGCAAAGTTACCTTCTTTAAGCCATATAGACATAAAAACAACTGATATGAGCGCAAAAAAACGCTTTCAAAACCACACAAGTCTTGAAAGCGTTTGATTTATTCGGCTTACGGCACGAACAAGATGCCGCCTTATGCCTCGGATTCGGCGTTTTCTTTCTCGAATGCCGTGATAAGTTTCTGCTGCACATCAGTTGGAACGAGTTCGTAGCTTGCAAATTTCATGCAGAACGCACCTCGGCCACCCGTTATACTGCTCAAAGTCGTAGAATAGTTCGACATTTCTGCCAAAGGTACGCGGGCGGTGAGTTTCTGATAGCCTTTCTCTGCATCCATTCCCATGATAATCGCACGGCGTCCCTGAAGATCGCTCATCGTATCGCCCATATAATCGGCAGGTATGAGAACTTCCACATCATATATCGGCTCGAGAATCTTTGGTCCCGCATCTTTGAACGCAGCACTGAAAGCGTTTCTACCGGCAAGGGTGAAGGAAATTTCATTCGAGTCAACGGGGTGCATCTTTCCGTCATAAACAATAACTCTAACGTCTCTCGCGTAAGATCCAGTGAGTGGCCCGCGTTCCATACGGCTCATCACACCTTTGAGAATTGCCGGCATAAAACGTGCATCAATTGCGCCGCCGACAACAGAGTTTATGAATTCAAGTTTACCGCCCCATTCCAAATCTATAACGTCTGTAGAACGCGGCGTAATGCGATATTCCTGTCCGCCGAACTTGTAAGTTTGTTTTACGGGCTCTCCTGCCACGAGCGGCTCAACTATCAGATGAACTTCACCGAACTGTCCTGCACCGCCGCTCTGTTTTTTGTGTCGGTAGTCCGCACGTGAGGATTTTGTTATGGTCTCCCGATAAGGAATTCTCGGCTCGCCGTATTCAATTTGTATCTTATCGTTGTTCTCGAGTCGCCACTTCAGCGTGCGGAGATGAAATTCCCCTTGACCGTGAACAAGTGTCTGACGTAATTCCTTGCTTTGTTCCACCACCCATGTCGGATCTTCTTCGTGCATTCTTATGAGTGCGGCCATCAGTTTCTCGGTTTCGCCTTCATTCTGGGCCTTTATGGAGCGAGAATACTTGTAGTCGGGATATTTTATAAAGTTGAAATGATAATCGCAGTCTTTCCCGTTGAGAGTATTTCCCAAGCGCACATCTTTTAGTTTGACGGTGCAGCCGATATCTCCCGCAACCATTTCGCTAACTCTGTCGCGCAACGAACCGGAAGGCGAGAATATTTGCGCAATTCTCTCCTTGGAGCCACGGTCGGCGTTGTCAAGATCATCGCCTTCGTGGAGTGTGCCGCTCATTACCTTGAAATACTGCACTTCTCCGATATGGGGCTCCATACCTGTCTTAAAGAAATAAATAGATGTGGGAGCTTTTGCATCGGGAACGATTTCCTTGCCTGCTGTATTGACTACCGGTGGCATTTCATCTACAAACGGCACTACGTTTCCAAGGAATTCCATCATTCGGCGCACTCCCATGTCTTTGCTTGCGCATACGCAGAATACGGGATATATACTTTGTGTAATCAATCCCTTACGTATTCCTTCGCGCATCTCATCTTCGGTAAGATTCTCTGTATCGAAGAATTTCTCCATCAGGGTCTCGTCGTTCTCAGCTGCGTTCTCCACGAGTTTTGCATGCCATTCGCGCGCTTTTGCCATTTGATCTTCGGGAATTTCCTCGATTATCGGAGCTCCGCCTTCGGGTTTCCACGAATACTTCTTCATCAAAAGCACATCGATCATTGCATTGAAATCGGGCCCAGTCTTTACCGGGAACTGCACAGGCGTTATCTTTTCGCCATAAACGGAGCGCAGTTGGGCGATAATGTTGTCGTAATCACACTTCTCGTCATCAAGACGATTGATGAGGAAAATCACCGGTTTGTTAAGCTTTTCGCAGTAACGGAAATGGTTTTGCGTTGTAACTTCCACGCCGTTCTGTCCGTTGATCATTATCACTGCCGTATCGGTAACGCTCAGCGCAGTGATTGTAGCGCCGATAAAGTCGTCCGAACCCGGACAGTCGATAAAATTGAGCTTTTTCCCGTTCCATTCAGTATGGAAAGGAGTGGAGAACACAGAGTAACCGTATTCCTGTTCCACAGGAAAATAATCGCTAACGGTGTTTTTGGCTGTGATTCTGCCGCGTCGTTGAATCTGACCGCTTTCATAGAGTAGCGCCTCCGTGAGAGTGGTCTTACCCGAGCCGTCGCTGCCCAACAAACTGATGTTTTTGATCTCCTTAGTTTGATATACTTTCATGATACATTGTTTTTAGGGTTGAAATTTTAGGTTATTTCGGAAAGCAATTCGTTTGCATTCCGAGCGCAATTTGCAAAAAAAAATCGAAACAAGCAAGTTATAGAGCCCAAAATATCATATATTTTTTTCTATCGCATATCGTCGTAACGATATCAGACATTATTTAAACGATGTCAGACATTGTTTAAATAACATCTGACATTGTTTTTGCCATATCCCGCAACGCTTTTCGTCCATGGTCTTGACATGGCAAATTGCCGCGTTTTGCGTATCTAAAAACGAATACAAGTCTTAATATCTCTTATTTATTATGCACTGCTGCGGGCATTTGGGGAAAAGTTGCTATTTTTGCACGAACCAAAACAAGACTGCCATCAAATGCAACTAAACAAGGCTTTAATACTTACCGTTGTCGCAGCATTATTGACAGGCTTCGCGCTGCAATCGTGCGAAGATGACGACAACTACGGCGAACGTAAGAAAAAGGAACGCAAGATAATAAATTCCTTCATCAAGAAAGGTACCACCATCATCGCGAGCGATGCAAACGATACGCTCGTATATGTGGCCCCGATAAAGGTTATAAGCGAATCGCAATTCTACAAGCAGGATTCCACAACCGACGTATCAAAAAACGAATACGTCTATTTTTCCAACACGGGCGTTTACATGCAGATTGTAAGAAGCGGCACAGGAAAGAAACTCGGCAACGGCGAGACAGCAACCGTGCTCTGCCGATATACAGAGGTTAACCTGCGCGGAGACTCAATTCAAACTTCAAATCAAAACAGCTACTACACGGAGCAACCTGATGTAATGACTGTTTCAAACACTCTCGGCACATTTACAGCGTCTTTCGTTTCTGGCGTAATGAAATCGTCGTATTCTTCATCCTATTCCAGTTCAACGGGAGGCACTGTGCCTTCGGGCTGGCTTGTTCCCCTTACATATATAAAGATTGGCAGGCAGTCTACAGCCGACGAACAAATTGCGAGAGTGCGTCTCATCGTGCCCGACTCGCAAGGACAGCTCGATGCAAGCGAGAACGTTTACGCTTGCTTCTACGACATCACATACCAAAGGGGATACAGATAAACCTACGGCGCATTTATGGCAAACAAGGTGAGATTCGGCGTTGCGGGCACCAATTCCATTACCGACTGGTTCCTGAATGGGGCAATGCAAGACCCGCGTTTCGCGCTCACTGCCGTATGTTCGCGCAACATCGACAAAGCCCGTGAGTTTGCCGGCAAATATGGTGCAGCCGAAGCCTATTCCTCGATAAACGATATGGCGCAAAGCCCTAACGTTGACGCAATATATATTGCCGTTCCCAACAATCTTCACTCCGCCTACGCTTTGGCGTGCATGAATGCGGGAAAACATGTGATTTGCGAGAAACCTGCGGCGTCGAATGCCAAAGAACTTTGCGCCATGATAGAGTGTGCAAAGAAAAACAAGGTAGCTTTTATGGAAGCCATGCTTCCCACTACAAGTCCCAACTATAATATTATTCTCGACAACCTTGGCCGTCTTGGCAAGATACGCAGATATTTCGGCGCATATTGCCAATATTCCTCACGATACGACAGATTGAAAAAAGGAGAAGCGGCCAACGTTTTCACCACGGCGATGTCGGGAGGTGCTACAATGGACATCGGCGTTTATACAATCTATCCCATGGTGGCGATGTTTGGCATGCCGCAAAGCATAAGCGCGCAGGGAATTTTGTTGTCCACTGGCGTTGATGCACAAGCGGCTGTAAATTTTGCGTACCCCGACATGAACGCCACTGTGGTGTATTCCAAAATTGCAGACTCCTATTTGCCGTCGGAGATAGAGGGTGAAAACGGAAACTTGTTGCTTGGCGGAATCCACGTAATCCATGACGTTACGTTTATACCCCACCGCGCGCCGATGTCGGGGCAAGGGCCGGAAGAGAAACGCCATGAAATAGGATTGAAGCTTGACAAAAGCGATTACTTCTACGAGACCGAAGAATTTCTGAACGTTATCGAGGCGAAGAAACAGGAATCCGCGCAGAACAGTTGGGAGAATTCCTTGAACACATTGAAGATTACCGACGAGATACGCCGTCAATTGGGTGTGAAGTTCCCTGCCGACTAATCTATGCGGCTTGCTTAATCGGGGTTCATGAGTTCCGCGATTATTCCGTCGGACACAAAAATCCCGCTGCCTGTAAGTTTCAGAAATGTTCCGCTTGCAGTTTCCACGAGTTCCAGTTTTCCGCAGTCGATATAAGTTTTTGCCGCGCCCATAAGGTATCTGCGCATTTCCACACCAAACCTTTTTTCCACTTCTTCAAGACTTACGCCCTCGCATGTGCGCAAACGGGTCATAATCATCTCGTCGTATTTGTTTGCAGGCGTGAGGTATTCCGTTTCACAAGCCACTTCGTCTGCCGCGATATAGTTCATCACGTCGGGCATGTTCATTCTGCGCGAAACTCCGTCAAACGAATGTGCTCCCGCGCCCAATCCCAGATATTTTTCACCCGTCCAATACGAAGAATTGTGCCTTGCACGCTTTCCGGGAAGCGCAAAATTTGAAATTTCATAGTGTTCATATCCCGCGGCATGCAGTTTCTCCACGAGCATGGCATACATTGCGGTATACAAGTCCTCCGAAGTTTCGGCTATCTCGCCTTTGCGCAAACGCCCATACAACGCCGTGCCCTCTTCATAGCTCAGCGCATAGGCCGAGATGTGTTCCGGGCGCAATGCAAGCATTTTGTCAACATCGCTCCCCCACTCCGCAAGCGTTTGCCCGGGGAGCGCGTAAATCAAGTCAAGACTGATGTTTTTGAACCCGCATTTCCGCAGCAGTTCATAGCTTTCCACGGCTTTTGCAGCCGAATGCCGGCGGTGGATAAGCGAGAGAAACTTGTTGTCAAGGCTCTGCACGCCCATACTGATGCGGTTAACGGGCGATGCAACAAGTTTTGCAGCATATTCCCCGGTTATATCGTCGGGATTGACCTCCATTGTAATTTCAGCATCGGGCAACACATGAAAATGCTTGTATATCGTGCCGAATATATCGTTGATGTTTTCTGTGGAAAGCTGCGAAGGAGTGCCTCCGCCCAAATATATCGACGACACTTGGGGAGAACCGAAAAACGCCTTGCGCTCCTCGATTTCACGGCAAAGCCTCTGCACATAACGTTCGCGCACCTCGGGGGAATGCGTGGTGGAATAAAACGCGCAATAGTCGCAGCGCGTTTTGCAGAAAGGTATATGAACGTAAATTCCTGGCATTCCAGCGGGGCTAAAATTCTTTGCTGTGCAAAGATAGCGGTTTCCGCGCGTAGCATTGCAAAGCCTCGTAAAAACTATATACGTATACCGGAAAAACAATGTCTGATCTCTTTTAAACAATGTCAGACATTATTCAAACAAAGTCTGATATCGTTTTTGCCATTTCCCATGCTGTTTTTCGGGCTGTTTTTGGCGTTTTTACGAGATGCGTCGGAATTTAAATTTCATGGCCCGGAATTTAAATTAGATGCGGCGGAGTTTTTGCGAGATGCCTTGTAGTTTTTTACAGTATCCAAGATAGCCGAAAACATGTCTGTTGCCACGTTTTCTGCATCGGCTGCAAAGAGAAGGAAGAATGTTTCAACCCTTCCCAAAAGGTGTGGAATTTTTACGGGCTTTAATATGCGGATTTTCGTAACTTTGCATTCAAAGTTCAAGATCATGAAAAAGTTAATATTATTTGTATTCACAATGGCCATGACGGTTTTCACGCCCGAAGCCAAGGCAGAAATAACGTTGCAAGGCATTGCCGGCGGCAACTATTACCCCAAGACGATGCGCTCTTTCCGTTCTTCGCCCGACGGGGAGAGTTATATGCAGATTAGCGACGACGGCAAAAAGTTGCTTTCCTATTCTTTCAAGACTGGCGCGCAGAACGGTGTGATTATCGACCTTACCACGGCGCGCGGCGACAAGGCTGAAAGCATTGACGGCTATATCATTTCGCCCGACAACCGCCGAATTCTCGTTCAGACCAACACGCATTATATATATCGCCGTTCTTTTACCGCCGACTACTATATATATGACGTAAACAACAAGACTCTTACCGCCCTTTCCAAAGGCGGTGCGCAAATGCAGCCGCAGTTTTCGCCCGACGGCAATATGATTTCGTTTGTGCGCGGCGGGAATCTGTTTCTTGTAAAACTTCTGTTCGACAATTCCGAAAGCCAGATAACCAAAGACGGCGAGACGGGAAAAGTTCTCAACGGAATTCCCGACTGGGTGAACGAAGAGGAATTCTCCACCGCATGCTCCTACGTTTTCACCGCCGACAGCAAAATGCTTGTATGGGTGCGCTACGACGAAAGCGCGGTGAAAATGTTCTCCTTCCCGCTATACAAAGGCATGAAGCCCGAAAAGAAAGATTACGAGGGATATCCCGGCGCCTACAGCTACAAATACCCCATCGCAGGTGAGGTGAATTCTACCGTAACAGTACACTCCTTCGACATCAAAAGCCATGTGGAGCGCACGATAGACGTTCCGCTCGAAACCGAAGGCTATATCCCGCGCATTTTCTCCACCTCAGATCCCGAGAAAATAGCCGTGGTTACGCTCAATCGCCACCAAGATCAAATGGATATCTACGCCGCAAATCCGCGCTCGCGTGTGTGCAAACTTCTGGTGCGCGAAAAAAGCGACAAATACCTCCGCGAAACAACTTACGACAACCTGAAATTCTACGGAGACCACTTCGCAATGATTAGCGACCGCAACGGATACAACAACCTTTATTGGTACGATATTAACGGGCATCTCGTTGGCCAGGTAACAAATGCAAACTACGAAATACAGGACTTCTACGGCTACGACTCCAAGACTGGGAATTTCTTCTACAGTGCAAATGCCGACGGCGCGCAATATACTTCGGTTATGTGCGCAAATCTTAAAGGCAATGTCAAGAAACTTTCCACGCAGAAGGGCAGCAATTCGGCACAGTTCAGCGCAAATTTCCAATACTACGTAAATACTTTCTCCAATCTCAACACCGCGCCAATCACCACGCTTTGCAGTGCAAACGGCAAGGTATTGAAAACACTCGTCGACAATAGCGATTTGAAAAAGAAGGTAGACAGCGACGCTCCCGCCCAAGTGGAAATGTTTGAGTTCACAACTACGAACGGCACTAAGCTTAATGGTTATATGGTGAAGCCAGCAAATTTCAACGCCTCCAAGAAATATCCCGTCGTGATGTACCAATACAGCGGCCCGGGGTCGCAGCAAGTGCAAGATTCATGGTCGTCAGGATTTATGGGCGGCTTGGTATGGGAACGTTATCTGGCGCAAGAAGGTTTTATATGCGTTTGCGTTGACGGTAGAGGCACTGGCGGACGCGGTGCAGACTTTGAAAAACAAACCTATCTCAAACTTGGTTTGCTCGAAGCCCAAGATCAGGTGGAAACCGCCCTATATCTTGGAAAACAGAACTACGTAGATAAAGACCGCATCGGCATTTGGGGCTGGAGCTACGGCGGATTCAACACTTTGATGTCGATGAGCGAAGGACGAGGTGTGTTCCGCGCCGGCGTAGCTATCGCGCCGGTTACAAGCTACCGCTTCTACGATTCCGTATATACCGAGCGATACATGCGCACTCCCAACGAAAATCCCGGGGGATACGACGACAATCCTATTACACGCGCCGACAAACTGACGGGAGACCTTCTCGTTATCCACGGCACGGCAGACGACAATGTGCATTTCCGTAATACGGCAGAATATTCCGAAGCTCTTGTGCAGGCCAACAAACAATTTCAAATGCAGGTATACACAAATCGCAATCATAGCATATATGGCGGAAACACGCGCCTGCATCTTTACACCCGGGTGGCTGAATTTTTCAAGGAAAAACTTGGCAAATAATATTTGATGTACTGATTTCCGGAAAATTCCCTATATTTGTAAACGAGTAATAACACAATTAAATCTTATTGCAATGAAAGAGTTAAAAGGAACAAAGACCGAGCAAAATCTGCTGGCTGCATTTGCAGGCGAAAGCCAGGCAAGAAACAAGTACACCTATTATGCAAGTCGCGCAAAGAAGGATGGCTACGAACAGATAGCCGCAATTTTTGAGGAGACGGCAAACAATGAGAAGGAGCACGCCAAGATGTGGTTTAAAGCGCTCAATGGCGGAGCTGTGGCCGACACAAAGCAAAACTTGAAGGACGCTGCGTCGGGCGAGAACTACGAATGGACGGATATGTACCCTACTTTTGCAAAAGAAGCGCGTGAAGAGGGTTTTGAAGAACTCGCAAAGAAATTCGAACTTGTGGCAGAAATCGAAAAACGTCATGAGGAACGCTACAAGACTCTGCTCGAAAACATCGAGAAAGCAAAGGTATTTGCACGCGAAGGCAACCGAGTTTGGATTTGCCGCAACTGCGGACACATTGTAATCGGTCCGGAAGCTCCCAAAGTATGCCCCACATGCGATCACCCGCAGGCTTATTTTGAAATCCTTGCCGACAATTTCTAACCACAACGTTTTTAATTCAAACGTAACAGAAAATATCGCGGAATTCGTCCGCGATATTTTTTTGTATCCACCTCATCAGAAACATTAGTTTTGACCCCGAAAAAACTACATCGGATATCGTAAAAACTCCGCCGCATCTAATTTAAATTCCAACGCATCTAATTTAAATTACATGGCCCGGAGTTTTTGCAGCAAAGCACCCGCATCTAACTTATTCTAACACAAAGACTTCCGAAAACTGACAAAATTCTGCCATAACCACAAGAAAAAATGCGAAATATGGGCTTTCGCCGTTTTTTTCATACCTTTGCACCGTGGAAATTGCGCCTGCTTTTCTGCAATGCTTACAACAACCCAAATGAGAGGCATAAAGAGGATAATTGCACTTGTCGTATGCGTGCTCCCGCTGTTTGCAATGGCGGAAGTATGGACTGCCGAAAATTTTCCGATGGTACACCTGCAAAACGCGCGCCGATATGTTTGCGATCCCGACAATGTTCTCACTCCCGCCGTCAGAGACTCCATCGATGCCTTGCTGTTCAGTTTGGAACAGAAACGCGGTGTGCAGAGCGTATTTGCCGTGGCGAAACGCATAGAAGGCGGCGAGCCTTACGAATTCGGCATGGCACTCGCACGCAAGCATAAGGTGGGACAAAAAAAGCAGAACTCCGGACTAATTGTAGTGCTTTCCACCGAAGACAGAGCCTATTACATTCTCACGGGAAACGGACTCGAAGGCACTCTGCCCGACGGAATTTGCCGCAGAATAGAAAACCGCTACATGGTGCCCTATCTCAAAAGCGGCAACTGGGACAAGGCAATGCTCAACTCCGCCAAAGCCCTGTACGCCTACGTGGCAAAAGACGAATCGTTGCTTCCCGACAACAAGAAATCAGACGACAGCGACGCACAAATCGTGGGATTCTTCATCTTCCTCGTTCTCGCCGTGATGTTCTTCTATTTCGTAGCCCGCAAAAAGTGGAACGATGATCTTTGCCCCAATTGCAAACAGCACACATTGAAGCGCACCAGCCAAATGCTCCGGCGCACAACCGACGGCAAGCTACTCGTGATTTACAAATGCTCGAAATGCGGCCACACCATAGCCAAAGAGCAAGACGAAAACGACCATAATTCCCACGGCAACGGCATGTCGTCGCTCCTGCCTTTCATATTCCTCGGCGGAGGAGGCGGCAGAAGTTCCTACGGCGGCGGAAGCGGTTTCGGAGGCGGTTCGTTTGGCGGCGGAAGTTTCGGCGGAGGAGGCGCAGGCGGCAAATTCTAAAAACCACAACGCATATAATCTACAGAATAACAAACAAAAACAATACAAGAACATGAAAAAGAACAAATCTCTCATAGCCATAATTGCAGTGGTAGCACTGTTGCTCATTTGGTGCAGCACAAAATACAACGGCATGGTTACGCAAGACGAAAAAGTCTCTACCGCGTGGAGCAATGTGCAGACACAATATCAGCGCCGCGCCGACCTTATTCCCAATCTGGTAAACACCGTGAAAGGATACGCAAAGCACGAAAGCGAAACACTCGAAGGAGTTGTGGCTGCACGCGCCAAAGCAACGCAGATAACCGTTGACCCGGAAAATCTAACGCCCGAAAAACTTCAGGAATACCAGAAAGCCCAGGGCGAAATCTCTTCCGCACTCGGCAAACTCATTGCAATTACAGAGAACTACCCCGAACTTAAAGCAAACGAGAACTTCAGCGAACTGCAATCGCAACTCGAAGGCACAGAAAACCGCATAACCGAAAGCCGCAGGCTCTACAATGAAGCCGTGCAGGACTTCAATCTCATGGCACGCCGTTTCCCCGGCAACATAGTGGCATCTATTTTCGGTTTTTCGGCAAAAACAAAATTCGAAGCTTCGGAAGGCTCCGAAAAAGCACCCGAAGTGAAATTCTAAATCCCTACAGATTATGAAATCAAGCCAGAGATACATGATGCGCGGCGTTAGCGCAATGAAAGAAGACGTTCACGCAGCAATCAAAAACATTGACAAAGGAATCTTTCCCCATGCATTTTGCAAGATAATGCCCGACGTTTTGGGCGGAGACCCTGAATATTGCAACATAATGCACGCCGACGGCGCAGGAACCAAATCAAGCCTCGCCTATATGTATTGGAAAGAAACGGGAGACCTCTCAGTTTGGCGCGGAATAGCCCAAGACGCAATTGTAATGAACACCGACGACCTTCTATGCGTTGGCGCGGTAGACAATATCCTAGTTTCTTCAACCATTGGGCGCAACAAAATGCTCGTTCCGGGAGAAGTTATTTCCGCTATCATTAATGGTACGGACGAGCTGCTTGCCGATATGCGCGAGATGGGAATAGGAATCTACCCCACGGGAGGCGAGACGGCCGATGTGGGAGACCTTGTGCGCACCATCATAGTTGATTCCACCGTAACCTGCCGCATGAAACGCAGCGACGTTATCGACAACGCCAACATCCGTCCGGGTGATGTTATTGTGGGACTTTCGTCGTGCGGCCAGGCATCTTATGAAAAACAGTACAACGGCGGCATGGGCAGCAACGGACTTACTTCGGCGCGCCACGATGTGTTTGCAAAATATCTGGCCGAGAAATATCCCGAAAGCTACGACAAAGCCGTTCCCGACGCACTTGTTTACAGCGGCAACATGCATCTTACCGACAAGGTGGCCGACACTCCGCTCACAGCGGGACAACTTGTGCTTTCGCCCACGCGTACTTATGCGCCGGTGGTAAAGAAATTGCTCGACATCATGCGCCCGAAAATCCACGGCATGGTACATTGCACCGGCGGCGCACAAACAAAAGTGCTCAACTTCGTAAACGAAAACTGCAAGGTGATTAAGGACAACATGTTCCCCGTTCCGCCGCTTTTCAAACTCATTCACGACGAAAGCGGTACCGACTGGAAAGAAATGTATATGGTGTTCAACATGGGCCACCGCCTTGAAGTTTACGTAAGTCCCGAGGAGGCGCAAACGGTAATCGACACTGCCAAAAGTTTCAACATTGACGCGCAAATTGTGGGCCATATCGAAGAAGGCAAACGCAGTCTTACGATAAAAAGCGAGTACGGAGAATTCAACTATTAATATGGCAGAAAACACAAGTTCGCTTCTCGAAAAACTTAATGCCCTCCACGACCGGTTCGAAGAGGTTAGCACGCTAATTTCCGACCCTTCGGTTATTTCCGACCAGCAACGTTACGTGAAACTGACGCGCGAATACAAGGAATTGGAGCGTTTGATGGAAGTTCGCAAGGAATATTCCGCGCTCATCTCGGGACAAGCCGAAGCCAAGCAGCTACTTATTGAAGAAAGCGACCCTGAAATTAGGGAAATGGCCAAGGAACAGGCGGCCGAATGTGAGAAGAAAATCCCCGCGCTTGAGGAGCAGATAAAACTGTTGCTCGTGCCGAAAGATCCGGAAGACGCAAAAAACGCCATACTCGAGATACGCGGCGGAACAGGCGGCGACGAGGCTGCACTGTTTGCGGGCGACCTTTTCAGAATGTACTCCAAATTTTGCGAGCAAAAGGGCTGGACACTCACGGTATCCTCTGCAAGCGAAGGAGCAGTGGGCGGTTTCAAAGAGATAATCTGTTCAGTTACCGGCGCCGACGTTTACGGCACGCTGAAATACGAAAGCGGCGTTCACCGTGTGCAGCGTGTGCCGGCCACAGAGACACAAGGGCGCATTCACACCTCAGCTGCTACGGTGGCTGTGCTTCCCGAAGCAGATCCTTTCGAAGTTAAGATAAACGAGGGCGAGATACGTTGGGACACTTTCCGTTCGAGCGGTGCCGGAGGTCAGAACGTGAACAAAGTGGAAAGCGGCGTGCGATTGCGATACAACTGGAAAAATCCCAACACAGGCGAGGTTTCCGAAATTCTCATTGAGTGTACCGAAACGCGCGACCAGCCCAAAAACAAGGAACGCGCTCTTGCACGTCTTCGCACGTACATCTACGACCACGAGCACCAAAAATATGTGGACGACATAGCTTCTCGCCGCAAATCGCTCGTATCTACGGGCGACCGCTCCGCAAAAATCCGCACCTACAACTATCCGCAGGGACGCATCACCGATCATCGCATAAACTATACCGTTTATAATTTGCAGGCATTTATGGACGGCGACATACAGGAATGCATCGACCGCCTCACAGTGGCCGAAAACGCAAACCGTTTGCAGCAAGCCGAACTTTAGAGATAGGTAGAAGAATTTCACAATACAAATCCGGACCGCAAAAAGTCCGGATTTTTTGTTGCCCACCCCTCGTTTCTATCCTCACCACAAACGGCGAAAAAACGTTGCGGCATATTGCAAAAACAATGTCTGATATTATTAAAATAATGTCGGACATTGTTTGAATTATGTCAGACACCTGAAAAACGATATCCTATGTCTATTTTTGCACGCCTTATATATATGGTCTCCGCAAGCTAAATCGGAAGTATTCTACCGCGAGCCTGAAGTATTCTACCGCGAGCCAAGAACCATGCTGCGCATGGCGAAAAAACAAGTCGGCATCTCGTGAAAACTCCGGGCCACCAAATTTAAATTCCGCCGCATCTCGTAAAAATTAGATGCGGCGGAGTTTTTACGAGATGCCGTGTAGCAAA
>CAVFYC010000006.1:2954-52221 GCA_963626585.1 Christensenellaceae bacterium Phil1 | reverse complement strand
GGTCCGAAAAACTTGTCGATGTGTGCGGTATCCACTTTCACATCATTGACTTTCAAAGCAAGTTGTTCTGTGGTATAAACATGTTTACCCACCTTGACATTCATCGATGGTATGCTATACAGCGCAGGTTCGAAACTCGTGATGGTATATGTGAAGTGCGTGGTATTTATTCCGTTTGCAGGCACATCTTCTTCCTCACTCGTAATTCCGTCACCCACAACTTCCACACCTTTTTTCATCAATTGTTGCAAAGCCTTAGGAAAAACCGGTTGCAAATCTTTCGGGTGCTCCACATTAATGCGCACGGCAGTCTGTTCGCCTATCAGCATTTCGGTGGAATCGATTACCGTGGTAACCTTCACCTGTGCCCGAACAGCGAATGCCGTAATTAAAACGAACACCAACAATATGTATGCTTTCCTTGTCATTTATCGTCTGCTCATTATGATGCTGCTACCGACTTTGAATTGAATAGCTGCAAAAGTTTCTTCACGTAGTTTCCGTCTGTAGGTATTGCCACGTTTCTTACTCCCGCTTTCGTGAACTGCATATGCAATGCGTCTTCTCTTTCTTGCCATGCCCGGTTGTGTTGATTGCGCACCCTTTTGCTCGAAGAGTCTACATATTCTATATGTCCCGTTTCTGCATCGCGCAGTTCTATTATCCCGACATTGGGAAGTTCTTTCATGCGCACATCAAACACTTCTATCGCATTAAGGTCGTAGCGATGCCCCGCGATTTTCAATTTGTCGGTAAGTTCGTGCCTGTCAATAAAGTCACTAATCACGAATGCTGCGCACTGACGCCTTTGAATTTTCATAAGAAACTCGAGAGCGTCAGGGATATTTGTTTTCTTTCCCTGAGGCTGGAATGTCAGAAGTTCGCGGATAATGTAAAGAATATGTTTGCGCCCTTTCTGTGGCGGAATATACTTTTCCACTTTGTCGCTAAAGAATATCACGCCAATCTTATCATTGTTCTGAATGGCAGAAAACGACAAAGTGGCAGCAATTTCCGTTATCAGTTCGCGCTTGGTGCGCATCTTGGTTCCGAAATCCACAGAGCCGGAAACATCTATCAGGAGCATTACGGTCAATTCCCGCTCTTCCTCGTAGACTTTCACGTATGGGCGGTTGAAACGAGCCGTTACATTCCAATCAATGTCGCGCACATCGTCGCCATACTGGTATTCCCTTACTTCGGAAAAGCTCATACCCTTGCCTTTGAAGGCTGAATGGTATTCGCCGGCAAATATATTGCTGCTCAGTCGGCGTGATTTTATTTCTATACGCCTTACCCGGCGCAGGAGTTCTGTGGTATCCATCTTTTAGCCGTATGCTGTTTTAGGGTACAGCCACTTTGTTGATTATCTCGTCGATTATCTTGTCGCTTGTAACGCTTGCTGCTTCGGCTTCATACGACAGTCCGATTCTATGACGCAGTACATCGTGAGCCACAGCGCGCACATCTTCGGGAATAACGTACCCACGGCGTTTTATAAAGGCGTATGCGCGGCTTGCATAGGCAAGGTTTATCGAGGCACGCGGACTTCCGCCGAAAGAGATGTATTCTTTCATGTCTTTCAACTTATATCTTTCTGGATAGCGCGTTGCAAATACTATGTCAGCGATATATTGTTCTATTTTCTCGTCGAGATAAATTTCCTTCACCATATCTCTTGCGCGCATTATCTTGTCGGCGCCAACAACAGCTCTGATTTCCTCTGGCTTTTTCTCGTCAAGTTTTGCACGGACTATGGCTTTTTCTTCTTCAAGAGTGGGATAGTCGATTATTACCTTCATCATAAAACGATCGGTTTGTGCTTCGGGTAAATTGTATGTACCTTCTTGTTCTATCGGGTTCTCGGTAGCGAGCACGAGGAATGGTTCCGGCAACGGGAATGTTTCGCCGCCGATTGTTACCTGACGCTCCTGCATTGCTTCGAGCAGAGCACTCTGCACTTTTGCCGGTGCTCGGTTTATTTCGTCTGCAAGTATGAAGTTTGCGAAAACAGGTCCGCGTTTCACGACAAAGGTCTCGGTTTTCTGGCTGTATATCAGGGTACCGATTATATCGGCTGGCAGGAGGTCTGGGGTGAATTGTACGCGGTTGAACTTGGCGTCGATCAGTGATGCGAGTGTTTTTATTGCGAGTGTCTTCGCGAGTCCGGGAACTCCTTCTAGGAGGATGTGTCCGTTTGAGAGCAGTCCTACAAGGAGTGAGCCTACCAGGTGTTTTTGTCCTACTATCACACGTGCCATTCCCGAGGTCAAGTCGGTGAGAAAGCTGCTTTCTATCTCAATCTGTTCGTTGAGTGCACGTATATCTATGTTGCTGTTCATGTTCTATTGTATTGGTTTTCTTTGTATGCAAAAATAAGACTATCTTTTTTATTCTGTATGCTCAGTTTATTAAAAAAGAGAAAAAGAAGAGGATAAACGTCTAAAGGTTGTATTTTGTCTGGACATTGTTCTTGTCAGTCGCTATAATCGAGGTCGGCGTTTACTGCAAAGGTGTATTTTGGGAAGGCTGCGTGGAGTTGGGTTGCTATTTGGTTGCAGAAGGTGTGGTGGTTCTTTACTGAGAAGTCGGCCACGACGTCAAACGATATTTTTCTCTGGTTTTCGTTTAGCAGGAAGCCGTGTATTTCCATTGCGCCGGGGTGTTTCATCACGGCTGCGGCTATTTCTTCGCGTAGTTTTATGGTTTCCGGGTTTTGCGATTGGGCGTATATTCCTACTGCAAGGTGTATGTTGTATTCCTGGTGTATGTATTGCTTGATGTTTTGCGTGAGTTCGTGGATTTCCTTTGCTGTGGTTTGTTCGGGCACTTCGATGTTCACCGAGCCTACCATGCTGTCTGGGCCGTAGTTGTTGACTATCAGGTCGTATGCTCCCGCCACTTTGGGGAAGGCTTTGATTTCTTTTTTGAGCATTTGGGAGAATTGGCTGTCGATGCGGCGTCCGAGTATTTCGTTGAACGTACGTCGGAGTATTTTAAGGCCGGCTTTCACGAGCACTATTGAGAGAATGGCGGCTACCCATCCGTCGAGATCTATATGCCATATGATTAGCATCAGGGCTGATGCTATTGTGCCGAGAGTTACAAAGGAGTCAAAGAGGTTTTCTGCGCCCGACCCGTTGAGGGAGTCTGATTTCTCGCGCTTGCCGGCCCTCAGGGTGTAGATGCCGAGCCAGAGTTTCGCCGCCACGCCTGTTGCCATTACGATGAGCATGGGTGTTTCGTAGTGTGTCTCCGTGGGGTGGATTATCTTGCCCACTGCATTATAGAAGGAGGTGATGCCGAGTATGACGATTAGTGCCGATATCACCATGGCACTCACATATTCTATCCGTCCGTGGCCGAAGGGGTGGTATTTGTCGGCCGGACGCATTGCGAGCTTTATGCCTCCAATTGCTATGACCGACGAGATGGCGTCGTTCAGATTGTTGGCTGCATCGATAAGTATTGCTATTGAGCCGGAAAGCATTCCTATGATGCCTTTGAGCAGTGCATAGACAAAGTTCACTGCCACGCCCCACAATCCTACTTTTACTATTTGTTTCTTTCTCTCGTCCTGCTGTTTGGCAAGCGGTATATTGTTTGTTCCTTTCTCCATTCTTCCGTCAATAGCCCTATGTTTATACGCATTGGGCGCAAAGATAAGTAAAAACATAAACGTGGCAATATTTGCAGCATGGCTTTTGTCCGCAGCAGTGTAGGGCCGTGTTTCAGGTATCTGCGGGACAAGGCCGTGGGGGGCTGGTAGAAACACCATGGTGTCTTGAAAAGGAGGTTTTACAGGCATGCGTCGCTCCTTGCTTTTCGGCCTTTTTCGTAGGATAGGGAACAAAGAAGGATGCCTCGTTTGGGCACCCTTATTCATCTACTTCTTAACGGATTACGTGCTACTCAATTCTGTTTACAGATACATTTTCAAAGTTCTCAAGGATATCTATTAGGTGTACGGTGGTGTTCTTTCCTTTCAGCTTCACGTCAATCGAAACTTCATAGCTAACTCCGCCGCCTTTGTCCACCTCTTTGAAGTTGTAGTCATACACATTCTTGCTCTTCTCTTTGATTTGGGCCACAACATCGCGGGCGCGTGCCTTGTCGGAGGTGGAGAATTCCACATGGATATGATTTGTTACCACCGGAAATATCAGAGCATTGAGAACTTCCAGCCCTACAAGCACCATAGCTGTGGCTGCAACGGCTATAATATAATTCCCCGTGCCGCAAGCCATTCCCACGGCTGCTGTAACCCAAAGCCCGGCTGCTGTGGTGAGCCCGCGGATAAAGTTGCGTTGAAAAATTATCATTCCCGCACCAAGGAAGCCTATGCCCGAAACCACCTGCGCCGCTACGCGCGAAGAATCCGAGTCGCCGCCGGGAAAACCGTACATCGACACTACAGTGAAGAGGGCGCTCCCGAGCGCAACGAGGAAGTGGGTGCGGAAACCGGCGTCCTTTGAGCGGTATTCACGCTCAATGCCTATCGCTCCACCAAGCACCAAGGCTACTACAAGACGTACTATTACTTCAAAACTCATTGTAAAAAGAAACAGAACTGTTATGCGTCCAAAGGCTTGCACACCGCTTCGAAGGATTGCTGCATAAGGCTCCTTATATTGTCGTCGCCCTTAGACTGGGGCAATATAGGTTCGTGGATAATCAAGCGGAGAGTGTGGCGGTTTACAAAATTGAGCATGCCTTTCTGACGGGGCAATATCCGGAAAGATCCGTCGATTGTGAGGGGCACAACAGGCAACTGCAACTGATCGGCAAGGAAAAACGCTCCCTTTTTGAAACGGCCCACCTTGCCTGTAGCCGTCCTCGTGCCTTCGGGAAACACCACCAGCGACATTCCTTCCTTCAATGTCTCGCGCGCCTGGCTTATTGTCTCCTCCACCTTGGACGGGCCGCTCCTGTCAACGAATATATGGTGGGCCTTCTCGCATGCAAAGCCAATGAAAGGCACTCTACGGAGCGACTTCTTCATCATCCACTTGAAATTGCGGCACAAATACCCGTAGATAAGAAATATGTCCATCGCTCCTTGGTGGTTGGCGACAAACACATACGACTGCCCTGGCACTAGATGCTCGCGCCCTTCAACCTTAACGGGTATCAACAACACGCCACATACAATGTGCGACCATATCTTGCCCGGCCAGTATCCCCAGAAATGGCCGTCGCCCAACACACAGCCCACGCTCGTTACCACGGAAGTCAATATAGTGGACACGATAAACACAGGCAACGCCACACAAAACTGATAGATATAATACACTACCTTGATCATCTTCTATAATCACGTTTCAAAATTACAACATCAACCCTCGGCCACGCTCCCAAACGGAACGGCATCAAAGCCTCGCCCAATCCCGAGCTCACCAAAAGCGCACGCGTACCGCTGAAATACATACCGTCGCACTCCCTATACGCAAGTTCGGACACAGAATGCCCAAGCAATTTCAACTGTCCCGCATGAGTGTGCCCGGACAAAGTTAGCTGAATATCCGTTAGCGGCAAAACTTTTTGCTGCCATTGCGTCGGGTCGTGAGACAAAAGCACCTTAAACGCCCCTTTTCCTATTCCCCGGGTAGCAACGTCCAAGTCTCCGCGCGAAGGAAAGGATCTCGTCCCGTCGTTCTCAGACCCAATGACAACAATACTGTCTTTCGCCCGCCTCACAACCAAGTTCCCGTTCAACAAAAGCCGCCACCCTGCCAAACTCTGCTCCTTCTGCAAAGCAACAACGCGCTTTTCGTCCTCACCACCCCCTTTCTGCGAAACATACATTTGGTAGTCGTGGTTCCCCATCACGGAGACCACGCCGTCGCGAGCCTTTATCCCGGCTAATTCCCCGCGGAACGGAACAATCTCATGCCAGTCAAAATTGACCAAGTCGCCTGTAAAAGCCACAAGATCCGCATTCTCGGCATTAACAACGGATATGATTCTTCGCAAAGCCTTAGGATAGAACTCAAATGTGCCAAGATGCAAATCGCTTATATGCACAATCCTGTAACCATCAAAGGCCTCGGGCAAATCTTTTGAGACAAAAACATGACGCCGCACCACAAGAACAGTAAAACACGAAACAACCGCCACGCAAAATGCGACAAAAACAACAACCGCAGCGACCACCCCGGCTACATGTCCGGCTTTTCTGACACGTGCCCGTTTGGAAATCCTGAAAAGTCCGCTAACTATCACGTAAAATGCCTCTGGAACAGTAATTGAATAGAGAACAACGAGATAAGCCGCGACAAATCCCTGATGTCTCAGGAGCATGCCGTTATTACACGCGAGGAAAACAGCAAGAATAAGCAATATCGCGTTAGGAACAAGCAACAACAAGCCTTTTCTATTGCTTGTCTGCCCACGAAAACGAGTGATATAAATAAAGCCAACAGGCAAAATCGTAAGCAAAAGCAACAACGGGAGAATTCTAAGTATCATAGCACAATATTCGCCCTAAGAAATTCGCACATCTTCTCCACTGACAACCCACGACGACGGGAATAGTCCCTCAATTGGTCCATGCCTATTCTACCAACACTGAAATAACGTGATTTAACATGGGAAAACATCAAGCCACACGTGGAAGAATGCGGAATCATCGCCCCAATTTCCGTAATATTCACGCCTATTTCAGAAAAGTCTATCAGTTTGTCCAGCAGGAATATGATACTTTGATCAGGCATAGGCGGGTAACCAACAGCCGGACGTATCCCTTGATATTTCGCATTGATGATATCACTAACCGAAAGCATCTCATCTTTGGCATATCCCCAATATTTCCTCCGAACAGCAAGATGCATCAATTCGGTACCAGCTTCGGCAAGTCTATCCGAAAGAGTCTGACAAAGCATGTGCTTGTAATCGTCATCTGGATAGAGAGCTTCCATACGCTTGTCGTTAGAAGCAATAAAAACCCCTATCCTATCACGTGTTCCGCTATTCACAGGCATTATAAAATCGGAAAGACAATAGCAATTCCCATCAGAAGACGGATTATATTGTTGGCGCAAAAAAGGTAATACCGTTATTTCTCCGTTATCTCCGTACAAATAAATGTCGTCATTGCTGGAATTTGCATCAAACAAGCCGAAACGTCCACGAAAATCATACTTTCCATCAACATCACAAAGCATTTTCTTTGCATCACGGTAAAGTTTCACGGCTTCTGCGGCACGTTCCCTATCTTCTTGGGCCGGGAAACTGTTAATCCACGCCGAAACACAAGCAGAACAATCGTGTATTTCCGCAACTGCTGCAAATTTTGCAGGAAATCCCCACGCATGAAAGAAGTAGCTCCAACTTATATATTCGGCAATCTCATGCGTTTTATACGATAGCGTTTTTATCATCTATCAAATTCTATCTCCTTGGAATGAGCTCCGTTTACAATTCCGCCTTCGCAGGAATAGACACACTCACCATTGGAATAAGTGCGTTCAACATACCACGCATATTTCCTGCCGGCAAATGGTGTCCAACCGCATTTGCTCAATACTTCGGCATTGTCCAATTCATACTCCTCTCCACGCCTTGCTATTACGAAATCAGCATAGCAACCTTCGCGCAAATAGCCTCTGTTTATCACATTAAAGCGCTTTGCAGGATTATGAGCCATCAATCTTGCGATTTGTTCAAGAGAAACTATGCCTTGGTCGTATAACGCAAGCATATTGACCAGGGAAAACTGTACGGAAGGCATACCCGAAACTGCTTCAAAGGCACCTCCTTGCTTGCGCGACAGCACATGAGGCGCATGATCTGTGGCCACTGAATAGATTGTCCCGTTGCCAAGAGCTTTCCTCAAGGCTTCACGATCAGAAGATGCTTTAATTGCAGGATTGCATTTGATCAAAGCGCCAAGACGTTTGTAGTCTTCATCACAGAAAACGAGATGAGGCACACACACTTCGGCTGTAATTTTCTCATCTCCGGGAGCGAACAACGCCAATTCCTTCTCGGTAGTGATATGAGCCACATGCAATTGTGCGTTTTCTTCCTTGGCCAACTTTACTGCAAGGCTGCTCGATCTATAACAAGCCTCCGCATTACGAATAAAAGCATGCCATTCCACTCCGGCCTTTTCGCCATAGCGTTTGCGTATTTCCGCGCTATTCCCGTTGATGATATCCATATCTTCGCAATGGGTAACGATAGGAATGGGGCTGCCGGCAAAGATTTCTCTAAGGGTATCGGCGCCATCTACGAGCATGTTTCCCGTTGAAGAGCCCATAAAGACTTTTACTCCGCAGACATTCCGCGGGTCAAGCGCTTTTATTTCGTCTATATTGGTTGAGGTTGCCCCGAGATAAAAGCTATAATTTACAAGACTGTCGTTCTTTGCTATCTCACGCTTTGCCTGTATTGCCGGGAGAGTTGTCGTGGCCGGGATATTGTTAGGCATATCAAAATAGCTTGTTACGCCTCCTGCCGCAGCGGCGCGGCTTTCGCTGTAAATGGTGGCAGCGTCGGTCATGCCTGGCTCACGAAAATGCACATGGGTGTCTATTATTCCCGGGAGCAATACGGCGCCTTGGGCGTCAAAGACTTCTTCGGCCTTAGGGCTTTGGGCTGATGTTTCGATTGCCGCTATTTTGTCATTCTCAACAACGATGTCTCCACAAAGGATTTCCCCTTCGTTTACAATCCGTGCATTCTTGACAATCTTAATCACTTTATGCCTCTGACTTTTGTTTTTTGAACTTTCCCCGTATGCTGTCAAGGCGTAGACGCAACACGCCAAACACTGCTTCGCCAAATATCGAACTGTTCATCTTGCTTGTTCCAAGGCGTCGGTTTACAAACACAACCGGCACTTCTTCTATCTTAAAGCCAAGCTTATAGGCCGTAAACTTCATCTCTATCTGGAAAGCATATCCCTTGAAGCGGATATCGTCAAGGTTTATCGTTTCCAGCACACGGCGCGACCAGCAAACGAAACCGGCTGTGGTGTCGTGGATATTGACTCTTGTAATTGCCCTCACGTATTTCGAGGCAAAATAGCTCATCAGCACGCGGTCCATAGGCCAGTTCACGACGTTCACGCCGCTCACATAGCGAGAGCCCACCGCCACGTCAGCGCCATTCTTGGAGCAGGCGTCGTAGAGGCGGGGCAAATCGGACGGAGCATGGCTGAAATCAGCGTCCATCTCGAAGATATATTGATAATTGTGCTTCAAAGCCCATTTGAAACCTGCTATATAAGCGGTGCCAAGTCCGAGTTTGCCGCTCCGTTCCACGATGTCGAGCTTGTTTGCAAACTCGTCTTTCATCAAATGCTTCACGATATCGGCGGTACCATCGGGCGATCCGTCATCAATTACCAGTATGTCGAAATTATATCCGGGCAGGGTGAACACTGCACGGATAATGGCTTCGATGTTCTCTTTCTCGTTGTAGGTAGGTATAATTACAAGGCTGTCGCAAGAGTCCATTTCTTGATTTGTTTTGGCGTTAATCTATTTTGTCGGCTTAAGACTGCCGAACACATAGCAAAAATAGTAATAATTGTCCAAAGCCGGCAGAGTTTCCCCCCGTTTTTATAAATAAGCCTGCATTTACTCCGCCGGCACACCTTATTATATATGCAACTCTTGCCGTTCAGAAGCAGTTTTGATGCCATGAGTTTTCCAGGATATCAGATGTTTTTCGCCAAGAAGTCTGATGTGTTTCGCCAAAAAGTCCGAGGAGTTTGTCTTACTTCGAACGAAGTAAGCACGTTGATCGAACGTAGTAAGCACGTTGATCGAACGAAGTAAACACGTTGATCGAACGAAGTAAGACAAACTCATCAGACAAAAAAGAAAACTCATCGGACAAAAGGACAAGTTTTACGGCATCTAAAGGCAAGTCTGACGGCATGAAATGGAAATCAGAACGCATGGTTGGGAAGTTTGAACGCATGGTTTGGAAATATCGAGGGAGGAAATCCTTGCATTTTACCTTATATAATAGGCAACACTTCTCGCAATCCGCACAAATCGGCCTGGAATACCGACGGAATGGCGTGGATTTCCAATGGTGTTTGTGGCACTGCCAACCACAGGCCAAGCCATGTACAAGAAAGCCTTTATACAATAACCGGCAGTTTACAGCGTTATCCTAATGTCAATCACTAAATTTTAATATCCGACCCAAATGTTTATTCTCAGCACATATTTACGAAGCAGAACCCTTATGCTGTATGGCATGATGCTTTGCATAATGATTTCCGGCATCTTAGTTTCATGCAACGAGGACGATGTTTTCACGAAATCAACAAGCGCACGGCTCACCATGCCCGCCGATACGCTTAAACTCGACACAGCCATCAGCGGAATAGCCACAAGCACCTACTCGTTTGTCATACGAAACAAGAACAGCAAGGGAATAAAAATCACAAAAGCAAGTCTTGAACACGGAAGCACGAGCGGATTTCAGGTAAACGTCAACGGAACAAACATAAACGACTCCTACGACTATTCAATCGACGTAAGAGGACACGACAGCATAACGGTTTATGTAAAGCTGCGGGCCAATCCACAGAACAGCGACGAAGTGCAGACCGTCTCCGACAAGATATCCTTCATGCTCGAGAGCGGCACAGTGCAGACCGTAACTCTTTTGGGCTATTCGCAAGATGTTTTGACCTTGAACAACATAACGTTCAACTGCGACACCACCTTGCAGAACAAACGCCCCATACATATCCTCGGAAACCTGAGAGTGGCAAAAGGCAACACACTGTCGATTGCCCCGGGAACAAAGCTGCTCTTCTCGCCAACCTCAGAGTTGATCGTAGAAGGCACGCTGAAAGCACAAGGCACGTCAGACTCTGCAATCATATTCCGCGGCGACCGGCTCGACCACATGTTCGTAAACCAGCCATACGACCGAATTCCCGGACAATGGAAAGGAATGACTTTCACATCAACAAGCTTTGAAAACACCTTGGACTTCTGCGACATTCACAGCGGCACCTACGGAATAAGATGCGACTCCTCGGAAACAGAGACAGACAAGCTGAAGATAGAAAACTCAATAGTCCACAACATGAAGGGAGATTGCCTCACGTTTGTCAATTCCAAAGTGTTTGTGGGCAATTCCCAAATCACCAACGCCCTTGGAAACTGCATCACGATACACGGCGGCGACAACCAGTTCGTACATTGCACCATCGGCAACTTCTATCCTTTCGAAGGCAACCGAGGAAAAGCTCTCTATCTCTACAATTCTCTTAACGGAAGACAGTTGCCGCTCAAAAAAGCTCTGTTTGAAAATTGCATCGTCTCGGGCTGGAGCGACGACGAACTGTTTGCAGCCTTTCTTGACGACAACACGGAGAAAAACTATCTGTTCCGCTCTTGCCTGCTCACCACCCCACAAGTAGACGATGCCACAGAATATCCCAACTGTATCTTCGAAAACACAAAAGATACGTTGTGGGGCAGCAAGAACTTCAAGAAATTCGACTACGACAACCTTGTCTTTGATTTCAGACTTGACACTCTGTCGAAAGCACGAAACCAAGGCGACATCACTATCACCGAAAAATATTATCCATACGACCGAAACGGGCGCAACAGGCTTGAACGCGACGGCAAATCGGATATCGGGTGCTACGAATTCGAGGAAAAATAAACCATATCCACCATAACAAAAAAGGCCGCAACGATTGTTGCCGCCTTTTTTGTTTATATCTTTCCGCAAGGGTTATTCCTCTACCTCCTGATAGATTACTTTCTTCACAAGTTTCTTTACTTTTCCGCCTGCTGCGCTGTAGGCTTTCTGAAACAGCTCGTCTTTGCGATCAATTGTGAACGTGCGGAACTTTCCGCTGTATTTCGACAGTTTTGTTCCGTTTTTCACGATAGCATTGTCGTCTGTAATCCATCCTTCGGCAGTATAAGTCTGTCCGCCGTTGCGATCTTCGTCGGCAAGATAGCGCAAGTTTCTCAGAGTAGCCGTGTATCCGCCGTCTTTAATCTGGAAAAGCAACTGATAATAGAATCTTGTGCGGTTGGTAACCCATGAAGTACGTTTGAAATACATCCATTCTTCCATATTCACGGCTACAAGTCCGTTTGCCTCGTCGTTTGTGCTCACGCGGCATTGCGGCAGTGAATTCTCTTCCTTAGCCAAATCTTGCGAGAAGGCGAGAAGTGATTTGTAGATCTCGGCTTTTGACTTGCCATCTAGTTTGAAATTCTCTGAAAACTCCACCTTGCCGTCCTTCACAGGCACAGCGCCTGCGGCATACTTGGTCTCAATGTTTTTTTTCTGGGCAAAGCCTGCTACGGAAACCGTCAGAAACAATGCCGCCAACAATAATATCTTTTTCATATTCCAATATTTATCTTGTTAATATCCCCAAATCCAAACTTTAATAAGGCAACTTCATCTTGTTCTCCCTCTTGCGTTTACGCTCGGCGCAATGGGGACAACTGTCGCAGTTTGTGCAATTGTCATTGCGGCGCACCCGGCGGACAATCCACCTTATGGTTGCCACGACAACCGCCGCTATAATAACTCCAGCTATTATGTTCTGCCACATACGAAGCCTTCCTTTGATTTTTTACAACGCAAATATAACGTTTATTTAAGACAGCAAGAACAAGAAGCACGTATTTTTCATTCCCCACCCCATTCTTTTAACGCTATTGCGCAAAAGGGAAATGCCACAAGTTTTTCATGGCAATCGCGTTGGAATTTCCACAAACTGCGACAAACACCGAAGCCCCGCTTTACGACATGATTTTCCCCTTTGTTTAAGCCATTTTTCCGACATGGGATTTCGTAAAAACTCCGACGCATCTAATTTAAATTACATGGCCCGGAATTTAAATTATGTCTGACCTCGTAAAAACGACAAAAAGCATGCAAAAATCCAAGCCCCACGGAAGTCTGTTTTCAAGGCATGCAAACCATAGTTTCAACATGTTTTTTTGTGAAGTGGAGCATTCAATTATGACAATATCTATCGATTATTATTCCATAGCCGCAAACGAATGGATAGATAACGGAAGAAGTTTTGTAATTTCGCGACAAATTAGAGGGCGTATGCCACAAAAAGCCAAGGCACAGGCTCGCAATGCAAAAAATTCAAGAACATGGACAGAAGATCTTTCATCAAGACAGCAGGAATCGGTTTGGCAGCCGCAGCCTCTCCTATTTCAATGGCGGCAGGAACGCCTATCGCTATTCCGGAAATACTCCGCAAAACAAAGACAACGAATGGTTTGAAGTTATCATTCTTTCCCTATGAGCTAAAACTCCGCCATGCTTTCAATTTGGCAAAGTTCAGCCGCACCACAACGCCCGACGTTCAGGTAACACTTGAATACGACGGCATCACAGGCTATGGCGAGGCATCTATGCCGCCCTACCTCGGCGAAAGCGTGGAAAGCGTTACGAAATTCCTTGGCAGCCTCGATTTGACACAGTTCAAAGATCCGTTCAGAATTGACGAAATTCTTGACTATATCGACCACGTGGCACCCAAAAACAGTGCAGCAAAAGCGTCGGTTGACATTGCGCTCCACGACCTGCTCGGAAAAATCATGGGACAGCCTTGGTATAAAATCTGGGGCCTCTCTCCCGAAAAAGCACCCAACACCTCGTTCACCATTGGCATAGACAAAGCCGACGTGGTGAGACAAAAAGTGAAAGAAGCCTCACCCTACAAAGTTATCAAGGTAAAGATGGGACTCGACAACGACCAGGAAACCGTTGAAATCATTCGCTCCATGACCGATGTGCCTATCTGTGTAGACGTAAACCAAGGCTGGAACGACCGCGAGCACGCCCTGAGAATGATTGACTGGCTTGCCGAAAGAAATTGTCTGTTTGTGGAACAACCAATGCCCAAGGAAAATTTCGAAGATATCGCCTGGCTTAAAAGCAGAAGTTCGCTGCCGATAATTGCCGACGAAGCATTCCAACGCATCAGCGACATACCAAAACTTGCAGAGGCTTACGACGGTATAAACATCAAGCTGATGAAAAGCACCGGGCTACACGAAGCATACAAAATGGTTAACCTCGGACGCGCATTGGGCATGAAAATAATGATTGGCTGCATGACCGAAACTTCGTGCGCCGTGAGCGCCGCTGCACAGCTTGCACCGCTTGTAGACTACGCCGACCTTGACGGGAACCTGCTTATCGACAACGACAGATTTGACGGAATGAAAATAGTTGACGGCAAGGTTACACTCGCCGACAAGCCAGGCATTGGCGTTACACTACTAAAGAAATAACGTAACAGAGCATAACCCTATATGATAGAGGACAAGCAAAACCTTAACGCATTAAACGCAGGCGAAACAAAGCCTATGACAAACGCCGAGCTTAACCGTAAACTCGACATTCTGCTCAAAACCGGCTGCCTGCTCATGGAAAGTCTCGCCGATACGAGCCGCACTTTAAGAAATATGAAGAGAGTGGCGGCTTTCCTCGGATTTCAAGAAGAAAATCTCCATATCTCTATAAACTACGACATTATTCTTGCAAATCTGAGCGACGAATATCATTCCTACACCAAATTTCGCCGTTGCGACAGCCACAGCGTGAATCTTTGGGCGATAATGAAGGTGAGCAAACTCACATGGCAGTGCATCAAAGACGACTATTCGCTAGACAGATACGAAGAAGAACTTGAAAAGATACGCACACACAAGCGCAATTACACTCCCTGGCAAGTGGCAATGGGCGGTGGATTTGCCTGCGGCGGCTTCTGCATTCAATTCGGCTGCGACTGGACAGCATTTTTCTACGCTTCGATAGCTGCAATATTGGGTTTCCGCCTGCGAATGTGGCTCGGCTCAAAAAAGATGAACACTTATATATGTATCGCAATGGCAGCGTTTGTCTCCACACTGCTTGCATGGGGATTTATGTTGCTTGCCACAAAAACGTCGATACCGCTGTTTCAAAGCGCAACCCCTTATCACCCGTTTATGGCGTGCGCATTATATATTGTACCGGGCGTGCCATTGATAAACTTCGTTAGCGACATGCTTTCGGGCCATGTAAAAACCGGCATAATACGCGCCACGATAACACTGATGATGGTACTTGCAATGGCATTCGGTATCGCCCTCGCCATAAAGGTCTGCGGCGTGGACAACTTCGTTAAAGACTTGTCGATGACGCCCCACCATAAATATTGGGAGTTTGTTATTGCGGCGGCAGTGTCTGCAATGGGATTTTCAATGATTTTCAATTGCCCCCCGCGCCTGTTGTGGGCTGTGGCATTGGGCGGAATCATCGCCGTATGTACACGCAATTTCGTCAATCTCGGTCCAAGCACAAACAACATCGGACTTGATCAAGGCGCTGTGATAGGTTCTTTGGTAGGATCTGCCGTGATAAGTATAATATGTACGAAAATGATTCACGTAGTTCACGCCCCACATCAATGCTTGTCCATTCCCAGCGTGATACCAATGATTCCCGGCGTGCTTATGTACCGCGCACTTTTCGCATTCATCGACATGCACGGAATTGTAGGCGAACTCACCGTAGCTATGACCAATTTGATAAACGCTTCGCTTATGATACTCTGCATTTCATTGGGCGTGGCAATCCCCAACATATTCTTCCGCAGCATGATTGCGCCAAGTCGCGAAAGGAAAATGGTTGACCTCGTGATAAAGCGCCGACTGAAACACGCTGCTACCTTTGAAAACATAAAGGAAACAGAGGAAAAATAAAAACAAACCGATAATACTCCAACGAAATCCCCGGCTGTTCAAAATACTCGCCGGGGATTTTCTGTATTGTCAAAGCTAAAGAAAGTATTGTCCAAGCAAACTAATCTTTTGCCCAAGCTGAAAAAAATTCTGTCCTTGTATTTTTCATCTTTTACACAACTGCCAAAAAGCCACGGCCGACGCTGCTGCAACATTAAGCGAATCCACGCCATGATGCATGGGTATTTTAACGACATAATCCGCTGAAACTATCGCATCGGCCGGTAGCCCGTCTCCTTCTGTGCCCATTATCACGGCCAACTTGGGTTCCGCATTTAGTTTCGCGTCGCAAAGATCTACTGAGTCGTCTGTCAGCGCCATTGCAGCCGTTTTGAATCCGAGATTTCCCAATTCTCTTTCGGGATTATCCGACCAAGCCCAAGGCACAAGAAACACAGAACCCATTGAAACCCTTACTGCGCGGCGATTCAACGGATCACATGAATTTTTCGACAATACAACGGCATCTATTCCCAGCGCAGCGGCAGAACGAAATATGGCTCCGATATTTGTGGTGTCCACTACATTTTCAATCACAACCACTCTACGGGCATCTCTACAAATCTCCGAAACCAGAAGTCCGGACTTGCGGCGCATTGCACAGAGCACACCGCGGGTGAGCTCGTATCCCGTAAGTTCTGCAAGCGTTTCCCTTTCACCGGTATAAACTGGAATTTCCCCGCAATGCTCTATTATATCGCGTGCGTCCCCTTCGATGTGTCTCCGTTCGCAAAGAATCGAAATTGGTTCGTATCCCGCATTGAGTGCCACGCGAATTACTTTTGGACTCTCTGCTATAAAAACGCCGTTACCGTTATCCTGCCGGCGCAACTGCCGTTCTGTCAAACGGCCAAACACTTCCACGCCCGGGAAATCAATCGTATTAATTTCTATAATTCGCATTTTTCGTCTTTTTATCCCTTTTAATATTCTTTGTAAAGCCACCTCTTCGTCTTACTTCGGCCGTTCAACGTGTTTACTTCGGCCGATCAACGTGCTTACTACGGCCGATCAACGTGCTTACTTCGGCCGAAGTAAGACAAACTCCTCGGACCTTTTGGAAAAACATGCCCTTTCAAAAAGAAGTTTGAACGGTTCAACAGAGATACTTCACCTGAAATTTTTCGCGGCAAAGGTAGTCTTTTTTGCAGACAACCCAACCTACACACAGCCCAATGCCTCGTCTTCGGCATTTTTCCGTATCTTTGTGAGAAAGAATCATACTACAAACAACATGCACAGTAAAGAAGAAAAACTCGAGGCGTTCGGCAAGCTACTTGACGTGCTCGACGAATTGCGGATAAAGTGTCCGTGGGATCACAAACAGACAAACGAAAGTCTGAGACCCAATACCATTGAAGAGGTTTACGAACTTTGTGATGCCATTGAGCGGAATGATGTAAAAGACGAGCAGAAAGAACTCGGCGATGTGCTCTTGCATATTTGTTTCTACGCAAAGATTGCACAGGAAAAGGCACAGTTTGATATTGCCGACGTATGCCGGTCGCTCGTTGACAAACTTATTTACCGCCACCCGCATATCTACGGCAAAACGCAAGCCTCCACGGCCGAAGCCGTTGCCGACAATTGGGAAAAACTCAAGGAACACGAAAAAGGCGGAAACAGAACGGTGCTTTCGGGAGTGCCCAAATCTTTGCCTTCACTCATCAAATCTTTCCGAATACAGGAAAAGGCGGCTCATGTGGGCTTTGATTGGGAAAAGAAAGAGGACGTGTGGCAAAAGGTAAAGGAAGAAATCCAAGAATACGAGGAGGCTGCAAAAAGCGGAAGCCTTAACGCCAGCGAAGCAGAGTTCGGCGATTTGCTTTTCTCGCTCGTAAATGCCGCAAGACTCTATGGCATCAATCCCGACAACGCTCTCGAACTAACCAACCGCAAGTTTATCTCCCGTTTCGGGCATATCGAACAATCGGCAAAGGCTGCCGGCAAAAATGTGAGCGACCTGAGCCTTGAAGATATGGACAAGTTTTGGAACGAAGCTAAGAATATCGAAAAACAAACGCAAAAATCATGAACATCAAGCCATTTCTCCGCATCATTCTCGCATTAGCAGCGTTTTTCATTAGTTTTCCAGCGCTGAATGCCAAAGTTCCGCTCGCCGATCCTTTTATATTTTACGACAACGGGCTATACTACGCCTACGGCACTTATTCTCCCGATGGAATTGTGGTATTTACTTCAAAGGATTTGCGCACCTGGCACAAACAAGGTCTGGCTCTCAATAAAAAAGACACCAATGTGCCGCGCTTTTTCTGGGCTCCGGAAGTTTACAAGATAGGCAACGAATATATAATGTACTTCTCCGGCAACGAGCACTTGTATGCTGCAAAAAGCAAGTCGCCTCTCGGCCCGTTCAAACAAGTAGGCACACAGCCAATGCTTGCCGAAAAAGCAATCGACTCCTCTCTTTTCTTCGACAAAAAGAAAAAGCCATACATAACATTCGTTCGCCTCAACGACGGAAACAACATCTGGGTGGCTCCGCTCAACAAAGATCTTTGCACGTTCGACAGCACCAAAATGAAGCACTGTTTCAGTGTTTCGCAAGACTGGGAACGCGATTTGGGACGAGTGAACGAAGGTCCTTGCGTGTTTCGAAAAGGAAAGAAATACTATATGATTTATTCGGGAAACGATTTCCGTTCAAAAAACTACGGTCTCGGTCTTGCCATATCCGACAAACCCGAAGGACCATGGGTGAAACGTGCCGACAATCCCTTTTTGCAACGTCCCGACACGCTTGTTGGCGTGGGGCACAACTCATTCTTTACAGACAAGAACGGAAAGCTGCGCATTGTGTTCCATGCTCATGACAACCGCAACAAGGTTGGGCCGCGCAATATGTATATAGGAACGCTTGAATTTGCCGATCCAAAAGATAAATCCCGCCTTACGGTGGGAAAAGACATCATTGAAGCCGAAGAGGAATAGTCTATCGGGAAAACTGTCCCCAAACAGAAACACGTCCGAGGTTCTCGGGCGTGTTTCTTGTTGATGTCAAGCTATTGATATGCCGTTGTTTGAGTCTGTTTTCCTATAAAATTCTGCCAAAACGAGTTACATTTTTTCCAAAAACAAAAATCCGCTCACCTCATCAAGGCAAGCGGATTTTCTTGTACGTCCTCAGGGGCTCGAACCCTGGACCCATTGATTAAGAGTCAATTGCTCTACCAACTGAGCTAAGGACGCAACGTTTCACATTGGCATTCCTCTCGAATGCGAGTGCAAAAGTAGAAAGTTTTTTTGAAACCGCAAAATATTTACAAGGAAAACTGATGCTTTTTTCGCGCAAAACCGCCTCAATACCGCTTTTCCCGAAAATATAATGCCTTTTCGTATATCTCATTCCAAGCAAAAAACGACCTTCGCGATATATCAAAATCACTACATGGTGTATCGTAAAAACAATGTCAGACATTGTTTGAATTATATCAGACATTGTTTAAATTATGTCAGACATCGTTTTTGAGCAAACCGATGTAGCAAAATAATTATTGTAGAACTATTTTTCGTAACTTTGCGCAACATTTCTGCAACGCATTGTAAAACGTTGCACTACCTAACAACAACACATCATAATTATATATGGCAAATCCCGAAAACCAAGGATACCACAGCAAGGACGTTATGGAATTCGTAACCGTGGGTATGGAGTTTTGCAAACGCCTTGAAATAGCCAACACCTGCGAACGAAAGGCTTTTGTTGACACCATGCTCAAAATTCTGCCCCTGCTCTATATCAAAGCACAGATTGCGCTCAATTTTGAAAGCGACGAAGAATTCTATACGGAGCACATCGTGAGCGAGGCCGACTATAACGCCATACAAAGCAACGTTTCCGGAGTGATGGGAGAGTATGACGACTACCTTGACGTGTTTGTCGACGATATGAAATACAGCGACGAACCAATAAGATGCACCGTATCGGAAAGCCTTGCCGACATATATCAGGAAATTGCCGACTTTCTCTACGTTTTCAAGCAAGACTACGAAGAATCCACCCAAGCATGTCTTTGCGAAATCACCGAAAGTTTTGCCAATCGTTGGGGACAGATACTCGTAAACGTATTGCGTCCGCTCCACGAGACAAGATACACCGCCCCCGACGACAACCAGGACAACAATGACTAATCTCTACGCAACAATATCAAAAGACGAAATAAACCAGATGCCCCGCGCACAGTTCGGAGGCAAGATTGTAGTAATAACATCAGAGGCCGAAGCAAAGAAAGCCGGCGACTTTTTGTGCAAACAGCCCGTAGTGGGCGTTGACACCGAGACTAAACCGTCGTTTCGCAAAGGAGTATCCCACAAAGTGGCTCTGCTGCAAGTTTCAACCAACGACATCTGTTTCTTGTTCCGCCTAAATTTCATAGGATTGTGCGAACCTGTAAGGAAACTCCTTTCAAACCGCAAGACATTAAAGGTAGGACTTTCTCTGCACGACGACATTCTGTCGCTACACCGCCGCGCCGATTTTCGCGTGGGCAACTTCGTAGACATTCAGGACATCGTGCCGCAATTCGGCATTCACGACATGTCGCTGCAAAAGATCTACGCAAATATATTCGGCCAAAAAATTTCGAAAAGCCAGCGTCTGAGCAATTGGGAGGCTGACGTGATGAGCGAAGGGCAGAAAATTTATGCCGCCACCGATGCCTGGGCGTGCCTGAACCTTTATCACGAACTCAAAAGGCTTAAAGAACAACACGACTACATATTAATAAACAACGATAATGAACAGCAAGAACATAACACTCAAGCGCAATAAAGACGCAAGCCTTCTGCGCTTTCACCCGTGGGTCTTTTCGGGCGCAATAGCAAAGGCCGACCACGGAATAACCGACGGCGACATAGTGAAAGTGTTCAACAGCGAAGGCAAATACGTCGCCACCGGACACTATCAGCGCGGATCTATCGCGGTAAGGGTTCTCACATTCAAAAACGAGGAGATAGACGCTGCGTTCTGGCACAAGCGCATAACGCAAGCCGCTGAAATGCGCCGCGCAATACTCGGATACAACAACAATACCGACACTTTTCGCCTCGTACACGGCGAAGGCGACAACTTGTCAGGACTCATTATCGACATATACGGCGCAACAGCCGTGATGCAAGCCCACAGCACGGGCATGCACCTTTCCCGACACGACATAGCGCAAGCTGTGGTGGACGTGATGCAGGGAAAAATAACCTCGGTCTACTATAAAAGCAGCACCACCCTACCCTTTGCTGAAGAAGCCGAAGAATGCGACGGTTTTATCTACGGGAAAACAGCCGACAACGTAGCATCGGAAAACGGGCTCAAATTTCATATTGACTGGGAGCGCGGACAAAAAACCGGCTTCTTCGTTGACCAACGCGACAACCGCAAACTAATCGAACGCTATGCCGCCGGACGAAAAGCACTCAACATGTTCTGCTACACGGGCGGCTTCTCGGTTTACGCGCTTCGCGGCGGTGCGCAATTGGTACACTCCGTTGACAGTTCGGCAAAGGCTATCGACATCACCAATCAGAACGTAGAATTGAACTTTCCCAATTGCGCCAACCATAAGGCCTATGCCGAAGATGCGTTCAAGTATCTGCAAAATATGGAAAAGAATGCCTACGACCTGATAATACTCGACCCGCCGGCTTTTGCCAAGCATCTCGACGCGGTAAGGAGTGCACTGCGAGGCTATACGCGCCTAAACCAAAAGGCATTTGAGAAAATTGCCCCCGGCGGAATACTTTTTACGTTCAGCTGCTCACAAGCGGTAAACAAAGAGCAATTTCGTTTGGCAGTATTCACCGCTGCTGCCCAAACAGGTAGGAAAGTAAGAATAATACATCAGTTGCACCAAAGCGCAGACCACCCCATAAACATTTACCACCCCGAAGGAGAGTATCTGAAAGGGCTTGTTTTATACGTGGAATAGCACCTTTTTCAAACAAATACAACTCGTTTTGCAAACTACACTTATCAAAACAAATGCAATATCAAGAAAAATCGCGTTTATCGCGATTTTTTTTATTGAAACATTTGGAGTTAAAATAAAAAGAAGTACTTTTGCATCGTTTTCATGGTATTAGATTTAAGGTTAGTGAAGATTGGTTGTCGAGAGACAATCAATTTTTTTTGTGCTAATCCGTAATATCACTCCCGGCCGGTTTGTTTTTCAAACCAAATCCTCCAAAATATTTATAGTTTCCTACCCCGTAAAATTGTCTCGGCATCTCGTAAAAATTCCAAGGCATCTAATTTAAATTCCGACGCATCTAATTTAAATTACATCAGACCTCGTAAAAACGAAATGCCTTGTCGTTTCAAGGCTATCCCACACCTTGCGCACGATAGCGCAAAAAAAGCTTGACTTTTAGGATTTTGGGCAATAAAAAAGCACCGGCACGGAAACTCCATGCCGATGCCTTTTTATATTGTCGTAAAATATTAATGCGCTGACGTAAATTCTTCAAGGAATCTCACATCGTTTTCGGAGAACAAGCGCAAGTCGTCAACTTTATATTTGAGGTTGGCAATACGCTCTACGCCCATACCGAAAGCATATCCGGAATATTCTTTGGAATCTATGCCATTGGCATCAAGCACAGCGGGATCAACCATACCGCAACCGAGAATTTCCACCCAACCTGTGTGCTTGCAAAACGAACAACCCTCTCCGCCGCAAATATCACAGTTAATATCCATTTCTGCCGAAGGCTCCGTAAACGGGAAATACGACGGACGAAGGCGGATTTTGGTTTCTGCGCCAAACATCTCGCGTGCAAATGTGAGGAGCACCTGTTTCAAATCGGCGAAAGACACTTGTTTGTCGATATACAAGCCTTCCACTTGATGGAAGAAGCAATGTGCGCGTGCCGAAATGGCTTCGTTGCGATAAACTCTGCCCGGGCAAATCACACGGATAGGAGGCTGGGTGCGTTCCATCACACGGCTTTGAACCGAACTGGTATGAGTGCGAAGCAATATATTGGGCGTTTCAACGAAGAACGTATCCTGCATGTCGCGCGCGGGGTGGTCGGCAGGAAAATTCATAGAAGAAAACACGTGCCAGTCATCTTCTACTTCCGGTCCTTGGGCAAGCACAAATCCCATACGGCCAAAAATATCTATAATCTCGTTTTCAACGAGCGTAAGCGGGTGGCGTGTTCCCAATTTCACCGGGCTTGCGGTACGAGTCAAGTCGATGTCGGAATTATTCTCGTTGCCCGTTTCAACATTCTCGCGCAAGCTGTTGATTTTCTCCATTGCAGCCTGTTTGAGAGCGTTGATTTTCATTCCCACTTCGCGTTTCTTGTCAGCCTGAACGTTTCGAAATTCGTTCATCAACTGACTGATTTCTCCTTTTTTGCTGAGATATTTGATGCGCAACGCCTCAATATCCTTTGCATCCTTGGCGTTTAGCGTCTTTACTTCCTCGAGAATCTTTTGAATTTTCTCAATAATCATAGGTGTCCAATTATCTTAAAATATTGAAGCAAAGTTAGTGATTTTCTGCATAACGGGCGCGGGCTAATACGTATAAATGTCTTATTTTTGTACTCGAATAAAGAAATGAAATGAAGAAGTTGTATTTAGGGCTGCTTTTAGCGGCTTTAATTGTGGCATGCAAAAACAACAAACCTGAGCCGCAAGCAGTTGTTACGCAATCCCCCGTGGATTCCCTCAAGGTAAATGCCGATACCATTGGGATTGATTCCACCGAGACCGTTCCGCCAACAACTGTTGACGAATTGTTTGCGGATTTTATCTATTCCTATACCACCAACCGCAGTTTTCAGTTTCGCCGCACTGACTTCCCGTTAAAACGATTTGTGGACGGAAAACAAAACGGGACAATCAACCGCATCGATTGGAAGTTTGACAAATTGTATTACAAGCATAGCCTCCATATGATAATAGTCGACGGAGAGCGGGAACTCCACAATATCACAACGACAAAGCACGACACCGTGCGCGTGGAGTGGTTGCAATTCAGCAAAAGGCGATGCAGACAATATGTATTTGCTCGGGAAAACGGCTGCTGGCGTATGAATCGGATAAACTACTTTTCCATTTCCCGGCACAGCGACGCTGGTTTTCTGAAATTCTATGAGCGTTTCGCCACAGACTCTGTTTTTCAAAGCGAACACCTTGACGAAACGATAGACTTCATTACCTACGACGAGGATAACCATTACCAAAAGATAGAAGGGCTTATCGAAAGCGACCAATGGCCTGCCTTTCACCCCGAACTGCCTGCCGACGACATTTTCAACATTGACTACGGAACGGGATTGAAGAACCGCAACGTGAGAGTGGTTTCTGTTCGCGGCAACTCCAACGGAATGTCGAGCATGTTTAAGTTCGTTCGAAAGAATGGGGATTGGAAACTCGTGAAGTTTGAAAATTAATCTTGCAGATATGAAGGTTTCCGAAAATTATTCCTTGCTCGGGCAAAATACTTTCGCAATAGACGCAAAAGCTGCGAGATTCGTAGAATACGAAACGGCAGAAGATTTACGGGAAGCCTTGGCATTTTGGAAACAAGAGTTTTTCTCGAAAACAATTCCTCTCTGTAAGCAAATTTTGTTTGTCGGAAAAGGGAGCAATTTGCTTTTCACCGAAGATTTTAAGGGAACTGTTTTTCACGGCAACCTATCAGATATAAACATTGTCGGCGAAAATTCTGACGAAATATTGGTTTCGGTTGGAGCGGCAACGGTTTGGGACAACTTTGTTGCCTGGAGTTTGAATCACAATCTATATGGCGCGGAAAATCTCTCGGCTATTCCCGGCGAAGTTGGCGCTGCCGCAGTGCAGAACATAGGAGCTTATGGCGCTGAGGTCTCAGATATAATTTATAGCGTGGAGACTATTTGCGTAGACAACCTGAAAGATTGCTCTTTTTCGCGGCAGGATTGCCAATATTCCTATCGCCATAGTTTTTTCAAGGAACATTTTGAAGAATATGCCGTTCACCACGTGGTTTTCCGCCTTCAGAAAAAATACACGCCCGTCTTGAAATACGGCGCGCTCAAAGATTTTTTCGAGAAAAACGGCAACCAAGCAACCGCAATGCAAGTAAGGCAATTCGTTGTCGAGACGCGTGAAAACAAACTGCCGTCTCCTTCGGTTTTGGGCAATGCCGGTTCGTTTTTCATGAATCCTATTGTATCCTCCGACAAACTTACCGAACTTTTGTCCCTATATCCCGCGATTCCTCACTATAATTCAGAAAAAGGAACTAAGCTTTCGGCTGCATGGCTCATAGACCAATGCGGTTGGAAAGGCAAAAGAATCGGAAACGTGGGCACATATTCCAAACAACCTTTGGTTATAGTGAATTACGGCGGAGCTACGGGCGAAGAAATTGTGGCTTTCGCCCAAACTTTAACAGATGAAGTTTTCCGCAAATTCGGAATCAAACTCCACCCGGAAGTTCAATTTGTTTAAACCATGAGTTATGAGTAACAATAGAACTGACAACAAAATCACATTCTTGGGCACCGGAACATCTACAGGCGTTCCCCAACTCGGGTGTAACTGCGAAGTTTGCCTTTCCTCCGACTCCCGCGACCGCCGAATGCGTTGCTCGGCACTCATCGAGGCTTCCGGAACGAGAATACTTGTAGATTGTGGTCCTGATTTCTATTTTCAAATGCTCCACAGGCCATTTGGGGCATTCGATGCCGTACTTCTAACCCACGAACACTACGATCATGTGGGCGGGCTCGACGATTTGCGCCCCTATTGTATAGACGTGCCGCAAAACATATACTGCAACGAAGAAACTGCACGGCATCTCAAACAACGCCTACCCTATTGCTTTCAGTCGACAGACATTAAAAGACTGCCCCACTTGAATTTGAATACGGTGAAACCCCACGAAACTTTTTTTGTAAACGACATTGCAATTACTCCACTTCGCGTATTTCATGGGAAAATGGAAATTCTGGGATTCAGAATAGGCAAACTGGTTTACATCACAGACATGAAAACCATGCCCGAGGAAGAATTGGAATATATTCGCGGCGCGGAAATTCTTGTGGTCAATGCGCTGCGAAAAAAGCCCCACCCCACCCACGAATCAATTGACGAAGCCATTGCGTTTGCAAAACTCACGAAAATACCCTCCGTTTATTTCATTCACATGAACCATCAAGCCGGATTACACAGCGATATAGAGAAGGCTTTGCCCGAGGGTTTCCATTTTACTTACGATGGTTTGGAAGTGATATATTGATTTGAAAAAAATAATGTCAGACTTTATTTAAACGATGTCTGACATTATTCAAACGAAATCAGACATCGTTTTTTAAAAATAAGGCATCTCGTTTCGTGCTTATTTACAAAAAACTACTATCTTTGCACTCGCATTCAGGAAAGATGCCAGAGTGACCGAATGGGGCGGACTCGAAATCCGCTGTACGGCTTGTCCGTACCGGGGGTTTGAATCCCTCTCTTTCCGCAAAGCAAAACGGGATTTCCCTAACGGAAGTTCCGTTTTTTTATACTTACCTATTAAAAACAGAAAGCAAGCGCAAAATGAAAACCCTGCTTATCTTCACAGGAAAAACTGCCGACAAGGAAATTGCAAAACTTACGGAACGCTACATAGAGCGCATAGAACATTACATACAGTTTGAAACAGCCGTTGTGCCTAACATAAAAAATGCGCAAAAACTTTCGTTTTCACAGGTAAGCCAAATAGAAGGCGAAGGAATACTCAAACTCTTGCGCGAAGGCGATTACGTGATTTTGCTTGACGAACACGGCGAAATGTTTCGAAGCATTGAGTTTGCAAAAAAGTTCAACCGCCTTATGACCTCTGCTCCCGCGCGCCGATTAGTGTTTATAATAGGCGGCCCCTACGGATTTTCTCCACAAGTTAAGGCAAAGGCAAAAATGGAAATATCGCTTTCGCCTATGACTTTCTCCCACCAAATGATAAGAATGATATTTGTTGAGCAACTGTATCGCGCACTAACTATTCTCAACAACCAGCCTTACCACCACGAGTAGACCTCCTACTCGTCCTTATCACTCCACAAGAAATCAGCATCTCCGCTTTCGTAGCGGCGCGACTCCATTTCTTTTCCAGGATCTGCCTTTTCAGCCGAAACGGTAGTGATAGTTTTCATAAAATTGGCAGATATCGTAGCCACACTATCTATCGTGGGACGAATGTATCTTTGTTTCTTTTGTTTCATATGATATTTTTTGCGTCAGATATCTTTTACCTTCCGCCAAGAATTAGTTCAGGATTAGTTGAAATCACGGGATTACCCGAAGGATTTACCTTCACGGAATCATTGTCAGACATATCACTCACCCACGTATAGTCGGTAAGCGGATTAATTCCAATGGTTTTGAAATAATCTGTAACAGTACCCTCCACAATTATCCTCTTGCCGTAATTGTCAGGATTTGAAACCAAATTCAACTCCTTTCGCAAACTCGTGTTTAAAGGCAATTGCACAGGCATACAGTTTCTAACATCATTCTCCAAGGGATTATCGGCAATCAGCAAGTTTGTCTCACGCGTAAAAGGCGGTGTAAAATCGGCATCTTTAAGCGAAGTTCCATTTACAACGCCTACGATATACCCCACAATTCCGTTGGCATTAACAACAAGCGTACTGTCTTGCGCCACGCCCTCGGCATACAATTTTGCAAGAGCCACAGAAATATAAATATTCCCGTCAATCGTATCTTGAGCCGAAGGAACAGTCGCTGTAGTGTCTTTGCTTATCGTATCGGCAGGAGTTGGCGTAGGCGTGGGCTTTTCGTCGGGATTTCCAAAGTCGGCTTTCTCACAAGCCCCAACGGTGATTAAAACAATCACCGCAAAGAGCCAATATAATATATGAGTCCGCCGAAATTTCATCAGAGCAGTCCTTTTGAAGAAGGTAGATAAAAATGTTCCAAATCACGATGAACCGCCAACTTCACGGCACGCGCAAAAGCCTTAAAGATACCCTCAATCTTATGGTGCTCGTTCTCTCCCTCAGCCTTGACATTCAAATTAATCATAGCATTTGAAGCCAAACTTTTGAAGAAATGAAAGAACATTTCAGTGGGTACATCGCCGATTTTCTCCCGATGAAAATCAACATTCCACACAGTCCATTCGCGCCCGGAGAAATCTAATGCCACTTGACACAGACAATCGTCCATCGGCAAGCAGAACCCATAACGCTGAATGCCGCGTTTGTCTCCCAAGGCCTTATTCAAACATTGCCCCAACACTATTGCGGTGTCTTCTATCGTATGATGTTCGTCTACATTCAGATCTCCTTTTACCTCTATCTTCAAATCGATATTACCATGACGGGCTATCTGGTCAAGCATATGGTCGAAAAATCCCAATCCAGTTGATATTTCGCTTTTTCCTGTGCCGTCAAGATTTAATTCCACAAACACATCGGTTTCGCGGGTTGTACGGTGTATGCTTGCCTTGCGTACTCCTGCTACTACAATCTCAGATATTTTTTGCCAAGTCATTTCTCCCGCCAGTTTAAGCGCATTGCACCCCATATTCTCGGCGAGTTTTACATCTGTATCCCTGTCGCCGATTACATAAGAATGTGTCAAATCATAACTGCCGTCAAGATATTTTCCCAACATAGCCGTACCGGGTTTACGGGTAGGGGCATTGTCTTCGGGAAATGTGCGATCAATCAAAATTTCGTCAAATTTCACGCCCTGGCTTTCCAATGTTCTTAGCACGAGATTATGAACGGGCCAAAATGTTTCTTCCGGAAACGAATCTGTACCGAGACCGTCTTGGTTCGTAACCATTACCAATTCATAGTCTGTCAGACGAGAAATGGTATAAAGCGAATTTATTGCATCCTCCACGAACTCCAATTTCTCGAAAGAATCCACTTGTTCGTCAGCAGGTTCTTTTATAATTGTTCCGTCTCGGTCTATAAAGAGAGCTTTTTTCATCTTTTTCTTTTTAACACGGTTTGTATTTGCGCATAGCAGCCAATAATAGTGTATTCTCCTTTGAAGAACCAACAGTGATGCGCAGACAATTTTCGCAAAGTCTGACGCGGCTACGATTTCTCACAATCACGCCACATTCTATAAGGTAGTTATACAATCTAGTTGCGTTATCAAATTTCGCAAGAAAGAAATTGGCGCTCGTAGGATAGACCTTTTGACAATATGGCAGGATAGAAACTGCTTCCATAAGCATTGCACGTTCTTCCAATATGAGACCTACCCATTTTTCCACGTCGTAACGTTTGGCAATTATGCTTTCACCTGCATCTTGGGTAAGCAAATTTATATTGTACGGGTATTTTACTTTGTCGAAATACCCAATTATTTCTTTCGAAGCGAAAGCCATTCCCAAGCGAATGCCTGCACTACCCCACGCCTTTGAGAATGTATTCAACACTATAGCGTTAGGATATAACGAGATGTCTTCGCGAAATGTTGGTTGTTTGGTGAAATCTGAATAGGCTTCGTCGATGACAACAATTCCTTCGAACGCGTTGAGAATCTTTTTGATTTCGTTTGCATCAAGAAGGTTACCGGTAGGATTGTTCGGTGTGCAAAGGAAAATCAATTTGGTATGCTCGTCTGTTTGTCCCAACAATTTTTCCGCATTCAGCGAAAAATCGTCCTCCAAATCGACAGGGCGATACTCTACATCGTTAATATCCGCAGCAACACGGTACATGCCATAAGTAGGTTCTATAGCGACTACATTGTCTTCTTTGGGTTCACAAAAAACTCGGAAGCACAAATCAATAGCTTCGTCGCTGCCGTTTCCTAAAAAGATATTGTCGGCAGGAACTCCCTTGACTTTCGAAATCTTAGCTTTCAAATTCCGCTGCAAAGGGTCGGGATACCGGTTCAAAGGGCTATTGAAAGGATTTTCGTTTGCATCAAGAAGAACCTGTGCTTCGCCGGTAAATTCATTACGGGCACAACTATAAGGAGCCAAGCGCAAAATATTTTTGCGAACCAGTTCGTTTAGCGGTTTCATCATTATTTTTGTGTTAGCTTGTCTTTGATGTAGTTTATTCTCACTGTCATAGCGTTTTTATGCGCTTCAAGTCCCTCGGCAGCAGCCATTGTTTCCACAGCATTGCCTATTGACATCACGCCTTCGGCTGTAAGATGTTGGAATGTCATTTTGCGCATAAAACTGTCCAAACATAATCCGCTATAAGCTTTGGCATATCCTTTTGTCGGGAGGGTGTGGTTTGTACCAGAAGCATAATCGCCGGCACTCTCACAAGAATACGCGCCAAGGAAAACTGACCCTGCATGCATTATATGCTCTGAAATTTCGGCATAATTGTCTGTGGCAATAACAAGATGCTCCGGCGCGTAGGCATTGGAGACTTCTATTACTTCCTTGTTCGAAGGCACGTATATCGCCTTGCTGTTTGCAAGTGATTTTTCAGCAATTTCCTTGCGTGGCAACAGGGCAAGTTGTTTCTCAATTTCTTCTTCCACCAACTTTATCATATTTCTGTCGGTAGAAACAAGGATAACTTGGCTGTCAGCTCCGTGTTCGGCCTGACTAAGCAAGTCGGCGGCAACAAACACTGGGTTGGAGGAACTATCGGCAACGACTTCCACTTCGCTTGGGCCTGCCGGCATATCGATAGCGACGTCTTCAAGCGAAACCATTTGCTTTGCAGCTACCACATACTGGTTTCCCGGTCCGAATATCTTGTCTACTTTTGGAACGCTTTCAGTACCATAGGCCATCGCCGCGATAGCTTGTGAACCTCCGGTCTTGAACACTTTTGAAACTCCTGAGAGTTTAGCCGAATAAAGAACGGCCGGATTGCATTTTCCTTCTTTGTTGGGCGGAGTGCACAGCACTATTTCACGACAACCTGCGATTTTGGCAGGAATGGCAAGCATCAATACTGTTGAAAACAGGGGCGCAGTGCCACCAGGTATATACAAACCTACTTTTTCTATGGGGACAGATTTCTGTTCACAGACTATTCCGGCACACGTTTCTATCTTGATCGGAGAGAATTGCTGTGCTTCGTGGAATTTTCGGATATTGTCGTGAGCCAATCTGATGGCGTCTTTAAGTTCTGCCGACACGAGTTTCTCGGCTTCGACAAATTCTTCCTCGGATACGGAAAGTTTTTCGAGTTTCACTTTATCGAAAAGTTCTTCGTATCTTATCAGTGCGGCATCACCGTTTTCACGCACGTCGTCAAGCACTTTCCCCACCACTGCGTGCAATTCCTGCGTTCGCATAACGGGACGCTTGAAAATTTCGGGCCATATAGCCGGCGATGGATTATCGTAGAATTTCATCATCTCAGAGAATCATCTTTTCTATAGGTATCACAAGTATGCCTTGTGCGCCTTTTTCTTTGAGCTGGCCGATTATTTCCCAAAAGCGTTTCTCTTCGAGTACGGTGTGAATGCTGCACCAATTTTCGTCGGCCAAAGGCATTATTGTCGGGCTTTTGATGCCAGGGAGAACAGATATGATTTCGTTTAGTTTGTCTTTGGGTGCATTCATCAGCACGTATTTCTTGTCTTCCGCACTTCTCACGGCTTTTATACGGAATAGCAACTCGTCAAGAATTTCGCGCTTATCGTCGTTCATTCCCCGGTTGCCAATCAATATTGCCTCGCTTTTCATCACCACTTCCACCTCGCGCAAATTGTTGCTCACCAAAGTGGAACCAGAACTTACGATATCAAAAATAGCGTCGGCCAATCCTATGGCGGGTGATATCTCAACGCTGCCGTTTATAACCTGAACTTCGGCGTTTATCTTATTGTCTGCCAAAAATTTCTTCAGGATATTAGGATACGAGGTTGCTATTGTGCGTCCTTCGAACCATTGCAATCCATTGTAGGACGTATCTTTGGGAACTGCAAGCGAGAGGCGGCATTTGCTGAAGCCCAGACGCGAAATCACCTCGGCATCATATCCGCGCTCCATGAATTCGTTTTCGCCCACGATGCCTATGTCGGCCACGCCATTAGCCACGGTTTCGGGAATATCGTCGTCGCGCAGGTAAAGGGCCTGCAAAGGAAACGTTGTGGAGTCGGAAATAAGAGTGCGTTTCGATACGCTGAGTTTTACATCGGCCTCTGCAAGAAGCGACATTGTGTCATCGTGAAGACGGCCTTTGGATTGGATAGCAATTCTTATCATTTCAATTTTGTTTGTTGGGTTATTCTCCGCTCTCAGATGAAACCTTGCGCATATTGAGCGAGGATATCAGCATTTGCGGATTGATACGGGTGCTTACATAATAGGTGGACAAATTTTCCTGTTGGTCTGCGCCGGAAGTTTCGTCCACGCTGAACGTTACTTCATAGGAATATTCGCCTGTATCAGTAGGCACTTTGTGAATTTTATAGTCGTTGTTCATCGTGAAAGCTATTTGCGTTTTGCTTGCCACGAGTTTATTGGCAAATGCCACCACGTCAGAATGGGTAGCATTGCGTTTGTTCAGGAAATTGTCCATCACCGGCGCCACTACCGAGGTTAGCGAATTGTCTTCCCGTGCTTCGATTGCAGCGAAGAATTGGGAACAAACGGCTTTCACGCGGGCTGCTTCGTCGGGCTGCACTTTCAAGGCCGCCAGATTGTTCTGCGTCTGCGTGGCTTGTTCTATATATTTTCCGTCGGGGTGGTTTGAGATGTAAAGTTGCAGTGCCTCGGCCGTATTGGCATTGAGAGCGTCTTCAAAGTCAAGTGAATCGATTTTGTCCTTGCAGGCCTGCTCAAACGGGCTGTTCTTATGGTTTCCAAGGAAAGCCACAAAACTGCCTTTGGTATTGTTCACGCATGCGTCATGCCAGTCGTTGATTTCCGCCACAAGTTCGCCGAGTTTAGCCTTCACCTCTTCGGCGTGTTTTCCTTCGGGATAGCTCTCAAGATATTGGTTGTAAAGCGAAGTGTCGTTCGAGACAATCACTTCTTCATAGGTTTCCTGCTCGGCACGCTCCTTTTGGGCATTTCCTATAAGCACATAAGCCAAGGCTCCGAGCGCAATCACTACCACGGCAACGGATATGCCGATGATTATACCTTTGTTGCTTTTCTTTTTTCCGCCTCCGTCGGGAGCATAGGGGTCGATGTTGCTGTATTGTTCCCGGGAATTGGCGGCAGGTTGTGCCTTGCGGTTAGGAGTAGAGGGGTTTACGCTCAACTTTGCTCCGCACGACGGGCATGCTTCGGCATTTCTTAGAACCACACGTCCGCAATCAGGACATGATTTTATGTTTCCGGCTATTGATACTCCGCAATTCGGACATCTGTCGGCTGCGTCTGAGACTTCGTGTCCACACTCGGGACATTTGATTATCGCCATTGTTTCTGTGTTTTTAGGTTTGGGCTGTAACACCCTGTTGTTCATTTCTGTTGTTTGCGGTGATGCTTTTAGGGCACACTATTTGCAAAAATACGATTTTCGCGCTATTTCTGTATTGTAGTCCGTCGTTTAATTTGCCATATTATTACAAAACTCAGCAATAAGTTAGCAGTTTTCCATTAGGCATCAACAATTGCCTTCCCCACTAAACTTTTGCCCGATCACACACGCTGAAAATTCCACATCGGATATGCTAAAAATTCCAAGGCATCTAATTTAAATTAGATGCCTTGGAATTTAAATTATGTCTGACCTCGTAAAAACGAAATCGGATATTGTTTTGGCAATATCCGATTTCACTTAAAACTTGATGTATATCAAATATTTACAACACCTATCATTTCACAATAAATTTCTTGCCGTTTTGGATGTAAACACCCGCTGCCGTAGGCGAAACCACTTTGCGTCCCATGAGGTCGAATATGGGCGCATTTTCAAGCGACTTGGATATAACAGTTTTTGAAATGCCAGTAGAAGCGTCCCATTTGAAAACAACATATCCCGTATAGTCTGCTGCCGAAGTAGATGTGTTGTAAGCATAATGGTACAAATAGAATTCTCCGGCAGATTTGTCGCCCTTGAAGGAAGTGCAGCCCGACGAGGTATCAAACCATACGGATTTGTTGTTATCGTAAACATAATAGAAATAAGCTCCGCCATAACCTGCGGTCTGCGAACCGTTGTTGATACCCAAAGAGTCTTCGTAAATAGTAAACCTCATCTCTGCGGGCGAAGCATTTTCGCCCTCCATAGCCAAGCCATACTGATATTTTGCTCCGGAATATTTGGTAAGAGTGGTTTTGGCTGTGCGATAAGGAGTGGCAGTCATATCATCGCCTGCATAATATGAAAGCGTTCCTTCAACCGACCATTCCACAGCAATGTTGGATTTGGTCAACACCACACTCGGATTATACATATACGTCCAAGTGTTATACCAAGCATTGAAATTGTCAAACGTAATCACTCCGGCATCATCTATTTTGCCTACTACATTGCCGGAACTGCTTACGGTATCGGCAAGAATGTAATACGTGGCAAATGTAGACGGGGCAATGGTGATTGTCTTGTTGTCCAAATCCACACTACCTACAAGCGAAGTCCCGAAATTCAAGAGATTCTTGATGGTGATAGTGCCATCGTCATTTTTTGAAATCGTTACTTCATGTCCGCTGCTTAGAGCAGTCCAGGCAGAAGCAGAAATATATTCAGAACCTGAAGACTCTGGGTCGTAGAGACCTACCAAATCGTCTACGGAGTTAACTGCGGCATTTGCCATCAAGCAGCTTAAAGCTGCCAACAATACGAAAGTAAATCTTTTCTTCATACGCATAATACATTAAAAGTTCAACCTTATATTATCTATACTTCTCTAAAATTTTATCTTGCAATCATAAACTTTTCCTCTAATGTTCGCCGCCCGGCACACATAGAAACCTGGCAGGCGAACATTAAAAGGAAAAATCTTATTTACCTATTTCCACTGACCATACACGCCCACATATCCGGTATAGGCACTCGAATAAACATAGCCGTACAGGTAAATGTAGTTCTGGCTGTAATCGATCATGGAATAGTAAGCGCCATAATTATATCCGCCATACCAGTCCATATAATAGATATCAACGCCACCATGCTGGTAATTGTAAATATAATAGCCATTTTCGTCGTAACCGGCTACTACATAGTTCAACTTATACGTGGTATAGTCGAAAGTAGCAGCACCCATGCCTTCATAAGGAACGATTTCTCCATTCCACGAACTCGGTTTGTTGGGATTTACATTCGTGCCCTTGATATAGAAATACATGCTGTTGTTCGAACCCATGAAGTTGGTGATATAAAATTTGTTCACGCCTTCAAGCTGGTACATCTCAGAAGTATTCTCCGGTATTTTGTCCACATCTATATAGTAGAAAGTCATACTATCCTTGACCATAACCCATTGACTCACCACAACCGAAGCATTAAATACCGTGGTGCCGTCTTGAACCGAGTAATGATCGGCCGCCTTTTCGTCAATGGCAATACGGAAATTGTATTTTTTCTTTGCTTCCAAACCCTTGATTCCAATCGTTACGGTTTGGTCGCTAACACCTTTGTCAAAATACACAGTATCGGGCACACGGATAGCCGCAGTATCACTATAAACAACTCTCAATGGTATAGCGGAAGCAACCGTAGTGTCTTTGCGCGAAACAGAGAGTTCAATAACCGAATCCTCAGGCTCCAAGACGAAATCCGTAGTGTTGTCGCTGTTGAAATAAGCACCGACAGCACCTTCTGCCGTGGGTTTGCCCGGAGAATAGTTGTCATCATCGCTGCACGAAGCCAGCGTAAAAGCCAAACATACACTCATGATGCCGGCAATGTATTTTAGAATTGAGATTTTCATAATTACCTGTAGTTTTTTATTAGTAATCAACTTGCGCCTTTACCGCATTGGAAGGATCGGGATTGAGAACAACGCTTGCATTCTGGTCTCTCTCGTATTCATATATATAATAGTTCAACCACGGAGCCACATATCCCTCTTTTGAATTGAGCTGATAAGTGGAAGGGAAGTTGGAATTATCGTAGTAGCGCGTGATTTTCTTTGCCAAACGCTTGTAATCGAAATACACAAGCCCTTCGCCCCAAAACTCTATGCGCTTCTGCACCATAAGTTCGTCGGTAAAGTCTTCCATCGTGGTGGCAGAGCATTCATATTTGTTGTCGTTGTAACGATAAGCGTTCATAAAGTTTTCCAAAGCCGTCTTGCCCGCAGCAAGTCCCTCGGAATGTGCCACAGCTTCGGCGTAAATGAAATACATTTCCTCCACACGCATCAAAGGTATGTCGCAAAGCAAACCTACATTATAATCTTCAGTATTTCCCGAGCCCGGGTGAAATTTAATTCCGGCATAAGCGTCAAGATATTTCCATTGATTATCCGCCAACAGAGTGCTATAACCAGCTGGAACTTTCCTTGCTCCAGCATCTTTGGGAGCAACCCAAGTTTTCTTGCGCCAATCGGAATCAGAAATCTTGTTGTAAAGATCAGCACCAATACAACGACTACCGCCGGACTTATCCTTGCTGCCCCAATACGCCGCCCACGAGAATACAGTTGACTCTACCGACATATTGCACATCCAAGAATACCACATGTTACCTATTTGTTCTTTCGCGCCAAAAGAAGCGCCCCACATCCAAGCATGATTGGCTGTATTGAATCCGGTCTTAGTGTCATACCATTCCTCTTTGTTCAGCGGACTATAACCATCAGCCCCCATAGCTTTCTCCGCATATTCTGCAGCTTTGGCATAACAATCTTTCGCAGTCTTGATACCGAGCGCATCATAGCCATCGTTATCATTTTCGTGTTCAAGTTGTGCCATCAAATCATTAGGAGTACGATCAAAACGCGTAGCTAATTCCAACCATAGGCGAGCCTTCAAACCATAAACCACACTCTGGTCTGGAACACTCTTGTCGGTACGACTATATCCTTCAAGATATTTCTCCGCTTTGTTTAAATCCGACATTATGAAACGATACATCGTATAGAACTTTGCACGCGGATTGTGCTTCGCCTCATCTTTTGTAGTATTCTCGGTTACTATTGGAACTGTAAGCCCCCAAACTTCTTTTGCCTTTTCATCTATATCAAAACCTGTAGGCTTAAACTCAAACATTCTGGCCAAATCCATATAAGCCAAAGCACGATAAGTAAGTGCAACACCGGTAAGATTCAAATCTTTCTGGGTTGGATTGTCCTTATGCCCATAATCTTTTATTATTAGCCCGGCGTTGTAGTTTAGGTAATAGTAATACGAAAAAGTATAAAGCGCAAAATAATTCAGATAAGAGCCGTCGGCGATATACGAATAGTAATAGTCCATCGCAGAACTTGCTATAGGGAAATCTTCTCCGAGAATGTCCCTTATAAACATCTGGCAAGGATAACCCCAATCGCATGAATTCCCAGAAACTCCGTAGGAATCGTACATTACCATAATGGCGTTCAAACCATTTATAAGCAAAGACGAAGGATCTGAAGCTTGGTCTATTTGTTTTTGGGTACCCACATCGGTAGGCAAATCCTCTTTCAAGCAGCCTTGCATCAAAAAAGCCGCTGATATAATCACGAGTAAGGTTGTTGCCTTTTTGAATATTTTGTTCATGATGATTATCTCTTTTGAAAGTTAGAAGTTTAATGTTATACCACCCGAAATAGTACGAACAAACGAGTAGTTTTCTATACCAGGCGAACCCGCATAACTTGTACGAGGATCAAGGCCTTTGCGCTTTGTCCAAAGAGCAACATTATCTGCAGCCACATACACACGCAACTTTGTCAATCCCAACTTAGAAATCCATACTTTGGGGAAAGTGTAGCCAAAATTGATATCATTAAGACTCAACCAACTGCCGTTGGTAAGAAATCTGTCGGAAGCAAGATTCTGATCGGTATCGCCAAATTGCAAACGAGGGATATTTGAGTCTTTATTGGTTTCGCTCCATGCTTTAAGCATATCCTTGTGGAAATTTGTGCCTACCTCAGAACTGTTCGGACTATGCATCAGAGTTTGATAACCATAGTCGAACACTTGTCCCCCAATAGAATAGGAGAAGTTCACCGACAGGTCAAAACCTTTGAAAGTAACAGTTGTTCCAAAGCCGCCGTAAAGGTCTGGCGTAGGATCTCCGCAAGCATAATACGAAGCCTCTTCATGATTCGTGGTAGTTGTTCTCACGCCTTGGTCATCTGTCTTATACCACATTGCATTTCCTTCGGCATCTACACCAGCGTACTTAGGCAATCGCCAAGTATATATAGGTAGTCCTTCACCGTAGAAATAATCGCCGGAAGTATAGCCAGCATGTCCATCAAGCGTAGATTTTTTGTTCTCTGCATACAGTTTGGTGATTTCATTAACGTAATGCGTTGCGTTAAGATTTACATTCCACACAAAATCTTTGGTATGGAAGATATCGTAGGCGATGTCAAATTCCACGCCCTTGTTCACCATACTACCGACATTAGAATAGTATTGCGTATATCCTTCAGACTTGGGGACGTATACAATGCTCAACATGTCTGTGGTTTTACGATAGAAATACTCCAAACTTCCACGCAAGCGGTTGTCGAACATAGCAAACTCAACACCGAGGTTCAAGTTGGTATTTGTTTCCCAAGTGATATTCGGATTACCTTTAGCATAAAGCATCGTAGCCACCTTGTCGTTTGAATTACTGATAAGGTATGTATCCATGTAAAGATTAGAACCGATTGCATCATTACCCTGTTGCCCCACAGATAATTTCAATTTCAGTTCGTTGAGCCAGTCTTTGGTGCTTTCCATCCATTTCTCTTTTGAAATAAGCCATGCTGCGCCGAAAGAATAGAAATTACCCCAGCGGTGCGACGGAGCAAAGCGCGAAGAACCATCACGACGGAAAGAGAACTGACCGAAATATTTGCTGTCGTAATCATACATTGCGCGGAAGAAATATCCCTCGGTATTGTATTTTCCTTGGTCGGAAGTTCCAGAATTATCCTTGATTGCGCCGCTCAATTCGCGGTTTCCGAAATAAGAGAACATCTTGGTGCGTGAAGCAACCACATCTTCGCCCGTCTGTTTATAGTTTTCGTGTCCAAGAAGCAAAGTCATGTTGTGTTTTCCGAACGAGCGCACATAATTTGCCAACTGTTGGAAGTTTGCCGTATAGTAACGGTAATGACTCTTGCTTACGAAACCTTCGGGATATGTGGCAGCGCCCCAACCATAAAAAGGCTGCGCGGTTGAAGTATAGCGATATTCGTAATCGTTCACCGTTCCGTTGAGAGTGAGAGTGAGACCCTTTACGAAATCGGGGGTTATATCTACATAACCATTGAGATAAAACGAATTGCCGTCTTGTTCGCTTGCTTGAAGCATGTCATCTTTCAGCGGGTTTTGCGTGGAAAGTATATGACGTGTGAGTCCGGCGTTCATACCGTCGCCATAGTCCATAATTTTGCCGTTGGCGTCTGTCATAATCTTGCCATTGCCATCACGCAGATAGAGCGGATAAATAGGGGCTATCTTATTAACCGTATAGAATATATTGTTTCCGGAATTGCTGCTGGCGTCTGCCGCATAGTCCACGTCGCTGTGAGCATAGTTGATGTTACCGCCAACTTTTAGCCACGGCTTGGCTTTATAGTCTGCTTTAAGTCTAACAGTATAGCGCTTGTAATCCGAAGCAGGGGATATACCGGGATTGTCAAGATAGCCAAACGAAGCGTAGAATTGCGAAACTTTGTCGCCACCATTGATGTTCAAATTATACTCCTGGCGCAAAGCATTACGGAAAGCGGCCTTCAACCAATCATCGGGTTTAATGGTATATTCCTGTCCGTTATAGGTTACTTTATTGCCGAGTTTGGCATTTGGATTAAGCTTTCCGTTATCACCAATCAAGTATTGTCCTTCGGGAACACTGTAAACAAGATAACCCAAACCACCAACAGACGCATCGCTGCTCAACATATTTTGATTTGCCTGCACATGTGCGGCGTAGGAACTCTTACCGTCGGCCCTCAATTTATTGTAAATGGACTGATATTGCAGTTCGTAATATTGCCCAGGGTCGGTAACCATATCATAGGTCTTGGAAGCGCGGCTCACACTACCCCATTTGGCATCAAGAGATATGGTGGTTTTGCCTTGCTGCGGCGTTTTGGTGGTAATCATAATCACACCGTTTGCACCGCGAGCGCCATAAAGTGCATTCGAAGCCGCATCTTTCAAAACTGTAATCGAAGCAACGTCAGCAGGGTTGATATCACTCCACGAACCATAGTAAGGCGCGCCGTCAACTACGATAAGGGGTTCCTGACCTGCGTTGATAGAACTAATACCACGCACAAGGATTGTGGGAGTTGAGGTAGGGTCTCCCGAAGATTTGTACATCTGCACGCCGGCTACCTGTCCGTCAAGAGCGTCAACCACATTGTTTACCTGGCGGTCGCTTATCTTTTTGTTGTCCACGACTCCTGCCGAGCCTGTAAACGATGATTTTTTCTGCTTTCCATAAGCCACAACCAAAACTCCGTCAAGTTGGTTGTCTTTGGAGTGCAGACTGATTTTCATTTCCGACGCAGCTTTCAATTTCTGCGCCTCCATTCCGATAAAGGTTACCACAAGCGTAGCACCTTTTTTGGCTTTGGGCAAACTGAATTTGCCATTAACGTCTGTAACGGCGACTATTTGGGTACCTTCTACCACAACGTGAGCGCCAAATACAGGTTCTCCATTTTCATCAGTAACAAGTCCCCCGACTCCACCGGGATTCTGTGCCATTACATGCCCTGACGTTGCCAACAACAGGGACATTAAAAAAACCTTTACTCTCATATATTCTTTCTATGTGTTGTTTCTTGATTTCGGGGAGGCGTTTCCCCATTTAATATTGCTATAAAAAGCGAATCGTACGCACACAAAATCTATCTGCAAACCTCTGGACTGCACAACAACCTTAGCCGCATTCAGAAGATTTGCAAACCCGTTTTCATTTTGTCGGGCTAAACATCACAGCCCGATATCTGTGCAAACCTTGAAGGGCTTGCTTTGAAAACATATCGTAGATTTCAATATCCATTCGCCACATCGTTTTAACAGCGTGCAATATTTTATGATGCAAAGGTATTGTAATTTCCGTTAAACGCAAAGCATTTCGAAAGGAAAAGCCATTCAAACACACCAAAAGTTTGCTTTCGGATTGTTTTTATACACATTTTGTTTGTTGGAGTTTTCGTTTTATATCATTTTTATCATAAAAGAACCGTCTGAACACGCAAAAAGAAACTATTGGCTCTGCTTAAGTTTCCACAAAATACCACAGTCGACACACGCAAAAGCTAGTTTTTAAAACGCCCTCAAATGCCCGTAAAAACTACAAGGCATCTTGTTCAAACGATGTCTGATATTATTTTAATTATGTCTGACATCGTTTGAATAATATCAGACATTGTTTTCGCGATATATGACATAATGTTTTCGCCGCCCCAAACTGTATATACAGAACCCTTTTTTGATTACCCGAATTACTTGTAGAAAATAATTGGCACAATATTTGCTCCGTTTATAACCTAACATCATATTCACAAGGCACTATTATGGAACTTATCAAAGACAAGCAATTCGGCGGAGAACGTCCTCTTTTCGGAAGTCATGACGTAAGGCTCGAAAACATAACCATTACCGACGGCGAGTCGGGCATAAAATGCTGTCAAAACCTTGAATGCGCAAATTCAAAATTCTACGGAAAATATCCGTGGTGGCATGTTGACGGAAGCGTGATAGAGAACTGCTATTTTGCTCCCGGCAGCCGCTCAGCTATATGGTACAGCAATGACATGGTGATGCGAAACTGCGTGATTGACGGCCCGAAGTTTTTTCGCGAGATGCGCAACCTGAGCCTCGAAAACGTGAAAATAAACGAAGCCGATGAGACTTTTTGGAAAGTAAGCGGACTGAAAATAAAGAATGTGGAACTCCACGACGGCACCTACCCGTTCATGTTTTGCGAAAACATTTATGTTGACGGCTTGAAGTCGGATTCGAAATACGTGTTCCAATATTGCAAAAACGTTGAGGTACATCACGCCGAAATCACCACAAAAGACAGCTTTTGGGAGTGTGAAAACGTAACCGTCTACGACTCAAATCTCGACGGAGAGTATCTTGCGTGGCACAGCAAAGGCATCAAACTCGTAAGATGTCATATAAGCGGCGAACAACCTTTGTGCTATCTCGACGGAATTACGCTTGAAGATTGCACTTTCGACGCTGCCAGCGACCGCACATTCGAAGATTGCCGAAACATAAACGCACAGATTTCGGGCAAGCTCACAGAAGTGAAAAATCCTATCAGCGGGCGCATCGTTGCCGACGAGATTGGAAAAATCACCTACACACAATTTGCAAAAGGAAACAGTTGCATTATAGAAACCCGCAAACAATAACATCATGGCATACGATTTCAACAAAACCATACAGCGCCGCGGCACAAATTCCTACAAGTGGGACACGCCGAGAGACAAGAACATTCTGCCGATGTGGGTTGCCGACATGGATTTCCCCGTTGCGCCGTGCATACAAAAGGCTATAGAGCAACGTGTGGCGCATGGAGTTTTCGGCTACACGCTTGTTCCCGAATCCTACTACCGCGCCGTAATGAATTGGTTCAAGACCCGGCACAAATGGACCATTAAGCGCGATTGGATACTCTATACCACTGGCGTTGTGCCCGCTGTGAGTTGTTGCATAAAGGCTATCTGCATGCCGGGAGAGAATGTGCTCGTGCAGACACCCGTTTACAATTGTTTCTTCTCGAGTATCCGCAACCAGGGGTGCCAGATAGTTGAAAACGAACTTGTGAGAGACGGCGATTCTTACAGAATTGATTTCGACGACTTCGAACAAAAATGCGCCAATCCCAAGACCACGGCGTTTCTTCTCTGCAATCCTCACAATCCTGCGGGACGTGTGTGGACGCGCGAGGAACTTGAGAAAATCAACACCATTTGCATGCGCCACAACGTGCGTGTGATTTCCGACGAGATACATTGCGAGATAGTCATGCCGGGACATGAATACACGCCTTTCGCATCTGTGAGCAAAGATTGTCAGAAAAATTGCGTCGCCCTCAGTTCCCCGTCAAAAGCATTCAATACCGCAGGGCTACAGATAGCCAACATAGTTTGCGAGAATACCGAGTTGCGCCAACGCATAGAGAGAGTGATAAACATTTTCGAGGTTTGCGACGTAAATCCATTTGGTCCCGTAGCCCTCGAAGCCGCATACAGCAAAGACGGCGCCCAATGGCTTGAAAACCTCAACGCATATATTCTGGAAAACTACCGCACACTGAAAATGTTTCTGGCTCTGAATCTGCCCAAGATAAAACTTCTCCGCCTCGAAGGCACATATCTTGCGTGGCTCGACATACATGCACTCGGCATCAGCGCAGAAGAAGCGTATGACATACTTTTGAAAAAAGGCAAACTCATGCTTTGTCCGGGCACCGAGTATGGAGAGAAAGCCGGCGAGGGATATCTGCGCCTCAATCTGGCATGTCCTGCCGAAACGTTGCACGAAGGTTTGCGCCGCATGAAACTTGCACTGGGATAAATGCATTTAATTCTGAAAAACAAAGGCTTTTGGCAATAAGAAATCGGGACTCGTGAAAGGCTCATGCCTTTGCCGAAAAACTACTCGGCATCTCGTAAAAACTCCGCCGCATCTAATTTAAATTAGATGCGGCGGAATTTAAATTTGGTCTGACCTCGTATTTAACTATATCCGACATCGTTTCAAACCTTTCAGACAAGGGGTAAAAAACAAAGCGTGGCAATCTGCTTTTCAGCACTTTACCACGCTTTTCTTTGTATTCTGTTTGAACCCAAACTCAATTCACGTCATAATCGGCGTATTTGTATCGTTTGATACTGCGTTTCGGTGTTTTTTCAAACTCTTCGTCCACGATTTTTATGCCCGATAGTTGTGAATAGTTGGGCAATTCGCTGTTTAGTTCCCTACGGTTTTGCTCCATAATCTCGGCAAGTTGTATTCTTGTCAGACCGTCTTTTTTCACAAGCTCTTCTGAGGGATAAACCAAGGCATAGAAACGGTTGCCTTTCTGTATCATGATGCTTTCTTCCACGTAGGGCAACATATTAAGTTTGCCTTCAACCTCCTCGGGATAGATGTTCTGCCCCGAAGAACCGAGCAACATATTCTTTGAACGCCCTTTGATGTAAACATATCCGTATTCGTCCATAAGCCCAAGGTCGCCGGTGTGCAGCCAACCGTCCTTGTCGATTGTAGCTGCGGTGGCTTCGGGATTTTTGTAGTATCCCAGCATCACGTTAGTGCCTTTGCAAATGATTTCGCCAGGAATGTTTTGCGGATCGGGGGAGTCAATTCTCACTTCCATGTGTTTCACAGGCCGTCCGCACGAGCCGCTCGGAATCATCTTCCAATCAGCATATGTGATAATAGGCGCACATTCCGTGAGGCCGTATCCTATTGTATATCTGAAGTGTATGCGGCGCAAGAACTCCTCTATGTCGTGATTGAGAGCCGCTCCGCCGATAATTGCCTCGTAGAAATTACCGCCAAAAGCGTCTGTAAGTTGTTTGCCTATTGCTGCCGCCACTTTTTCCTTTATATACGGCATGCGCACAAGCAGTTTCATCTTTGGCGACTGCAGTTTGGGGAGAATTGCACGGCGCAAAGCTTTCTCGAGAATCAACGGCACCGAAACGATAAGGTCGGGCTTTATGCGGCTGAACGCTTGGAAAATAATTGTAGGGCTCGGATTCTTTGTGAGGAAGAATATGTGAGTGCCCGAAATGAACTCATACAAAAATTCAAACGCCATGCCATACATGTGGGCCATAGGAAGAATTGACACAACCTTGCTTCCGCGATGAATAGCCAGTTTCAGTGCGCTGTTGGCGAAATCCATGTTGCTCCACACGGCACGGTAGGGAATCATTACGCCTTTCGACAAACTCGTTGTGCCCGAGGTGTAGTTTATCATAGCCAGTTCTTCGGGTTCGTCGCGGCGATAGGCCACATGTTCCTTTCGGAAGTTTTTCGGGAACTTCTTTCCGAACAACTCATTCAGCCTTTCGCGGGCATTTGTAATCCTCTCGGAACGGCTAACTATAAGCGAAAAATCCTGCAAACCGAATATGCCTTCAAGCGTAGGCATCTTGTCGGCCTCCAAATCGGGCCAAACCTGATCGCCGACAAAGAAAAGTTTGCTTTCGGAGTGGCTTATAATATTGTATATCTGTTCCGGTGTAAATTCGTGTAGTATTGGAACGGCCACCGCGCCATATGTAAGCACCGAAAGGAATGCCGCTGCCCACTGCGAGCTATTTCGTCCGCAAACCGCGATTTTGTCTCCTTTCTCCACGCCCGCTTCCTTGAAAATGATGTGCATCTTCTCAATTTTGCGAGCCACGTCCTTGTATTGCAAGGTAGCGCCCTCGTAATCGGTAAGGGCATCTAAATCCCAATATTCCTTTATGGCAAATTCTACTTGCTCCAGAAAACTGCCTATTTGGTTGTTATCCATTTTGCACAAATTAGGTTTCGGTGTGCAAATTTAGTTAGAAATTTTATATCAAAGGATATTTGTGCCAAAATAATTAGCATTTCCAATATATAGGATATCGTAAAAACAATGTCAGACATTATTTAAACAATGTCTGATATAATTTAAAAGATGTCTGACATTGTTTTCGCAAGGATTATTTGTAGTTTTGCAACAAATTTTCCACCATCAACATTTACTGTCAACCCAAGAAAACTACGGCTTATGGAAAGTATGAACATAGAGATTAATGTCAGCATATTGCAAATAGACGAACTCACTCCCAGTCAGCGCAAACTCGTGGAGAGTTCTCGCAAAGCCTGCGACAAGAGTTATTCCCCCTACTCCAAATTTGCAGTTGGCGCTGCCCTGGAATTGGACAACGGAGAAATGCTGTGGGCAAACAATCAAGAGAACGCCGCTTACCCGTCGGGCTTGTGCGCCGAACGAAGTCTGCTTTTCTATGCCAAGTCAAACCACCCCGACAATGTAATATTGCGTATGGCTATAAGCGCAAAGAACAACGGAGAAATTGTAGAGAAGCCCGTAGCGCCGTGCGGGACATGCCGGCAAGTTTTATTGGAAACGGCAAACCGCCAAATCACCCCGATAGAAATAATATTGGCAGGAAAAGACAAAGTGTATATAATAAATGACGTGAAAGACCTGCTTCCGTTGCGTTTCGACGCAGATGATTTGAAGTAGACCGCATTTTGGTACACTTTTTGCAATTATATCTGAAACAATTTACCGAAATGAGCAAAGACAAAGAGAATATCAAGAAATCTGCAGAAGTTAACGAAAAAACTCAGCAGGATACAGAAGAAACAGTTGACACCCAAGAGCAAACTCAAGAGGACAACGCCGAAGAACCAACCGAAGAGGACAAAATCAAGCAGTATGAGGAGCAAATTGCCGAGCTTAAAGACAAATATCTGCGCCAGGCTGCCGAGTTTGACAACTATCGCAAACGCATAATAAAGGAGAAAAGCGAACTTATACTCAACGGAGGAGAAAACGTAATCAACTCCCTACTCCCGGTGATTGACGATTTTGAAAGGGCATTGGCCAACATTGAAAAATCAGAGGATACGGAAACTCTGAAAACAGGTGTAGAACTCATTTATCAAAAGCTACTGAAAGCTTTGGAGGCTAACGGACTGAAAGCAATAGAAACAAACAACGCAGACTTTGACACCGACTTTCACGAAGCAGTTGCCATGATTCCTGCACCAAGCGACGATTTCAAAGGAAAGGTCGTAGATTGTGTGCAAAAGGGCTATAAACTGAACGACAAGGTTATCCGCCACGCAAAAGTAGCTGTAGGACAATAAAGGCGGGATATCAAACGCGATTACAACATCATCATGGCAGAAGAAAAGGACTACTATAAAATTTTAGGCGTAGAACGCAGCGCGACAGCCGACGAAATAAAATCGGCATACAAGAAAATGGCTATCAAATATCACCCTGACAGAAATCCGGGCGATAAAGAAGCCGAAGAAAAGTTTAAGCAAGCTGCTGAAGCATATGACGTGCTTCGCGATCCCGACCGACGCTCGCGCTACGACCAGTTTGGAGCCGCAGGAGTGAATGGCGAAGGTTTTGGAGGCTTTGGCGGAAGCGGCGGAATGGACATGGGCGACATTTTCTCCATGTTTGGCGATATTTTCGGCGGTTTTAACGGTTTTAGCGGCTTTGGCGGAAACAATACGTCTGCCCAACGTTCGCAGGGAGGCAATCTGCGTCTGAGAGTAAAGCTTACACTTGAAGAAATCTCTACCGGAGTAACAAAGAAGTTCAAGCTAAAAAAATATATCACCTGTCCTGAATGCGGTGGAAGCGGTGCAGAAAAAGGCTCACCGGCGGAAACTTGTCCCACATGCCACGGGCAAGGACACGTAGTGCGCCAACAACGTACCATTCTCGGAATAATGCAAACCCAAACCGTTTGTCCTACCTGCCATGGTGAAGGAAAAATAATCAAGAACAAGTGTAATCATTGCGATGGTGAGGGAGTGGTAAAAGATGATGAGGTTGTAGAAGTAAACATTCCTGCCGGAGTTTCTGAAGGAATGATTGTAAACGTGCCGGGAAAAGGAAACGCAGGACGACACGGCGGAATCAACGGAGACCTACAGGTTATTATCGAGGAGATACCGCACCAAACATTTATCCGAGACGAGAATGATCTTGTCTACAACCTTTTGCTTACGGTTCCGCAGGCAGCTTTGGGCGACACTGTGGACATTCCTACGCTCGACGGCAAGACAAAAATCACTATCAAGCCAGGCACACAGCCCGGCAAGGTTTTGCGTTTGCGCGGAAAAGGTCTGCCTGCAATCAAAGGCTATGGCAGCGGCGTCGGTGATTTAATTGTAAATGTCAGCGTATACATTCCGGAAACTTTGACCAAAGAAGAGAAAAAAGCATTGGAATCTTTGCGCGACAGCGAGAATTTACAGCCAGACAAGAAGGTGAAAGAAACAATTTTCCAAAAGTTCCGCGCCCTGTTTGATTAGGCGAAATACTTATGAACTACGAGGAAACTTTAAAATACTTGTACACCGCAGCGCCCTTGTTCCAGAATATTGGAGCAGGGGCGTATAAGGAAGGTCTCTACAACACGCGGGCTCTTGACGAGCACTTTAATAATCCGCACACTCAGTACAAAACAATCCATATTGCCGGCACAAACGGCAAAGGATCATGCGCCCACACCATCGCAGCCGTGCTGCAGGCGGCGGGATACAGGACGGGGCTTTACACATCTCCCCACTTGGTGGATTTCCGCGAGAGAATACGCGTAAACGGCGAGATGATACCCAAGCAGGAGGTGATTGATTTCGTGGAAAACGAGCGCTCGTTTTTCGAGCCTCTCTACCCGTCGTTTTTTGAACTGACCACGGCTTTGGCATTTGCCTGGTTTGCAAAACAGAAAGTTGACATCGCCGTAATAGAAGTGGGATTGGGCGGACGGCTCGACTGCACAAACATAATTAGCCCCATTCTCTCGGTAATCACAAACATCAGTTTCGACCACACACAGTTTCTCGGCAACACGCTTAGGGAAATAGCCGGAGAAAAAGCGGGCATCATAAAAAGCGGCACGCCTGTGGTGATAGGAGAAACCGTAAAGGAAACGCGCCCCGTGTTTGAAGAAGCGGCAAAAGCCAAGCAAGCACCCATAATATTTGCCGAAGAAAATCCGAAAGTGGAATCCGTCTGTCATAAAGGCGACGGAATGGACATAACGACCAACATAGGCATCGCCCCACTCCATTACGAACTCGGCGGAGACTATCAGGCGAAAAATGCAAACACTATTCTTTGGGCTGTGAGCGAGTTGCAAAAATCGGGCTTGAAGATTGAGAACAACGATATCGTTACCGGATTTGGCAAGGTGAAAGAATTGACGGGCTTGCGCGGACGTTGGGAAATCATCTCCCGAAATCCAATGGTTATAATGGACACTGGGCACAACCCCGGCGGACTTGCATACAACATGAACCAACTCTCCGGAATGAAAGCCCAACACAAGCGCATCGTCATAGGAATGGTTTCGGACAAAGACGTATCTGGTTCGCTCAACCTCATGCCTAAAGATGCCGTTTACTATTTCACGAAAGCCTCGGTGAAACGTGCACTCGACGAGAACCTGCTTTGCGAAAAGGCAAAGGCATTGGGGCTGCACGGCACGAGTTATTCCACAGTTGCAGAGGCATATAATGCAGCACTAAGTGAGGCATCGCCCGAAGACATTATATATATAGGCGGAAGCAACTTTGTGATCGCAGATTTTCTGAACGGATAAGAAAAACGGCTTACGCGTAGAATAAAAACGTCCCTCTATGACAGACAATCATAGAGGGACGTTTTGTTTGCCATGCTTTTTGTTCAGAAAACCATATAACTTTATTTTTCAACAAGATACGCCAATACATAAAACATTGCTTTTTTGCTTTAAACGACATGGC
>CAVFYC010000006.1:0-2944 GCA_963626585.1 Christensenellaceae bacterium Phil1 | reverse complement strand
CCCGGAGTTTTTACGAGATGCGACATAATTTTCAGCACATGTTTTATGCGTGTGAAAACATCGTTTTTGAGGCACAAAAAATCCCCGAAGAAATCATCTCTGGGGACTTTATTTTTAACTCCAACAGGAATTGCCACACTTCTGCGGCATATCCAAATCAGATAGACAATTCGTCGAGAACCTTTATCAAAGACTTGTCGATAGGTTTGCGTTTGCCAGCAGCGCTTTTCAATGGCACGTAAACCACTTCGTCATTCTTTACGCCCACCATCACATTGCGCTGTCCTTCCATCAGAGCATCGATAGCGCCCACGCCCACGCGCGAAGCAAGAATTCGGTCGCGCGCCGAAGGAGAACCGCCGCGCTGCAAATGTCCAAGTATGGAAACACGCACATCAAAGCCGGAATATTCCTTTCTCACACGGTCGGCATAATACATTGCGCCATGACCATTAGGATTCTCGCTTACAATAACGATACAACTGCGTTTGCTCTTTCTGATTCCCCGTTGCATGAACGTCAACAATTGGTCGGTGTCGGTCGAATCTTCGGGTATGATCGCCGCTTCTGCGCCCGAAGCAATCGCACTATTCTGTGCAAGAAAACCTGCGTCGCGTCCCATTACTTCAACAAAGAATATTCGCTCGTGCGAATTGGCCGTGTCGCGAATCTTGTCCACACATTCCGTAATGGTATTCAATGTTGTGTCGTATCCAATGGTTGCATCTGTTCCGTAAAGGTCATTGTCAATCGTTCCGGGCAATCCTATGCACGGCACATCGTATGTCTCGGCAAACTGCGCCGCACCGCTTAACGATCCGTTACCACCTATTACAACCAAGGCATCGATATGTTCCTTCTGCAAGGTTTCATACGCCTTTTTATGTCCCTGCGGCGTGGGAAATTCCTTGGAGCGCGCCGTTCTTAGAATGGTTCCGCCCGTTTGTATGATGTTACTTACATCTTCTGTAGTAAACCTTTTTACTTCGTCGTGAATTAGCCCTTCATATCCACGGTATATACCTTTCACATGAAAGCCGTTGAAAATTGCGCTTCGCGTTACGGCACGAATTGCAGCGTTCATTCCGGGCGAATCGCCGCCCGATGTCAAAACACCGATTGTTTTAATCTTTGTCATATCGTATATATATTACAACAACTCTGTTATCAAAATCAAGGCAACAGCTCCAACCGCGCCGCCAACTGCCACGCGAGGAGTGATGCGGCGCAAATACCAAAGCAAAGAGACATTCTCCATTCGCATAAGCATTATACCGCTCAACGAACCCACTGTCAGCAAAGTTCCGCCCACGAGGCACGCGTAGTTAAGCAACGGCCAATACGCACCATTGAATGCAAACGATTCGTAGATGTAGTTACCGTTTTCGAGACTGCCTGCCATTTGCGTGCTGCTTATTATCACAGCCACACTGTCAAGGAGCATCGACACCGCACCGCCTATCGTACTGAGCACATAGGGATTCCCCGTTTTTTCGCAAATCCACTGCGTAAATCCGTCAACTGCCCCCGTTTCCACACACACTCCGCCCATAAGGGTAAGCCCTATGTAGAAAAGCACAGTCTGTATGTTTTCATATTGCATTGCCACAGGCGAATGTTTCATTATCATCTTTCCGCTGTGCATTATTCTAAGATTGAATATCTCGTTCAAAACCCAAAGCAGAGAGAGCACGCAAAGGGCGCCGACGTATGGAGGAAGCGCGGTAATGTTATGAAAAGTAGGGATAAACCACAAGCCGCCGATTCCGACGAACACAAGCGTGCATCTTTGCCATGTGCTCAGCGTGGAATCGTCTCCCATAAAGCGCACCTCAAACTCCCTGGCCGGCAAATGCTCCGGAAGCATGCGCGAAAGCAACCAAGTGCACACCGAAACCATCAGCAGCGTGGGCAGAGCCATTACCATGGAATAGGCAGAGGGCGAAATAAATCCTTTGGTCCACAAAGTCAATCCGTTCACGTCGCCAATCACGGTGAGAGCGCCTCCACAACTTGCGGCAATCACTATAGCCGAACCGTAAATCATTCTAAGTTTTGTGCCGTTCACCAATTTATGCATCACAACAAGCATCATTACCGTTGTGGAGAGATTGTCGAGATTTGCCGATATAATAAATGTGGTAAATACCAGAAACCAAATCAATTTTGCGGGGTGGCGTGTGCGCAACACGCGGCTTAAGAAATTGAAGCAGCCATTTCCGTTCAACACCTCGGTGATACCGAGCGTTGCCAACAGAAAGAGCACCACTTCGCACGCATCTGTAATGTATTTGGAAAAGATGTTTTTCGCCACATAAGCGTTGAACGATTTGCCGCCGCCCAACACAAACATCATAAAATCGTCCCGGTGTTCCGCTTTCACGTAAGAATCTCCCGTGAGCATGTAAAGCAGCCATGCCGCAACTCCTACAAAAACCGCCACAGCAGCTTTGTTGATGTGGGTAAAAGCTTCGGTAGCTATAAAAATATAACCGATGATTACTAATGTTAGAATGATGACGGTCATATCCGCACGTGGATTCAATAAGACTTGTCCTACTCGCCCCTCACATCTCAATCCATAGACAAGATGTCCGGGCTTGTTGAGCGGCAAACGGGGCTCGAACCCGCGACCTTCGGCTTGGGAAGCCAACGCTCTACCAACTGAGCTATTGCCGCATTTCTCTGTATGCAAAGGTAAAACTTTTTCACGAAACAGCCAACTCTGCGCAAAAATCATGCGGACGTTTTTTGAAAACAACGACTTGTAACCAAAAGTACACCATACATTATATACAAGCCCTCCTATTTCCCCCACCCTTTACGCCACAAATTCCTCCCCGCTTTTGATGCCGTTTTATCGACACCGCATCTCGCAAAAACTCCGCCGCATCTAATTTAAATTCCGACGCATCTAATTTAAATTTCATGGCCCGGAATTTTT
>CAVFYC010000005.1:49088-52406 GCA_963626585.1 Christensenellaceae bacterium Phil1 | reverse complement strand
AAAAACTCCGCCGCATCTAATTTGAATTAGATGCGGCGGAATTTAAATTTGGTGGCCCGGAATTTTTACTAGATGCCGAGTTGTTTTTATTCCGTCAAAACTGACGGTAATTGCGTGATGCTTTCAATCACTGCATCGGGATTTACGTTTGGCAACAAATGGTCTTCGCTCCAGCTTTCGCCTTTCAGCCACACCGTTTTACAGCCCACGGACGCCGCAGGTACGATGTCTTTTGAATAGGAATCGCCAATAACCATAACATTCTTCGGGGAAAGGGCAAGAGACTGCACCCCGAGTTGATAAATCTTGGGGTCGGGCTTGCGCACTCCTACAACAGACGATTCTATAATGTCGTTGAAAATATCAAGTTTGAAGTCGTTCAGCACTGCGTGTATGTTGCCGTAAAAATTCGTTACAAGCACCATAGGATATCGGGCTTTAAGTTTCAGAAGTACCTCGCGGCTTTGCTCAACACAATTACGGGCGTATTGATAGCAGTAGCGGGCTGCCGTTTCGGTCTTTTCGTCAATGCTGCAAGCGTCAAGATTTATCGCGTGGCTGTTGGCTAAACTGCGGATTTCGATGTTGATTTTCTTTAGCATCACATCGTAAAAAGTGTCTTGGGGCATGATGATGCGCTCTTTGGCAAGCGCGCGCTCTGCAAACACATAGGCTTCTCGCCAGGCTTCGTCGGTGGCTGTTATTCCGGCGTGGGCAAGACCTTCGCGCAGCACGAACGACCAATGCCGCCCCTCGGAATCGAGAGTTCCGCCGTAGTCGAAAATAAGTCCTTTAATGTTATCAAGTTTCATCGGGAAGTTGTGTTTGTATGGAATTGTCGGGCTTTTTCTTCTTGCCTATTTTTATCAGCAGTATACCTATGGCAACCCAAATCAGTTCGCGCACACGCGTGAGCAGACCTGCAAGCACTCCAAACGCTCCCGACATTGCCAATCCGCCGACTGCAAGGGCGAATCCGCCTTCGCGCGTTCCCATCTCCATGGGCATGAAAAAAAACAAATTGGCAAAAAGCGAAGTAAATGCCTGGATAAGGATACAATCCCAAAAGGAAACGCTGTCGGTAAGGATCATGAAAATAAACCAAATCTCAAGGCAGCCAACTATACGGGCTGCGAATTCCAGAAATAGGGAAAGATAAAAAGTGCGCTTGTTCTGGCGATGAAGTTCTGCGATTTGCGCGTCGATACGCTCCACTGTCTCGCGTTTTTCCTCAACGAATTTTCGCGCTTTGCGGCGTATCCCGGGAATATAAGTGAATATCTTCAAAGTTTTCATGGCAAGGCCGTTGTTGTAGCCCCGCATGAAAAAGTAGATTCCCAACCCGCAAAACGCGGCAACGACCAAAAGAAAAATTCCCATCATTGCATTTATCGCGTGGAAGTACATCAAGAGATAGAGAACGATTGAAAACGACCAGAAAATGAAGTGGGAAAAGATATGCATCATTGCATAAAGAATGACAGAGGACGTGGCTTTTGCAGCACCGTAATACGGCGTAAGTTCCATTATTCTGTAAGGTTCTCCGCCCAATACCCCCACGGGAGTAACGTAGTTGAGCGCGTATCCGGAGATTGTGTATTTAAGGACTTGCAAGAAAGGCAATCTTTTGCCCTTGTTGCCGTTGTTGATAATCACTATCCACGACGCGGCATTTATCATGTAAATGGGAATCCAAATCAAAAGCACGGCAACAAACCACCAGCCGGCTTTTTGAAGGTTTGCCCAAATCTCGCTGTACGAGAAGTCGAACGTACAAAGCATAACCACAATGGCGATTATGCCTATGGCGAGAAATATGTTCATCATTTTTTTTCGCATACGCCTATATAAGTGTAGGTTTGTCGTCGTAGTATCCCTCTTTGAGCAGCATGGTCATATGGCGGCACAGATTTTCGTGGCGCTCGCGCAGATAATATGCCAAAGCCGTGAAGGCGATGATTTCAACCACGAAGTAAACCCAAGGAATATTGAGAATGCAGGTGATGTAAAGCACAATGGCGCGACAGTTAAAGGTAAGGATGTTTGCATATTTCATCATGGGCTTGCTCTCCTTGCGGAAATCCAGACGAAACTTCTTGGGAATATCGCCGTTGCGCTCGTTGGTTATCACATTGAGCAAATCCTGCAAATAAGGTGTGAGGGATTCCTGCGAATGTGTGTAGTTGCCATAAAAAAACAGGAAAGCGCGCCACCAGAAATTGCCTTTCTTGGGAGTGGAGTGCAGCAAAACGCGCTGCTGACGCGAATTGTCGAGTTCACTATTGTCCTTGCCGAAAGCAAAAAACATATGCACGTTGCGATAATAGTCGGCGAGTTGACATTGTTTGGCATGGCAAATCATTCCTGAGAAAAGCGCAATAATAAAAATCAAGATGTTCCAATGGAGATGAAGAAAAGGAATTGGCTGATCCCACAGGCGAAGAATTATAGCAAGATAAATTGCAAAGAACCACACGTCGCCGGCAAATCCGTCCAACATTCTTCCCCAGCGAGTCTTTTTGCCCGTCATTCGCGCCAATTGCCCGTCGGCGCTGTCGTAGAAGTTTGCCCACATAAGCAGCAACATTCCGACGATGTTGTGCCACAAATCTTGGTAGTAGAACATTGCGCCCGCCGCTATGCCTATTATTATTGACAGGATAGTAACAACGTTGGGCACGATTTTGAGTTTTTTGAAAAACAACGCCCAAACATAACCGATAGGTCGGGTGAAATATATATCAAGCCATTCTTCGGTGTCGGCATTCTTGTAGGTGGCACTAATATGTGCCTTGTAGTCCTTTATCATATCGTTGTATCTTGTTCTATATTCAATTTACTGCAAACCAGCTGCGCTATAGCTTTTGCGGCATCTGTTCTGCATCGCGAGAAACTTGGCCAATCGTTGAAATCAATGATTTTGAAATCCCCGTTGGGCGACACAATGCAATCGCCGCCGTAGACAGGAATGTTTAAGATGCGTGAAAGTCTTTCGCTTTCGCTTTTCAATTTTGTGGAATCGTAAGAATATTTGTGGGGCTCGCCGTTGATTTTTTCTGCGCCGAACTTTCCGCACCCTCCGTTCTCAGTTGGGAAATATGTGTAGAAGAATCCGGTGGATTCTACGCCGTAGAATTTCACCAAGTCGCCCTCTTCGTGTTTGCTTACTACGACGCCGGTTATTCCGCGCTTCGAGAAATCTTTCTGAGCCTCGACAAATTCCTCGTAATTCCCAATGAAACTCACGTCGTTAGGCGATTGCGCACATTCGTTTCCGCGCTTTATCCAAAAGGGATAGGATATCGTTGAAACGATGTC
>CAVFYC010000005.1:19843-49051 GCA_963626585.1 Christensenellaceae bacterium Phil1 | reverse complement strand
ATGTCTGACATTAGAATTTCGCTTTGCGGCATTGGAATTTTGTTGTCGCGCATGGCTTTTACAATCTCTATGCGATTGTAAAATTCCAACGACTTTGCCGAGTTTATAACGATACTTCCCCGGGCTTCTTTCTCTTGCAAAACGGTTATAGTCTGTCGGCCGCGAGCCATGCTCAAATATAAATCAACCGCTGCCGCCTCAATGGCGCATATATCGGTCTCGCAGAAAATCTTTACCTCAAAGCCTTTGTTTTTGAGCCGACCGCATACCTCCTCAAATATGAGAGAGTCGTTTTTTTCGCAGTTGGGCGAAAACTCTTTGGCGCGGCTAATTGCAGCAACAACAGGCTTTTTCATGTTTTTATCCGAGCAATTGTTCTGCCTTTTTTATATCGTCAACATGGTCTACGTCGATAATCTTAGCAAAAGGGTAGGCCCTTAAATCAAGTCCGTCTTCCACCATCTGACGTTGGAAATTGCGCATGCGGCTAATGCCTTTTTCCATACACGAATTGAGCGTTTTTATCGCCGACGGCCGCAAACTGTAAATCCCGCCCGAAACATATTTGTCGCCTTGGTTTTGGTCGTGAAACCCCGTAATCTTAAAATTATTGTCAACGGCAACATAAAGCGGCTTTTCGTCATCGACAAAAGACGTTACCGCCAAAAGTCCATCGGCTTCGGTATTGTTCAAAGCATTTATATATTCCGTAAATTCGTCTTCGCGGAAAACTGTGTCCACAGTGGTCAGGCAAAATTTGTCGTCGCAGAGAAATTTGCTAAGCTCGTAGAAACTGTGCATGCTGCTTGGTGTGGTTTTTACCACAATGCGAATGGGCGTGGGAACAAGCGGCGCTGTTTTGATGTTGTCGCAATCTTTTCCAACGACAACATAGTTGCTTTCGAGATGTTGCTTTACCAAATCGGTAAGCTCGTTTACAATCACGACAATCTCCTCCGCTCCGTTTTTGCAAAAGATACGAATTAAGCGGTCAATCATCTTCTCGCCGTTGAGCTTTGTCAACGGTTTGGGTACAACTGCTCCCTCTTGAGCCAAACGCGACCCCTCGCCGGCTGCCAAGATTGCAAATTTCATATCATTCCTTTTTATTATGCTCTTCCTGGTTTCCTCTTGGTCTGAATCCGCCTTCCATACGGCTTTGATACTCTTCGCGCATAGGATTACGCTTTGCCTCGTTATCGAAAAGCCTGCTGCGGTAAATATCTATGGCCTCAAAAATAGCCTGACGCATTGAAGTTGCATCGGCAACGCCTTTGCCGGCAATGTCATAGGCTGTGCCGTGGTCGGGAGACGTGCGCACAATTCCAAGACCGGCTGTAAAATTCACGCCCTCTGCCATACCGAGAGCTTTCATGGGAGCCAATCCTTGGTCGTGGTACATCGCCAAAACGGCATCGAACTTGCGATAGGCTGCGTCCCCGAAAAATCCGTCGGCAGGGTAGGGACCGAAACACTCGATGCCTTCGTCGTTCAATTTTTCTATGGCAGGGGAAATACTTTCCTGCTCTTCGTTTCCGATTAGTCCGTTGTCGCCGCAATGGGGATTGAGCGAAAGCACTGCGATACGCGGTGCAGAAACAAGGAAATCCCTACGAAGTGATGCGTATAACTGTCGGAGTTTTTCCTCCACCAGTTCTTCGGTTATCGCATCAGCCACATCGCGGATAGCAAGGTGGGTTGTAGCGAGAGCCACGCGCATCTTGTCGTTCATGAGAATCATCAGCGCCTTTTCGCCGTCGGTTGCCAAACGTTGTTGCAGGTATTCCGTGTGTCCGGGAAAGTTAAAATTCTCGCCTTGGATTGATGCCTTGCAGATTGGAGCCGTTACCAATACGTCGAAAAGCCCGTTTTTGTAATCCTCCACGGCACGTTCCAACGCCAGATAGGCAGCTCGTCCGCTTTCAGCCGTAGGTTGGCCGAAATCTATCTTCATCTCGTCGTCGAAACATGAGACCAAGTTTATTTTCCCCTCCACAATATCAGCCGCATCGTGAATGGTGTTGAAATTGGTAGAGATGTCAAGTGCTTTTTTATGGAATATAGCCACACGGGGTGAGCCATAAATTATAGGAGTACAGAGTTCGAGCATCGCAGGGTCGGAAAGCGCTTTGAAAATCACCTCGTAACCTACGCCGTTTATGTCTCCGTGGGTTATGGCAACCCTTATCTTTTTATTATTGTCCATTTGGTTATCTTTTTGTCCGCTCCTCAACCGGAATATTTGCCGCGGAGTGGGTATTGTCGATGTAAAATTACTTATAATAATGCTTATGCGAAAGTTATTTACCTACTTTGTTTATATCGCAGGCTATTCCTCTTCCGTTTTTTTGCGTTTGGCTGCGAGCATTCCGCATGCTGCCGAGATGTCTTGCCCACGCGAGCGTCGCAAGGTGGCATTTAGTCCTTTGCGGCACAGCATTTCGCAAAACGCTTCGGTGTCATCGTGTGAAGGGCTCTTGAATTCGCCTCCTTTGTATGTGTGAAAAGGGATAACGTTTACCCTGCAATCCAATCCCCGAAGTATACCTGCCAAATCAGATGCGTGTTGGGGACTGTCGTTCAAGCCTTTCAGCAAAACATATTCGAATGAAAGCCGACGCTGATGGCTTGTCTCGCGCGCATGACCGCCGCGAATGTCGCGGAAAGCCTCGCAGGTTTTCAGGAAAGCTATTATGTCCTGTGCCTTGTAGGCTTTCTCGATAGGCATTATTGTTGTGCGCTCATCGTGATAGGGTGAATGCAAACTTATGGCTATATTGCAGCGACAATCGTCCACAAACCGTTTCAATGCCGGCAGAACTCCGCAAGTTGAAAGTGTGATTCGTTTGGGGCTCATGGCCAATCCTTCTTCGGAGGTGAGGATATATATGGCTCTCATCACGTTTTCGTAATTGTCGAGCGGTTCGCCTTGTCCCATGAACACGATGTTGGTGATTTTTTCGCGTTCCGGCAGGCTGAAGATTTGGTTTAATATATCCGACGTATTCAACTGGCCCGTAAACCCTTGCTTACCGGTAAGACAAAATGCGCAATGCATTTTGCAGCCTACCTGCGAGGAAACGCACACTGTGGCTCTCTGGCCGTCGGGAATGTAGACCGTTTCAACGAAACCGCCGCAAGAAGCCGGGAAAAGGAATTTTTTTGTTCCGTCGCGCGACTCTTGTACATCGGCATACGGATTTGTGCCGATGCAGTATTGAGCGGCGAGTTTTTCGCGTGCCGCTTTGCTCACATTCGACATGGCATCAAACGAATTCACGCCTTTTTTGTAGATCCAATCACACAACTGTTTTGCAACGAAACGCGGCATGCCGCAATCTTCTACCACTTTGCGCATTTCCTGTAAGGTTTTGCCGAGTAGGGGAGTATGCATTTCTGTTTCTGCCATATTGCTATTTCTAAATTTCAAGATTGCAAAATTACGAATTTACCGCGATTTATAAAAAGGAGTGGGGGATAAACAACAAAGACGCACCCCGATGTGAGGTGCGTCCTATAATTTTGAGCCGATACCCGGACTTGAACCGAGGACCTACGCATTACGAATGCGTCGCTCTACCAACTGAGCTATATCGGCAAGCGCCTGCAAAATTAGAAACTTTTGCTGAACGGGCAAAGTTTTGAGGCATTTTTTTGACATGCGTTGTCGTAAAAACTCCGGGCCATGTAATTTAAATTAGATGCGTCGGAATTTAAATTAGATGCCTTGGAGTTTTTGCGAGATGCCGAGGCCGTCAAAAGAGATTTGTTTCGCATTGTGCACCAAGGTATTTGGTGTATGCCGCAACCATGAATTTCAGGCATTCTTCCATTTTGGTTCTGTCGCCGTCGTATCCGTTCACCACGGCAAGCATACGCGTAGTGGCCAAAGACATCTTTGTACGTTCGTTGTCGCTTGTGGGAGTACCTATTCCGCCTATGCCGTCGCGATAAACGGGCATATGTTCTATATTTAGCACTCCGCGTCCGATACCCTCGTATGGCTCTCCGGCCTTTCCCACACCAAGCGTGATTTTGTTGCCGGATATTTTGTCGTAGTCGAAACATCCAACGCTGTATCCATAGTCAATGCTCACAAGATTTCCCACATCAACCGCCGTATTCACCGCCCAAAGGTCTTTTCCCTGCAAGATGCGCCTCACCAACTGCTCGTTCGACGGACGGTAACGCGAGGGATCCTTGCCGCAAGCCTTATAAACTGCACGCGTAGCCGCAATGCCGCTTATTTGCTTGATGGTGTCGACCGTTTGACGGGATTTCAGTTCGGCAGCCTTGCTTTTTATCTCGTTCCAAAGCTCTTCGCTATATTCTGTATTGGTAAACTCTGCATACAAAGCCCCTCCCACAAACTGCGGACAGGCTGCAAGAATTTCTTGCGACACCTCCAAAATTTTCTTTTCCATTATAATATGTCTATTTCTCTATGACGTAGATTCTTTATACAAAGTTGCGATTTTTATAGCTATCATACAGACAAAAAGCATTGGAGAATATGCACACGGGGACAAGGAAAAGCAGAAATAGACCCCGGAAAATTAAAAAAACAACGTTGGGAAAAAGTTATTTGACAACTCGCATTTGCAATATTGCGCAGAAATGTGTAACTTTGCGCGGAAATAAAGCGCGAATAAAGATAACTATGCGTGACCTTACTTTTATGGAAAAATTCTTTCAGTCCCACGCTTACATGTTAAGCCATCTGAACGCACCCGTTCAGCGTTCACTAATGGACAGAATAGATTGGAGCCACAGAATGATTGGCATCCGCGGACCGAGAGGCGTGGGAAAAACCACGTTCCTCCTTCAATATGCCCGCGACCACTTCGATCCGCAGCTTCATCAGTGTCTGTATATCAGTATGAACAACTTCTACTTCCAGGGGCGCGGAATCGTGGAATTTGCAGAAGATTTCGTGCGCTACGGAGGGCGTGTGTTGCTTATTGATCAAGTATTCAAACAGTCAAACTATGCCGAAGATTTGGTAGAATGCTATCGCCGTTTCGACAAACTGCACATAGTTTATGCTATATCATCGGTGGTTCCGCCCGACAACGAAGCCCAGCGTGAACTCAACCGTATAAGCGATACCTATGTGCTTCACGGATTCTCGTTCCGCGAATTTGTAAACTCGCAAACGGGACTCAATTTCCGTTCATATAGCCTAAACGAAATCTTGGAAGGTCATGAGCAAATATTGAAGACCATCTTGCCCAAAGTGCGTCCATGGAATTATTTCCAGGATTACCTTCATCACGGCTATTATCCGTTCTTCCTTGAAACACATAACTTCACGGAACAACTGTTGAAGTCAATCAACATGATGATAGAGGTCGACATCTTGTTTATCAAGCAAATCGACTTGAAATACCTCGCAAGAATAAAGAAATTGCTCTATCTGCTCGGAATGGAAGGCATCACCGCACCAAATGTAACAAAGCTCGCCAACGAGATAGGCACTTCGCGCGCCACTGTGATGAACTACATAAAAGATTTGGAGGAGGCACGCCTTGTGAACCTCGTTTACCGCGAAAAAGAAGAGTTCCCCAAAAAGCCTGTGCAAATCATGATTCACAATACCAACCTGCTCTATGCAATAAGTTCGCGTAGCGCAGAAGAACAGGAGGTAATGGAAACATTCTTTACCAACAGCGTTTGGCGCCACCACAGTGTGAGCAAAGGAAAACGCAACGGTACATATTATATAGACGGACATATGATAAACGTTTGCGACAAGTCGCGCCGCTTCAAGGCACAAGACGACGTCTATTTCGCACGTTACAACACCGAAGTGGGACATGGAAAAGACATTCCCCTATGGCTATTCGGCTTCCTCTATTGAAAAATAACGAACATACGAAAATTTACATAACATTTCATTCAATTACATCATGAGTAAGGAAAAGAAATTCATAACGTGTGATGGTAACCAAGCCGCAGCCCATGTAGCTTACATGTTCTCGGAGGTTGCAGCAATCTATCCCATCACCCCGTCATCTCCTATGGCAGAACACATTGACGAATGGGCTGCCGATGGAAGAAAAAACCTCTTTGGAGACACCGTTTCCGTACAGGAAATGCAGTCTGAGGGAGGTGCGGCCGGCGCTGTGCACGGTTCGCTTCAAGCAGGTGCTTTGACATCAACATTTACGGCATCACAAGGTTTGCTCCTTATGATACCGAACATGTATAAAATAGCAGGCGAGTTGCTTCCCTGCGTGTTCCACGTATCAGCCCGCACATTGGCTTCACACTCCTTGTGTATATTTGGCGATCATGGCGATGTAATGGCGTGCCGTCAAACAGGTTTCGCAATGTTGTGCGAAGGCAGCGTACAGGAAGTAATGGATTTGTCTGCTGTAGCCCATCTTGCAACAATCGAAAGCCGTGTGCCGTTTATTAACTTCTTTGACGGTTTCCGCACATCCCACGAATACCAGAAAATCGAGGAAATAAGCGAAGACGAATTGCGTCCCCTCGTAGACCAGAAGGCTCTTGCAGAATTCCGTGCGCGTGCACTTTCGCCCGAACACCCTGTGGCACGAGGCATGGCCGAGAATCCTGAAACTTTCTTCGCACACCGTGAGATTTGCAACAAATACTATGACGCAATTCCCGGTATCGTGGAAAAATACATGAAAGAAGTTTCGCAGATCACCGGACGCGAATACAAATTGTTCAGCTACTATGGCGCTGAAGACGCAGACCGTGTGATTATTCTCATGGGCTCTGCTACCGAAGCAGCCCGCGAGGCAATCGATTACCTCAATGCAAATGGCCAGAAGGTAGGTATGGTTAGCGTACACTTGTACCGTCCGTTCTCGACAAAGCATCTATTCGAAGCAATACCTTCTACCGTTAAGCGTATAGCCGTTCTCGACAGAACCAAAGAGCCCGGAGCAAAAGGCGAACCGCTTTATCTTGACGTTCGCGACGCTTTCTACGGAAAAGAGAACCAGCCGCTCATCATTGGAGGCCGTTATGGTCTCGGAAGTTGCGATACCACACCGACTATGATTATTTCGGTTTACGACAATCTCAATCTCCCCGAACCGAAAAACCACTTTACACTTGGTATTGTTGATGACGTTACGTTTACATCGCTTCCTCTCGAAGAAGAAAAGGCTCTCGGCGGCGAAGGCATCTTTGAAGCTAAATTCTACGGCCTTGGTGCTGACGGAACTGTCGGTGCAAACAAAAACTCTATCAAGATTATCGGCGACAATACCCAGAAATATTGTCAGGCGTACTTCTCTTACGATTCCAAGAAGAGCGGTGGTTTCACCTGTTCTCACCTTCGTTTCGGCGACACGCCTATCCGTTCCACTTATCAGATAAAGACGCCGAATTTTGTGGCTTGCCATGTACAGGCTTACCTGCATATGTACGACGTGATCCGTGGTCTTCGCAAGAATGGCACATTCCTGCTCAATACCATTTGGGAAGGCGAAGAACTTGCGAAGAATCTGCCAAACCATATCAAGAGCTATTTTGCCAAGAATAATATCACTGTTTATTATATCAATGCTACAAAAATTGCCCAGGAAATTGGTCTTGGCAATAGGACTAATACTATTCTCCAGTCGGCATTCTTCCGTATCACAGAGGTTATTCCTGTGGAACTTGCGGTAGAACAGATGAAGAAATTCATTGTAAAGAGCTACGGCAAGAAAGGTCAGGATGTTGTTGACAAGAATTTCCAGGCTGTGGAGCGTGGCAGTGAGTACAAGCAACTGGCAATTGATCCCGCTTGGGCAAATCTTCCCGAAGATACCGAAATCAAACGCGACGAGCCGGAATACATTTCAAAACTTGTACGTCCTATCAACGCCCAGAACGGTGATCTTCTTCCTGTTTCCGCTTATGCGCCCTCTATCGACGGTACATGGGAACAAGGCACGGCTGCTTACGAAAAACGTGGTGTAGCTGCTTTTGTTCCGGTTTGGAACGCAGACAACTGTATCCAGTGTAACAAGTGTGCTTTCTGCTGTCCTCACGCTGCAATACGTCCGTTCGTAATGACCGACGAAGAGGTTAAGGATTTCAAGGGAAAGACTCAAGATATGCTTGCTCCCAAGGCAATGAAAGGTATGCATTATGTTCAGCAGGTTGACGTTCTCGACTGTCTTGGTTGCGGAAACTGTGCTGATGTTTGCCCGGGCAAAAAAGGCGAAAAGGCTCTCACAATGGTTCCTCTCGAAGGACAACTTGGCGAAGCAGAGAATTGGGAATATTGCGTGAAGAATGTTACTTCTAAGCAAGACCTTGTTGACATTAAGTCAAATCCCAAAAACTCACAGTTTGCTCAGCCTTTGTTTGAATTCTCAGGAGCATGCTCAGGTTGCGGTGAAACTCCATACGTAAAACTTATTTCACAACTCTTCGGCGACCGCGAAATCGTGGCAAACGCTACCGGTTGTTCTTCTATCTATTCCGGTTCTATTCCTTCCACACCTTATTGCAAGAATGCCAAAGGTCAGGGTCCCGCATGGGCTAACTCGTTGTTCGAAGACTTCTGCGAATTTGGTATGGGTATGACTCTTGCAAACAAGAAGATGCGCAACCGTATTCAGGCAATTCTTGAAGATCAACTTACATGCGACAAAGCTCCCGAGGAATACAAGGAAGCTGCAAAGGAATGGATTGCAAACCGCGAAGATGCTGAAGGCTCACGTGCAGCAGGCGAGAAACTTATTCCTATAATTGAGGCTAAGAAGGGTGATTGCAAGAAGATGGCAGAACTCGCAGGTCTTGAACATTATCTTACCAAGCGCAGCCAATGGATAATCGGTGGTGACGGCGCAAGCTACGACATCGGTTACGGAGGTCTTGACCACGTATTGGCATCGGGCGAAGATGTTAATATCCTCGTGCTCGATACAGAGGTTTACTCAAATACCGGCGGTCAGGCATCAAAATCCACACCTATTGGAGCTATTGCTCAGTTTGCAGCTCAAGGCAAGCGCATCACCAAGAAGGATCTCGGTATGATGCAGGCTACATATGGTTATGTTTATGTGGCACAAGTTGCAATGGGTGCCGACCAAGCACAATGTCTCAAGGCATTCCGCGAGGCTGAGGCTTATCATGGTCCTTCACTCATCATTGCTTATGCTCCTTGTATCAACCATGGTTTGAAAATCAAAGGCGGAATGGGTCGTTCTCAGGCAGAGGAAGGTCGCGCAGTAGAATGTGGTTACTGGCATCTATGGCGTTTCAATCCCGAGCTCGAAAAAGAGGGCAAAAATCCGTTCACTCTTGACAGCAAGGCACCGGATTGGAGCAAATTCCAGGACTTCCTCAACGGTGAGGTTCGTTACTTGTCGCTCAAGAAGGCACGTCCTGCTGAGGCTCAGGAACTTTTCGATGCAGCAGAAGCTGCAGCAAAACGCCGTTATGCTACATATATCCGCAAGACCAAAGAAGATTGGTCGCTTGGTGAAGAATAATTTCGCTTGATAGAAATTACAATCACTAAAAATAATTCAAAGAAAAGCCCCTATGTTTTAGGGGCTTTTCTTTTTCCCTTTAATTTGTTCAAAGAGGAAAGTCTGAACAAATTTTATACCTTGCATTTTTTGCATTTTGGCATATAGCAAAGTATTGTTTGGGGAATGGATTTTACGACATCGGATATAGAAAAAACTAGGTCAGACATAGTTTAAATTATGTCTGACCTAATTTAAATTAGATGCCTTGGAATTTTTGCCGTTATAGGCAGGCTAAATAGAACAAGGCTTACGGTCTCAGTTTCATCGGATTACATAGAAATTTCCACTGCTCAATTTTCTGCCGCATCGAGAATCAATTCACTAAGAGTGGGGTGGGAGTGAATCATGCGGCTTACATCTGCGAGAGTACCCGAGAAATTCATCACCATAGCCAATTCGTGAATCAAATCAGAGGAATGTGCACCCATTATATGCGCGCCAAGGATTTTTCCGTCAGGAGTTGAAAGTATCTTTACAAGTCCGTCAGATTCTCCCATTGACAAGGCTTTTCCGTTTGCACGATAGAAAGCCTTGTGGCTCTTATATTCTATGTTCCGGTTCTTGCAATCTTCTTCGGTAAGTCCCACCATAGCCAACTCTGGAGCGGTAAAGACTGCCGCCGGAATGATGTTGAAGTCTACGTTTTCGGTTTCGCCGAGAATATGGGCCAATGCCTTACGTCCTTGGAACTTTGCCACATGGGCAAGTTGCACCAGACCATTCACATCTCCTATTGCATATATGCCTTTTACCGAGGTTTCAAAATTTTCGTCAACTTCGATTCCCCGTTTGCCGGTTGCAATACCAACGCCATCAAGGTTGAGATTTTCGGTATTAGCCTTACGTCCCGTGGCCATGAGAACCGTTGAAGCATTAACTTGCTTTTCAACGCCTTTTGTCGTGAAACTCACAACAAAATCACCATCTTTTCCACCGATGCCCGTAACAGCTGAATTTACATAAAACTCAATACCTTTCTTCTTCAATGTGGTACGCAAACGCTTTGCTATGTCGCGGTCGAAATTCGGCAGAATTTCCGGACAAAACTCCACTACGCTTACCTTTGAGCCGAAGTTTGTAAATATCGAGGCAAATTCCAAACCGATAACGCCGCCGCCAATAATGCAGATGCTTTCGGGAGCGTCTTTGATGTCGAGCAGTTCGCGCGATGTCAGCACACCCGGCAAATGCGCCCCTTCGATTGGAAGAAACTTGGTTACAGAACCTGTTGCTATCATTATATTTTTAGCGGAGAATTCATTGTCAACCTCATTTCCCTCGGCATCTTTCGCATTTTCTACCTCAACAACATGCGTATCTTTGAATGTGGCATTTCCATATACCACTTCAACTTTCGCTGCTTTGAGCATAGAATCTACTCCGGCTTTAAGCGTTTCAACCACTTGGTTTTTACGCTGCATCACCTTGGGCATTGTAAACTCGAAAGTTACTGCATTATTTTCAAGCAAATCTTTAATCTCTGCGGAATGGCATAGACATTTTGTTGGAATGCACCCCTCGTTGAGACAAGTTCCGCCCAACCATTTCGCTTCTATCAAAGTGGTCTGTAAACCCTTTTTCGCGGCAAGCAAAGCGGTTTCATAACCAGCCGGACCGCCTCCAATAATTATCAAATCGGCAATTTTCATCACGCAATGGGATTGGCTTGCAATTGCGAATAGGTGAGACGCGGTTCACGCGCAGCTTTCACTTCGTCCAAACGCTTTATAGGCGTGCAATGTGGAGCTGTTTTTACAAGTTCCGGATCTTTTGCTGCCTCATCTGCGATTTTGAGCATCGTATCTATGAAATTGTCAAGCGTTTCACGGCTTTCACTTTCAGTAGGCTCTATCATCAGCGCTTCGTGGAACAACAACGGGAAGTAAATAGTGGGAGCGTGGAAACCATAGTCAAGAAGGCGTTTTGCGATATCAAGTGTAGTAACGCCGGTTGACTTGTCTGCCAAACCGTTAAACACGAACTCGTGTTTGCATACCGATGTGATAGGCAATTCGTATTTACCTTTCAGTTTTTCACGTACATACATTGCGTTAAGCACAGACAATGGGCCAACTTTCTTCAAGGAATCGCTTCCCATAGTCAATATATATGAGTACGCGCGCAGTTGAACGGCAATATTTCCCAAGAATGCGGAAATACTTCCGAGAGCTTCTTTCGAATCATTTTCGACGCTGTACGTACCATCTTCGTTCTTAACAACACGAGGCGTGGGCAAGAATTTCTCCAAACCCTCGCGCGCACCAACAGGACCAGCACCAGGACCACCGCCTCCATGAGGAGTGGAAAAAGTCTTGTGAAGGTTAAGATGGATAACGTCAAAACCCATATCTCCCGGGCGACATTCACCAAGTATAGGGTTGAAGTTTGCACCGTCATAGTACATCAAACCGCCGCAGTCGTGAATGAGTTTTGCAATTTCAGGGATATCGTATTCAAACAAGCCCAAAGTGTTCGGGTTTGTCATCATCATTCCAGCAACGTCGTCACCAAGCAAAGATTTAAGAGCCTCTACATCAACTCTACCGTCTTCCTTACTCTTTACTTCAACTACTTGCAAACCACAACGCGCTGCAGAAGCAGGGTTAGTGCCATGGGCAGAATCGGGAACGATAACTTTTGTACGCTTGACGTCTCCGCGCGACATATGATAGGAACGTATCACCATTAGTCCCGTAAGTTCGCCGTGTGCACCGGCGAAAGGATTAAGCGTAAAGTCGCTCATTCCACATATCTCAGACAAAGACTGTTTGAGCTCGTAATATGCTTTCAATACGCCTTGTACGGAATTTTCCTGTTGCAAAGGGTGAACGTTGGCGAAAGCCGGCAACTTGCAAATCTCCTCGTTGATTTTCGGATTGTATTTCATCGTACAACTTCCGAGAGGGTAAAAACCTGTATCTACTCCGAAATTGTTGTTGCTCATATTTGTGTAATGACGCACAACCGTCAATTCGTCAACTTCGGGAAGGTTCAAGTCAGATTTGCGCTTCAATTCGTTGGGCAAAGAGTCTGAATAATTCTTATCAATACCGTTGTCGGGCAGAGAATATCCCACACGATCCTTATGAGATAGCTCAAATATTAATTTTCCGTAATACTTGTTGTTCATTTCTCAAAGCTTATTTGTTAGTAAAACCAAAGCGTCAATTTCTTCCTTGGAACGAAGTTCGGTAACGGCAAACAAAATACGATTTGTACCTTTTATGTTTACGCCGCCAAAGAAACCAGCTTCTTCACAAACCTTTGCCCATTTTTCAGGACAGCCCTTGATTTCCAGACAAAACTCATTGAAAAACGGAGCATCAAACACCTTTGAAAATTTCTCGGTCTTCAAAAGTTCTTCATAAAGATAGTGCGCACCGTTATACGATTTGGTTGCGGCTTCACACAATCCTTTCTTGCCCATAAGGGAGAGATATATCGCCACATAAAGCGTCTGCATGCCTTCATTGGAGCAAATGTTTGAAGTAGCTTTTTCACGACGAATATGCTGCTCGCGAGTCTGCAATGTAAGGCAGAAAGCACGTTTCCCGTCATGATCAACTGTTGCTCCAACAATTCTCCCCGGCATTTTACGCAAAAACGTGTTGCGGGTACAGAAGAAACCCATATTTGCACCGCCGTACGACATTGGCAATCCCAAAGATTGTCCACTACCTACGGCAATGTCTGCGCCCCATTCGCCAGGTGTTTTTAGTAATGCCAAATCACTTGCCACACATTCCATAATCAATATAGCTTTAGCCTTATGTATTTCATCGGCCAACCCAGTGAAATCTTCAACTATACCATAATAATTAGGAAGAGGAACGATCACACCGGCAACATCTCCTTTCGCAAGTTCTTCACTAACAAATTCAAGATCGGTAACACCTTTTTTCTCTGGAATTATAGTCAAGGCTACACCTTGGAATTTGGCATAGGTTTCTGCGACTTTTATAACCTGGGGATTCAGAGTGGAACTCAGCAGAACGCGCGTTTTTTTCTTTGTAACGGCTACTGCTGTCATTATTGCTTCAGCTGTTGCAGTTGCTCCGTCATAAAGACTTGCGTTAGAAACATCCATTCCTGTGAGTTCTGCCATCATCGACTGATATTCGAAAATGTATTGCAGTGTTCCTTGGGATATTTCCGCTTGATACGGCGTATAGCTTGTGAGAAATTCTGAACGCGATGCTATGTAATCGGAAACAGCAGGTACGTAATGATCATAAACACCTGCGCCGCCAAAGCAAACAAGTTGTTTGTTCTTGCAGGCAAGTTCATTGAAAATCTTACGTATTTCGGCCTCTGATTTTCCTTTAGGTAATCTGTAGTCTCTTTTCAAGCGTAGAGATTCCGGGACATCGGAATACAAATCTTCGAGAGACTTTACCCCCGCGACGGCAAGCATTTCCTTGATGTCGCTTTCTGTTTGGGGCAAATATTTCTGAGACATAATTTTTGCAGATTATTTTTCCAATTCTTTGTATTGGTCAGCACTTAGCAAAGAATCCAATTCAGACTTGTCGGACATCTTTACTTTAATGATCCAATTCGAAAAAGCATCTGCATTAATATTTCCAGGATTGTCTTCCAGGTCGCTGTTTACTTCCTCAACAATTCCGCTTACGGGTGAAATGAGATCGCTTGCAGCCTTAACGCTTTCCACTGCACCGAATTCTTCTCCGGCGGTAACTTCATCGCCTTCTTCCGGCATATCAACATACACCACATTACCTAATTGCTGCTGCGCGTAATCGGTAATGCCGACATAACCATATTCTCCTTCTACACGAACATATTCGTGTGTTTCGCTGTAGTACAAGCCTTCGATTGTTTTAGCCATAGCTCTTTATTTTTTATAGTTTTTATTGTAGAATTTCTTTTTGGTAATTGTTGCGTTGTGCAATTTGCGGTGAATTTTCACCTGCAGTTTTTCTCCAAGCACAGCGTATTCTTTCTCGACCAACGCCATTGCAACGCTTTTGCCTGTTGATATAGAAGAATAGCCTGTCGTAACATATCCCACAACTTTATCGCCGCTCATTACTTCGTATCCATGACGTGGTATTGCGCGGTCTTCAAGTTCCAGGCCTATGATCTTATGGAGTGTTCCTTCTGTCTTTTGCTTTATCATTGCATCGCGACCGATAAATTCAGGTTTGTCGGTTTTTACAAAAATACCCAGACCTGCTTCTATCGGAGATATATCTTGGCTAAGTTCGTCGCCATATAAGGGCAATCCAACTTCGAAACGCAGAGTGTCGCGCGCACCAAGTCCGCACGGTTTGGCTTGTTTACTTTCAATTAACTTCTCCCAAGCGCTTATTATATAGCCATGGCTTCCGTATATTTCAAAGCCGTCTTCGCCTGTATATCCTGTGCGGCTTACAATGAGCGTTTCGCCTTCATGCTCTATGGTCTTGAATGTATAAAATGCGAGTTCGGCTACTTTCAAACCAAGAACAGATTCTACTACGCTCTCACTTTTGGGACCTTGCACTGCGATCTGACCATATTTTTCGCTTTGATTGTCGATATTTACCTCAAAGCCGTCGCTGTTTGAGTTCATCCATTCAACATCTTTATCGATATTGGCAGCATTTATAACGAGGAAGAAATCGTTTTCTCCCATCTTGTAAACGAGCAAATCGTCTACGGCTCCTCCATTAGGATAAAGCATTATGCCATATTGGATTTTACCAACAACTTCTTGGCTTACATCGTTTGTAAATATGTGCTGAACATAACGTTCTGCGTCTTTGCCAGTGATTCGAACCTCTCCCATGTGCGAAACATCGAATACGCCGCAATCATGACGCACAGCATTATGCTCGCTTATGATGTCGGAATATTGTATGGGCATGTCAAAGCCTCCGAACGGGCTTATCAATGCGCCGAGCGCCACATGATTGTTGTATAGGCAGGTTCTCTTGTTTTCTGTTTTCACTGTTTCCATGTTATCACACGTTTTAATATATTATTCTGTTATTAATTTCAATAAACTTTCGGTGTTCAAACCGCGTACATACTTTTGAGGAGGAAATTGCTCGAACACTCTGCGCAATTCGTCCGGTTCCAATTGTTTTCCACGCAATGCCGGGAGAAATTCTCCGTTCAAATCTCCTACAACAAAGTAATCTCCTTCGAATTCTACGGAAGAAATGATTTTTCCTCTCAGCGAAAGGTGTATTTCTATGTCGCCGCAGCCTTCTATACGTCCCTTTTTCTTTACGTTCCAATGCTTGCCTTTGCCATAGAAAAAGTCGGGATCGAGATAAGTCTTCTCTATTTCGCGAATAGATTCGATATCTTTTTCTGTAAGTTTAATGCTGTTTGTTCCGCAAAGCATCTTGCGCAAACTATCTTTGATGTCGTTCAAAGAATATTGGGTATAGTTTTTCAAGAAAGCTATTCTGCTTCTCACGCTTTCCACTCCTTTTGCAACGAGTTTCTCGTTTGGTGGAGTTAGACAGCCTGTCATATTGTTCAAGTCGGTATCATAGAGCAATGTGCTATGCACTATGTTTTTCCCGTTAGGCAGATGATAAAACGCCGAACCGCTCACTTTCTTGCCATCTATGGTGATGTCGTTTCTACCTGTGGCCGAAACGTTAAGACCAAGGCGTTTAAGCGCGCCCAGTACTATTGTAATATAGTTTGAATAGGTGAGTTGTACGTCTTCGCCTTTTGCAATGTAACAGAGCATGAGATTGTCGAGATCTGCATACACACAACCGCCTCCGCTTTTGCGACGGAACAAATTTATATTGTGTCTACGGCAATATTCCACGTTCACTTCGCTTTCCATGTTTTGGTTTCGTCCGAATATCACGGTTGGTTCTACTTGCCAATAGAAGAAAAGCGGGTCCGCATCGAGTTCTCTTGCCGCATATTCCTCTGCTGCAAGATAGAACGACAATTTTTCCTGCCCTATATCAGGTAGTTCAACGAAATACATACCGTCTCCAGATTCGTATCACTCTTCGATTTACTTTTCAAAAGTACGAAGATTTATTTTTGCCGCAAAAGAAAGTGCATAAAATCTTATTTACGCGCGTTGAAATAGCGTCAAAATCGCAATATATACTGTCTAATTTGGGGTGTATCGCGAGTCTGCTCTGACAATATTCTATCTTTTCGGGAATAGAACCCTATTATTTTAGCCCCAACCGGGAGCAAGTAAAACAGATAGGGTAGGGAGCGATACTATTTGTGGGTTGAGAGAGATTTCTCCAGTTCTATTATCTTGTCGCGCAGCACGGCAGCTTTGTCAAACTCCATTCTGTGTGCAGCGTCTGTCATTTCCTTGCGCGTAACCTCGATAGCTTTCTTTATATCGGCGGGAGTGGTGTATTTCGCCACGTCTTCGGCAACTTTCACCAGGCTCGCGGCAATGTCAACTTTCTCTTCGTACACATTGGCACGGGCTACGAGTTCGTTGTTCCCGATTGCTTTTTTCACCTGTTTGGGAACGATATGATGCTCTTCGTTATATTTCTTTTGTATAAAGCGATGCCGTTCGGTTTCGTCAATTACCTTTTGCATGCTCTCCGTTATTTTTTCGGCATACATTATTACCGTTCCGTTCAGGTTTCGTGCAGCGCGTCCTGCGGTCTGCATCAGCGAACGGTGGGAGCGCAGAAATCCTTCTTTGTCGGCATCCAGTACAGCCACAAGCGATACTTCGGGCAAATCAAGTCCCTCGCGCAAAAGATTCACACCCACAACAACGTCATACGTTCCGCTTCGCAATCCTTCCATAATCTTTATGCGCTCAAGGGTGTCCACGTCGCTATGAATGTAGCTTGTTTTTATACCGATGTTTAGCAGATATTCCGAAAGTTCCTCTGCCATCTTTTTTGTCAGAGTGGTTACAAGCACCCTTTCGTCCTTTTCCTTTCTTACATAGATCTCTTCTACGAGGTCATCAATCTCGTTGGATTCCGGACGAATTAGGATTTGCGGGTCAAGCAGACCTGTCGGACGGATTAACTGTTCCACAACAACGCCTTCTGATTGCTGCAATTCGTAATCGGCGGGCGTAGCGCTTACATATATTATCTGAGGGGAGAGTTTTTGGAATTCCTCGAATTTCAACGGGCGGTTGTCGAGAGCGGCCGGCAAGCGGAAACCATAATCCACAAGTGAGAGTTTGCGCGAACGGTCTCCGCCATACATAGCATTTATCTGCGGAACGCTCACATGACTCTCGTCTATAACCATCAGATAGTCCTTGGGAAAGAAATCGAGCAGGCAATAGGGACGTGTGCCCGGCTCACGGCCGTCGAAGTAACGGGAATAGTTTTCTATACCGCTGCAATGCCCCGTTTCCTTTATCATTTCAATGTCGTAGTTCACCCGCTCGTTCAAACGTTTTGCTTCAACAAACTTTCCTTCCACGTTGAATTTCACCACTTGATTGGCAAGATCTTTCTTTATATTGCCAATGGCGCGATCAAGTGTGCCTTCGCTTGTAACAAACAGGTTGGCGGGATAAATCTTGTATTCGTCGAACGAAGAAACAAGCATGCCGCTCACGGGATCACGCTCTTCGATATCGGTTATCTCGTCGCCCCAAAAAGAAATCCTCACCATGTCGTCGCTATATGCCAGCATAACGTCCACGGTCTCGCCTTTCACACGAAACTGCCCGTGCTCGGGTGCAAAGTCGTTTCTTACATAAAGATTGTCAACTAGTTGTTTCAGCAATACATCGCGCTCTATAGTTTCTCCACACTTCAAACTTATTACGTTCTCGTAGAAAGCCGAAGGGTTGCCCATGCCATAGATGCACGAAACCGATGAAACCACAATCACATCGCGCCGACCCGACAACAATGCCGACAATGCTCTGAGGCGCAACTTGTCTATTTCCTCGTTGATATTGAGATCTTTTTCGATATATGTGTCGGTAGACGGAATATATGCTTCCGGCTGATAATAATCATAGTAGGAAACATAGTATTCCACGCAATTGTTCGGAAAAAATCCTTTGAATTCACTATAAAGTTGGGCGGCAAGCGTCTTGTTGTGGCTCAACACAAGCGTAGGCTTGTTTACGTTTGCCACCACATTGGCTATCGTGAAAGTCTTGCCCGAACCTGTTACCCCCAACAACACCTGCCCGGGAAGTCCTTCCTTTACTCCTTGGGTAAGTTTCCTGATAGCCTGCGGCTGATCGCCCGTGGGCTTGTAGGGAGAGTTGATTTCAAAGAATTTCATACGGACTGCAAAGTTAATAAATTGAATGCAATGCAGTGCAAATACGACGGCTCAGACACGAGCTGCTTTGGCGCGAAAACTCCGGGCCATGTAATTTAAACTAGATGCGTCGGAATTTAAATTAGATGCCTTGGAATTTTTACGACAACCGATGTAGAAAAAAGCATGTCTTGTAATCGCTGAATAAAACAGCATAACATATTGAAAACAATCAACTAAAAATCCCCGCACTAATAGCACGGGGATTTTGTATGAACACAGATTATTTCTGTATGCTTATTGAGCTTCGAGTTTGAACACTGCGCTCGAGAAATCTCCGTCGAGATTCACACGGATACCGGTATTTTTGAGCGCACGTCCGCTAATCACTTTACCATTGAGCGCATGGGGGCGATTGGGATCGAGCGGAGTGATGTCGGTGAACTTGTAGTTTTTGTTTTCGTCCACACCGTCAAGACGGATAACGGGGTCGTTCTGGATAGAACAGAACTTGTGGTCGCGATAAACATAGAAAACTGCTTTCGACTTGTCTTCGCTGCTATACATAAGCGATGTAACATAATCGTCATCGTACGGAGAATTCAAACGATACAGATCTCCCATTTGCACAATGCGACGAACGTCTTTGTAGGCGGCAATTGCGCGTTTCGCAAACTCTTTTTCTTTGTCGTTCATGCTCTTGGGTTGGAGCTCCATGCCGAGGCGTCCTTGCATTGCAACGTCGAAACGGAATTTCAAAGGCGTTACGCGACCCGTTTGATGGTTGGGCGTTGCGCTGACATGGGAACCCATACCGATTGCGGGATAGAAGTGTGATGTTCCCCACTGAATGAACAAACGCTGGAACGCATCTGTATCATCTGAAGTCCAATATTCGTCAAAATAAGGCAGCATGCCATAGTTCACACGACCGCCACCGCCGGCACAAGCCTGGACAATAACATTGGGATATTTGGCACGGATACGTTTCATCACGTTGCGGAGGCCAAGCTGATAGTCAATGTAAATCTGAGATTGGCGATCGGCTTTAAGATAATGGGAACCATAGTTCAGAATGTTTGAGTTAGCGTCCCATTTGATGTATGCAATATCGGGAGCCTGCGTCATAACATTGTCGAAAACAGAGAACACATAATCCTGAACCTTGGGATTAGTAAGATCAAGCACCATCTGCGTGCCGCCACGGCTTTGAATCAACGGGCGATTGCTGCTGCTCAAAGCCCAGTCGGGGTGTTTTTCAAACAGTTCGCTCTTAGTGTTAATCATTTCCGGCTCAATCCAAATACCAAACTTGATGTTGTGTTTTTTTGCATCGTCGGTGAGAGATTTTATGCCGTTGGGCAATTTCTTTTTGCAGACCACCCAGTCGCCAAGACTCGTATGGTCGTTGTCGCGCGGGTATTTGTCGCCAAACCAACCGTCGTCCATAACGAAAAGCTCGCCTCCGAGCGAAGCGATGTCGCCCATCATCTGATCCATAGTGGGCTCGTTGATGTTGAAATACACTCCCTCCCAAGAGTTGAGCAATATCATTCTCTCTTGGTCGCCGTGGCAAAGAGCGTACTTGCGTGCCCAACGATGGAAAGCGCGGCTCACACCACCTTTACCCTCTGTAGAATAAGTCATAATGAATTCAGGAGTGGTGAAAGTCTTTCCGCCGTCAAGGATATAGCGCGAAGTTTCTTCGTTGATGCCCGCAAGAACTTCCAGGAAGTTATGGCTTGCAGCTCTTGTCTTTATCTTGTAATTTCCGGTCCAAGCAAGCGTTCCGCCGAACACAGTTCCGCTGTTTTCCGACGCTTGTCCGCCCACCGAAATCATAACGCTTGGGTTGTCGGCATGGGTGTTTTGAATACCATATTTGTTGGAAATCACAAACTGTCCGTCGGTAATTTTCTGCTCGTTGACAAAACTTTCAGCAGCCCAGCTACCGTGGAAATGAGTAATGTAGTTGTCGCTGCGCATAATGGGAATCTGCGCCGAAGCAAAGAGTTCGAGAGAAACGGGCTTCTTTGCAGAATTTACGATATCGGTCCATGTGGAAATGATGTCAGTCCCGTTGTAAGCTTTGAAGTATTGGCGCACATAGAAAGGGTACACCTTGTCTTTCATGTCGATTTCAATTATGCTGCCGTCGGAGTCAGAAGTTTTTTTGATGCTTTCCACTCCGAGGTCAACCGTCAGGCTTCCGTCGGGCTGGGTTACCGCGAGCGCTCTTTCTTCCATAGAATTGACTCCGAACACATAATAAGATTCTCGGTCAAATGTCATTCGTGCGTCGCGCATAGCTGCGGTAGATGTTGTCTCATCTACTTTGGGACCATAATAGACAATGCGTGCCAAACCATTGTCGTTGTTTAAAATAAGTGTGGTGTTGGGCGTGGAAAGTCGGTATTCCTGTGCCAGCAGAGTGCATGCCGGAATTATTGCAAGGGCAAAAGCACTCAATAGTTTCTTATACATTTAGAATTTGTTTTAGGTTATTAATTTAGGATTTGATGTAATATTTCAGCGCTTGATTTTTACGTAAACTGTAATCTTTGGATTTTGCGGGTCGTTTGTTGTCATCAAAACTTTAAGCCTGTTGCGTGCATGCTGTTTCAGATATTTGTTGAGCACGGTGAGTTTGAGTTTTGTTTGTTTGCCTGCTGCTATTTTTCTGCTCACACCTACGTTCAACGCTGTATTGAATACTTGCAGCGAGGTTATTTGCAGCGGGCTTTTTCCGGTGTTTGTAATTGTTACCACTCCTTTCAGTTGGTCTTTGCCGGCAGTTCCGTCGAGTTCTACCGTATCTTGGCTAAGCACAATATGCGGAGCGACGGCCAGTTCTGCCTTGGTGAGTTCGCGAGATGCGGGGAGCATTACAGCCGATACGCTTATTTCGTTTTCTTCGTCCACTTTGTCGCCCGGATAACGGCTCAAGTAAACCGACGTCTGGGTCAAACCCATATCGCGAAGCATATTGCTGTTGAGCGTAACAATTATTTTTCCGCCGTGATTGGGCAATATTTTTTGTGGAACGGCTTCAGCTGTCAAGTATTTGGGCAGATGCATAAGTTCGGGCTTGTAGATTGATGTTCCTTCGTTGAACAAATCTATCGTTAGCTTCTGAACGTCGCCACGGTTTACGTCGTCGAATTCCAGTTCGTCGGTGCTGAGTTTTATATCTCCAATCTTGCACGTATAGTCTCCGCTGTAATCAGGCGCCTGTGCCACAACGTTGCCGTAGAGCGAGATGTAAACGGGACGTTTTGAGGCATTGGTGTAAACGGCTACTTGTTTGGTGAAATGGCCGAGCATTTCGGCGTTGTAGGAAACTGTTATAATGGAATTCTTGCCTGCTTCTATCGGCTTTTTGTCCCAATTCACCACGGTGCAACCGCATGAAACTTCTACGTTTTCTATTTTCAGCGCTTGGTTCCCCGTGTTGCTTATCGTGAACTCGGCTGTTTTCACTTGGTTCCACACTATTGTGCCGAGGTCATACTTTTGTTTGTCGAATTTAACGCCCGGCTGCGCGAATGCACCGGTACAAGCTAAGATGATATATAGTAATGAAAATAACTTCCTCATTTCGTTTTTCTGCAAATATCTACAAAGATAATTCGTTTTGCCCAAAAAACAGACATGCAAGCGCTTTTTTGTAGCACAAATATGTCAAAGGTTTGTTTTTTCGCTAAATTCGCGAGAATATAAGTAAAATCAGAGATATGAAATTTGTTTCGTGGAATGTTAACGGGCTTAGAGCCTGTGCCGGTAAAGGGTTTGCCGATTCGTTCAAGGCATTGGATGCCGACTATTTTTGTTTGCAGGAAACCAAGATGCAGCCGGGGCAACTGGATATGGAGTTTGAAGGCTATAAGTCGTATTGGAATTCTGCTGACAAGAAGGGTTATTCGGGCACGGCCATATATACAAGGCGCGAGCCCCTGAATGTTTCCTACGGAATGGGCATCGACGAATTCGACCATGAGGGAAGAGTGATTACGATAGAGGACATGGATTTCTTTCTCGTTGATGTTTACACTCCCAACTCCCAAGACGGATTGCGCCGGTTGGATTATCGTATGGAATGGGACGATGCGTTTCGGAATTATCTGCTGAAACTGAACGAACGAAAACCGGTTGTGGTTTGCGGAGATATGAATGTGGCGCACGAGGAAATTGATATAAAAAATCCGAAAACCAACCGGCGCAATGCGGGGTTCACCGACGAAGAGCGCGAAAAGTTCGGAATTTTGCTCAACAGCGGTTTCGTTGACACTTTCCGCCATCTCAATCCCGAACTTGCAGGAGCATATTCGTGGTGGAGCTATCGTTTTCATGCCAGAGAGAAGAATGCGGGGTGGAGAATAGACTATTTTTTGATTTCTCGCTCTATTCTTGAAAAACTGAAAGGAGCAGCTATCCACAACGAGATTTTCGGCTCAGATCATTGCCCCGTTGAGCTGATTTTGGAGGTTTAGAAAAATAATTGGTTATCAGATATTTAACACAAGGCCAAATTTCGCAAAAATTCCGACGCATCTAATTTAAATTAGATGCGTCGGAGTTTAAATTATGTCTGACATTGTTTTTACGACAAGCCATGTAGTTTTTTGCGCACTTGAATAGGGGGTAAACAAAAGCGGTACGACAACTTTGCCGTACCGCTTTTTATTGGCTTTTCCCGGGAAGGGAAATTCTTACTTATGGTTGTTTTTGTCGAGAAGCACTTTCATCCAGAAACCGCCTATCACCGAACGTGCGCGGAAGCTAACCCATACGGGAGTCTTGGTTTCAAACCAGTCGCTCATCGGCACTCGTGTTGTGGTTTCGCTATAGAATTTGTAGATCGGACTTATGAATTTGCCGAATGTCTCATTGTCTTTTGCCATTGAAGCACTCCACATAATCCAGTCGCTCTTGGTGTAATCCTTGCGGCAGTCGAGCGGGAGACCATATACGTTTTGTTTGGTGAGATAATAGTTCACTTCTTTCTCCATCACGTCGTCAAACATACCAAGTCCCCAAACTTTGTCCCAAATAAGGTTGTATTTTTGGCTCCAAGTATCTTTTCTGTCGAATGCAAGGCAATAGTGGTCGCCGTCGGCAGCATCTTGTTTCCATTTTGCAGCCATCTCTTTTGCTTTTGCCATATACTTGTTGGCTTCATCGGCACGTCCGTCAAGTTTGCACAGTATGCTGTAGGCTGCCACGCCCATTATGGCCTTTGCCGAAAGGTTGGCGTTGTGCGCCCAGTGCCCGGCGAAGTCATCAGTGCAAAGCTGGTTTGCAGGATCTTGGCCATACTCCACAAGATAATCGGTCCAAATCTTGAGTAGTTCCCAATAAGGCTTCACATAATTGGTGTTGCCCTCAATGCGGCATATCTCGGCGGCAAGAACAAGCATGTTGCCGTCTTCCTCAATGGGCATGTCGCCCGGATAAGTCTGTCCGTTAGCCTTGGGATAGGTACCCATGTCGTGCTGAGGGAAGGGCTTGTTCCATCGGCCGCTTTTTGCGCTTTCGAAAATGCTCGTCATCATTCCCTTTTGAAGTTCCGGATTGTATACAAGGAACAAAGGAGCCGAGGGATACGTCAAGTCTACGGTATTGATGCTTCCGTTACTGTTGTTCTCCTTTGAGAAAAACATCAGCCGGCCTTCGTTGTCGGTGAAAAGCTTGTGGGCGGAAATCACGTGGCGGTATGCGCCGCTGCAAATCTCAGCATATTCTTTGCCGCCGGCATTTAGGGCGTCATCATATATCATCTCGTCAAACTTGCGGCAGCGCTGCATGATGTCGGAATAGTTGCTGCGCAATTTATTGAAGGCATCAAAAATCGTAACCTTGCCGTTGTGTGTCCAATAACCTTTGTGAAGTTCGTGAAGATACATCACAGACCAAACATCGTCGTAGCCAATCAACGTAAAGTTGCTCTTGGAAGTTTTTTTGTCAACCGAGCCAAGATTGTCAACGAAAGCAAGCGTGGGAATATCGGCAACCTTAAACGCTTTAACCTCTTTCTTAGTAGCGGGAAGAGTACCGTTTGTTGCAAAAGCGTTCTCAATGTCTTTTTCGCTGCTCAATGTCAATTGTTGCTCGGGAGTAGCCTGTGTGAGATAAAGATAACCCCAATCTTGACAGATTAAGTCGCCCACGGTAGCGCAATAAGGCTGTTCGATAGTTCCTGCTTTCAAATATTTATTGCCGTCTTTTTCAAGTGAAGAGGATATCGTGGCTTGCGAAAGGCCGTTTACCGCAAGTTCAGGCGTTGTAGTAAGCAACAGTTGTACATCGTGTTTTTTCTTGTCAAGACCTGTTACTTTGTAGGAGATATAATTTATAGGCGTTGAAAGGAGGTCGAGATCGTTGATGAGCTGCGGTGCGGTGAACACGACATCAAGTTTCACCGGCCCGCACTTGAATGTGTAGTAGCTCGAAGTAGCGAGAACATCTGTGGACAATTGTTCTGCCGGCGTAACAAATGGTGAATCGTCGGCAGGAATATTGTAAAGCCCGAAGTCTACGTATGCGCCGCCCGAGGTATTGTGGCAATGCGCCGCGATAACATTTTTTCCCTCATGCAGCTTTGCAATTTGCGCGGGAGTAAGGTCGATTGTCTGGTCGTCAAGCCATGTTTCGCCCGTGCCTACAATTTTCTCCCCGTTGATGAAAAGTTCAAAAACATCATCGTGCGAATAAATAAGGCGTACCTTGCTGTTTTTGTCAAGTTTGTCAATATTGAAATAGCGGCGTATATATACATCGGTATTGTCGCCTGCCCATCTCGTAGCATTGGCTTTGATGTCTCTGTCGCCAAAGGCACCGCGTCCGTTCTGCCATTTGTCATCATCGTAATTTACTTCAGTCCAATTTCCATCGGGCGTAGAGCGCGTGTATTTGGCCTCCCAATTTTCGCTCTTCGCCATTTCTGCGTAGGGAATGAGTTTGTCGGCAGGTTTTCCGAGGAAACGATAATTTTTCCCGTCAACCCGAAGCACGCCGATAATGGATTTCGTTGCCGAGCTCCAATGCATTGTAGACGCATCATAGAGCTTGTCAGACGGAGACCAAATGGAGAAATAAGGATCGCTCACGGCGATAGGCGTTGCCGGCATTCGCAAAGCCGTGCGACGCGACGGAGTAAAGAAATCGCTCTGCTGCGCATTGACTGTAAGCGTCAAAGCAATCGCAGCTAATGTTAATAGTTTTCGCATTGTATTTATAAGTTATTGTATTGTCTTGGGAGATATCGCGAGGTCTTTCCTAATCATTTTTCCGCGATAAATACATTGCAAAAATACACATTAATAACGTATGAACCCGAAAGTAGCCATAAAAATATGTGTATTAAACTATAAATTTGTACATTTGCATTAGGCTAACTGCCATAAAAACATTATGCGGCTAATCTTAAAGCAAGCGAACGCCGGTTTCACAAAAGCGAAAGGTAATCATGATATCAATATTAATCCCTGTATACAATTACGATTGCTCCGAATTATTACGGGCTTTGAAGGCGCAAGTCGAGAAATTGAAGTTGTCGAAAGGAGAAGAGTGCGAAATTATCGTAGGTAATGATGCCTCGCAAAAAGGACGCGGCATAGAAAACGTGAGAAAGGCTTGTGATTTGTTTGGCTGCCGTTTTGTTTCTTCGGAAAAGAACGTTGGACGCGCCGTAACGCGAAACAATATGGCTCGCGAGGCCAAGGGTGATTATTTGCTTTTTATTGATTGCGATGCCCTGGTTACCCGTGGCGATTTTCTCGACAAATATTACGCCGAAACGCTAAACAAAGCAGAAGTTGTGGTAGGAGGAATCGAAGCCGTGGGAACACAACCGTCTCCCGACGTATCTCTGAGGTTCCGGTATGAGCAAAGCGTTGCAACAATAAGGTCGTTGGAATACCGAATGTCGAGCCCGTATGCCCATTTCTCAACGTTCAACGTAATGATAAGGCGGGACGTTTTCATGCACATTCGTTTTGATGAAAGTTGTGTGGAGTATGGATACGAGGATACCATTTTCGGATTGCGCTTGAAGCAGGACGGATATAAGATAACGCATATCGACAACCCGCTTGTGCACAATGGGCTTGACACCAACAGAGATTTTCTTTTGAAGACCGAACAGTCGATGAAAAATCTGCGACGTTTTGGGCGCGACATACAGAACTTTTCCCACGTAGGTTCGGTGGCGTTGAGATTGAAACGCTTGAATCTTGACGGAATAGTGGTTACGTGGCATAAGATGTTCGGTAGAATTGAACGGGCAAACCTTTTGAGCAACAGGCCATCGCTTTTCGTGTTCAAGCTATACAAGTTGGGCTATTTTTGCTCGCTCTGAACGATAAATGTAATCCTTTAACAAACATACTAACATGATGAACAAAAGAATAACGCTTGTTGTTCTGTCAATCTTTACGACAGTTGTTTTGGGGTTTGCCCAAGGCAATGATGTGCGCAACCACCCTGACAAATATTTCTTGAAGTCTGAAGATGTTGCGAGCAGTCTAAATCTTTTGCCCCCGCCTCCTCAGCCGGGCAGTGCGCAGTTTAATTACGACGAGGCCCAATATCGTTGGGGCAAGATGCAGCGCCACACGCCGCGCGGGCCGCAGGCTTTTGAAGATGCGAAGCTTGGAGGCGAAGGTATATCCAATGCTTTTTCCGAGGCGTTTGGCATAAAGATTTCAAAGGAGAATACTCCTGAAATCTACACGCTTATAACTCGTATGCAGGAGGACGCAGGAGATTTGGCAACGCGTGAAGCTAAAAACCACTACATGCGTATGCGTCCGTTTATGTTTTACAATGAACAGTCGCTCACGCCTAATGATGAGAAGTCGCTTTCTGCCAATGGTTCCTACCCGTCGGGACATACTTGCATTGGTTGGTCAACGGCTCTTGTGCTTGCCGAAATCAATGTGGACAGACAGAATGAGATTCTCAAGCGTGGCTTTGAGTTTGGTCAGAGTCGTGTGATATGCGGTGTGCATTATCAGAGTGATGTTGATGCTGGCAGGGTAGTGGCGAGTGCTTTGATTGCCCGCTTGCATGCTGACGAGGGATTTACCGCCCAACTTGCCAAGGCCAAAAAAGAATTTGCGCGTCTTGTAAAGGACGGTAAGGTGAAGAAGAGCGGCAAGTGAATGTGATTGACAGTGTATAGAGACAGCTCCGTTGGGGATTTCCTCAACGGGGTTTTTGTTTTGCGCAGTTTTATGCCGCGTTGTTTTGATTATATTTGGTGATATATTGCTGTGATTGGGTGATATTGTGCTGTGATTTGGTGATATAAAGAATACGTCCGCCGGCTGTGAAGCGAGCGGACGTATTGTGGTTTCAACAATGGGTCTTGTTGGGATTATTCGTTGTCGTTTTCTTTGGGGGCTTTGTCTATCAAGTCCATGAACTGGTCGAGTTTCGGCGTGATGATGATTTGTGTACGTCGGTTGCGTTGTTTGCCGAGTTCGCTGTCGTTGCCTGTGAGCGGGTTATACTCTCCTCGTCCTCCGGCTGTGAGTCTCTTGGGGTCGATGCCGTAGTTGTTTTGCAAGTACTGCACTACGCTTGATGCTCTGAGGCAGCTCAAGTCCCAGTTGTTCCTTATGTTTTGGCGCGAGATGGGCACGTTGTCGGTGTTGCCTTCCACGAGCACGTCGTAGTCTTTGTAGTCTTGGATTATCTTGGCTATCTTGCTGAGTGTTTCGGCTGCCCGGTCGTTTATCTCGTAGCTTCCGCTTTTGTAGAGCATGTTGTCGGCTAGCGAGATGTAGACCACGCCTTTGAGCACCTGCACATTCACTTCTTTCTGCTCTGCCTGCGAGAGTGAGCGTGTCAGGTTGTTGGTGAGCACCATGTTGAGCGAGTCGCTCTTGCTCTTCACTTCCACAAGGTGGCGAATGTATTGGTTCGACTCGTTTATCTGGTCAACGAGTTTGGATATGTTCATGTTGGTCTGGCTTCCTGCCGTCAGGCTCTTGTCCAAGGATGCCTGCAGTCTCTCATAGTCGCTGCGTGCCTGTGCCAACTGGTCTTGCAAGCTGGTTACGCGTGCCTTGCTTGCCGCCAGTTGTGCCTGGACATCTGCGAGTTTGTCTTTAGTCTTCTGGTAGTTGGCCGTCAATACTTTATTTTCGTTCTGACAATTTTCCAAGCTTTTCTTGCTTGCGCAACTGCTTGCCAAAAGCCCTGCCGCCAAAAGCGGAACGTAAAGTAAAATGTCTTTTCTCATCGCTTTATAGGTTTTAATCTGTTGTTACTCGTAGCCAAAAGTAGGAATAAATATCTTAACCGATACGTTATGGCCGGCTTTTTAATGATTATTGTGGCGTAGGGCTCTGTATTATACACTTTTTAAGTGGGAAACACGCTATATATATATGTATATGCCGTCCGCTGGCTTGATGTTTGAAGAGCGGGACAATGGTGTTTTGAAAAGGAGAACGTGATGCCTTGGTTGAGACACCATGGTGTCTTG